>DGVT01000072.1:0-31627 GCA_002395965.1 Porphyromonadaceae bacterium UBA4277
AATTTGAATTATGACACACCCTTGTGCAGTGCAATGGCATCAATGCTGTCCCCAGAAAAGCTTTTCGCGCAGGGCCATTGAGAAGTGATGGCCTCGTGGCTGCACAACCATTGCCCTAAAAGGAGCTTTGCGCACGGTCACGGCAGTGCCCATGCGGCACACATGCACCTCGCCATCCACGCTCACCTGGAAGTTCTCGGCTCGCGAGCTGGTTGTGATCGTCACCACTTCATCGTCGGGCACTACCAGCGGGCGCATGGTGAGCGAGTGCGGCGACAGCGGCGACAGCACCAGGCATCGTGCGGCCGGCGACATGATGGGTCCGCCGGCACTCAGGTTGTAGGCCGTGGAGCCGGTGGGCGTGCTCACTATCAGTCCGTCGCTCTGATAGGTGGTGAGCTCAATGCCGCTGAGCCGTGTGCACAGCGATAGCATGCTCGACGTGTCGTGCCGCAAGATGGCAATCTCATTCAGTGCATAGGGGTGTTTCACCTCATGATCTTCACACTCCACTTGCAGCATGGTGCGGGCTTCGACGCTATAGTCACCGTCAAGCAGCTGCGTGACGGCCGTCTCGGCTTCGTCGAGCCTGTAGGCCGTGAGATAACCCAGGTGGCCGGTGTTTATGCCCACGATGGGAGTCTGTTGAGGCCCCACCCACATCACTGTCGTGAGAAATGTGCCATCGCCGCCAAGGCTCATCACCATGTCCACAGGCGGCATGGCAGCAGCATCAAATGCCGGCAGCTCTTCCACTGCAAGACCTTCCTCGACCAGAAACGAGTGAAACTTAATCTCTACAAGCGTTTCCACTGCTCGCTGCTCGAGTGCCATCAGCAGGCGTGAGATGCCCGGTAGGTGCTGTGACTGATATTCGTTGCCAAAAATCGCTATTTTCATTGCTGTTATGTGTTTTGGTTGCGCCTGGCGCAGTCATATTCCCATTTTAGGAGTTTTTTGCTTTTTTATTTCAAGAATAACGTGTAACTTTGCTCGCTTAGTGAGAGAGCGCACGTTTTTCATGGCAAAGTTACGAATAAGCGAGCGAAAAAGCAAAGTTTACTTTGATTTTTCCGAGCGAGAGTAACTTCGAGGCAACGCCTCAACGTTACGAATAAGCGAGCGCAGAACAAAATGAAAAACAATATTTTTCATTTTTTCTGCCGAGCGAAAGTAACTTGGGCGTAGCCAACGTTACCGAATAAGCGAGCGCAGAACAAAATGAAAAACGAAATTTTTCGTTTTTTTCTGCCGAGCGAAAGAACTTTCGTGCAAGCGAGTGCAAAGTGGATTTTATTCCAACTTTGCCGAGTGCGGCCGGAAGAAGGCGTAGCCAAACTTGGGCGAAGCCAACGTTACCGAATAAGCGAGCGCAAAGCCGGCTAAGATTGTGCTCCCTCACTGTGATAATAATGCATCCGACAATATAATCATTACATAATAATTATTTGAATTAATGACCAACCTGAGTGTAAATATCAACAAGATTGCAACGCTGCGCAATGCGCGTGGCGGTAACGTACCATGTGTAGAAACCGTAGCCACCGACTGTGAGCGCTTCGGCGCCGATGGCATAACTGTTCATCCGCGTCCCGATGAAAGACACATACGGCGCAGCGACGTGTTCAACCTGCGTCCGATCATTCGCACCGAGTTTAACATCGAAGGCTATCCCAGCGACGACTTCATGAAGCTTGTGCTCATGGTCAAGCCCACGCAAGTGACCCTGGTGCCCGATGCACCCAATGTGCTCACGTCGTCGGCCGGCTGGGAAGTGGCTCCTAACAAGGAGTTCCTCACCTCGATAGTAGATAGGCTGCACGAGGCCGGCATCAGGACAAGCATCTTTGTGGGTACCGATGTTGAGAACATCAAACTTGCCGCCCGCACCGGCACCGACCGTGTGGAACTTTACACCGGCCCCTATGCCGAAGATTACCATACCGATCCGGAGCGCGCTATTGCCCCCTATGTGACAGCTGCCGAGGCTGCTCGCCAAGTGGGACTCGGCCTTAATGCCGGTCACGACCTGAGCCTTGACAACCTGAAGTTTTTCAAGCAGCACATCCCGTGGCTCAAAGAGGTGTCGATAGGCCACCAGCTCATTGCCGATGCACTTTACATGGGGCTGGAAGCCACCATCCGTGCCTATAAGGAAGCAGTTGCCGATTAAATTGCTTCGATCAAGTGATAAAGGGAAATATTAACTAAAAAAGCTCATAACAAAATGACACTACTGAACATGATTCTTGCACAGGTAGCAGCACCGGTTGAGGGTGCAGCACAGCAAGTGGCCGACAGCGTCGGCAACGCCGTGGCCGATACAGCAGCTGCAGCAGCCTCCACAGCCACCACAATCAGTGTTGCCCCACAGGCCGCTCAAGCCGCACAAGCCGCACAGGCTGCACAACCCATTGTCAACGACCTCTCGGTGTGGGACCTGACCATGGCCGGAGGATGGCTGATGATTCCACTGGCACTGCTGGCCGTAGTAAGCGTTTATATCTTCTTCGAACGCCTGTTTGCCATCAACAGTGCATCGCGCACCGATTCGGCTTTCATGGAAAAAATCAAGAATTTCATCCATAACGGCGAGATAGACAATGCACGCGAATTGTGCAAGCAGACCAAGGCTCCGTATGCACGCATGATAGAAAAAGGTGTGAGCCGCATAGGCCGTCCCATGAACGACGTGCTCGTGGCCATCGAAAACGTGGGCAACATGGAGATTGCCAAGATGGAAAAGGGCTTCAGCTGGCTTGCCACTACCGCTGCCGGTGCTCCGATGATTGGTTTCTTGGGCACGGTGACGGGTATGGTCGAGGCTTTCTTTCAGCTCGCAAGCGCCGGCAGCCAGAGCAATGTCACCATCCTGGCAAGCGGCATCTATCAGGCCCTGGTGACAACAGTGGCCGGCCTTATTGTGGGCATCATTGCACTGTTTGCCTACAACTACCTCACTTCGCGCGTCAATAAAGTGATGAACAAGCTTGAGGGTAACACAATGGAATTTATGGATCTGCTCAACGAGCCCGCTAAATAATTTCGCGCTATGGCACTCAAGAGACAACACCAGACGTTGTCAATGTTTAGCATGGCTTCGATGACCGACGTCATCTTCCTGCTGCTCATCTTCTTTATGGTTACCTCTACTTTCGTCTTTCCGTCGGCATTAGAGGTGAACCTGCCGCAGAGCAGCCAGCAGACGGCACTCAAGCCCACTACGCGCATCTACATTGACAAGGACATGAACATGTATGTCACCCAAGAAGACGAGCACTCGCAGAGCGACCTTGCCCCGTTGCCGTCCGACCAGCTCGAAGGCTTCATGCAAGCGCTAAAGCAGGCCAACCCCGAAGAGTTTGTCGCACTTTATGCCGACGAGGTGGTGCCCTACGGAAAAATTGTGGAAATCCTCGATAAAGGCTCTAAGGCCGGGCTGAAAATCGTGCTTGCCACCAAGCCGGCATCGCAGCCCTATTCGGCACCGGCAGCCCAGCCGGCCGGTGGTGCCGACGCACAGATAGATAATGCTACAACAAACATCTGACCATGGACAACAGCGATAACAGAAACCGGTTGTTGGCGTGCCTGATAACACTGCTGCTGCTGTGCGGTACCATCTGGCTGCTCGTGTCGTGTGGGCTGCACTATGAATGGCCGCCCGATGAGCCCATGATGGTGGAGCTGAAGCAGGATTCAATCATGTTTGGCGGTGAATATGTGATGTTGGGCAATATGCCCGATGCCACACAGAGCGAGCAGATGGACACCGAGACACCCGAGAATGTCGATAACGAGGCCACCGAGCCTAACGTTGAAGGCGACGATATGGAAGACGCCGGAGAGCCCGCCAAGCAGGCTCCGCCTGTGGTGACGGCAAAGGCCGAGTCGCCCATGAAGGTCAAGGAAAAGCCCAAGGAGGAAAAGCCCAAGAAAACCGGCCCTGCCACCGAGACACCCAAAACCACCGACAAGCCTAAAGTGAAGCGCGGCGAGGATGCAGCACCCAAAAACGACCGTGTAAAGGACGCCTTCGGCAAGTCGAAGGGCTCCGGCAGCGGCAAGCAGGGAAGTTCAAGCGGAAACTCTGATAAGGGAGCTGTGACCGGAAAGCCCGGCATCGGCGGCCTGGTGGGCTACACGCTCGAGTACTGGGGACGCCCGCACAGCCGCTGGACCGGATCGGTGACCGTGCGAGTGCGAGTTGACACCCGCGGTAAGGTGGTGGAAGCACGCGCAACCAGTGGCAAGGGTGAGGCATGGAGCCATCAAGAGGTGCGACAGTCGTGCGTGCAAGAATCGCTCAAAAGCGCATTTTCAGTACCAAAGAACACTACCACCCAAGGCATAGGCTACATCACCTGGACTTTTATCTGATTGCATGCTGATTAGCTAATGAATAACTTGCAAAGTATTACGATGATTGGACCAAAGCATATAATACTGAGTATTGTTGTTTTATTATCGATTATAGCAGCGCACTGCCATTGCACAACGTGGGCGACATGACCGTGTCGCCCACCGTTGACTATTGGGACAAAATGAGTAACTTTGTAGGATTGTAGTAATAAATATCAGCTAATGTTCTTAGGCCTAAACAGATAATGAAGACGGTGAAATACATTCGTGTGGTGCTGAGCGTGGCAGTGCTGGCACTGCTTGCAACAGTCATTGCACTGGGCGGTGGCGATGAAGCGGCGCACTACCTGCTCACGGTGGATGTGGCAATGTTCTCGCTGGGTGCTTGCATTGCATGGCTCATTATCACGTTGCTCTTGGGCAGGGTGTATTGCTCGACAGTTTGCCCCATGGGCGTGCTTCAGGACATTGCCGCATGGCTTGCCAAGCGCCTTGGCCATCGGGGGAAGGGGTTTTACCGTTTCCAGCCCGGCGACTGGCGTTTGCGTGGCATTATCGCATTGCTTGTGATAATAAGTGCCACAGGCGACTCACGCACACGCGATGTGGCACTCTACAGCGACCCTTATTCGCTTGTCGTGATGAGTAGTGGCTGGTATGTGGGACTGCTCGGTATGCTTGCCGCGCTCATGATCACAGTGGCCATAATGGTTATAGCCTGGCGCACGGGCCGCACTTTCTGCAATACCATTTGCCCTGTGGGGACGGCACTGGGCGCAGTGAGCCAGTTCTCGCTCATGCAGCTCGACATCAACCCCGACCTGTGCGTTGGCTGCGGTGCGTGTGAGCAGGAGTGTAAGTCGAGCTGTGTCAATGCCATGCAGCACACCATCGACCACAGCCGGTGCGTGATGTGCATGAATTGTGCCGCCGTGTGTCCTAACGATGCCATAAAGTATCGTGTGGGTAAGCATCGCCTCACCACGCCACTGCTGCGGCGTGCCACCACAGCCACCGGCATGGCAAAACAAGAACCATAATTCAGTTTACAAGTGCAAGATGAAAACAATAAGCATTAATAATGCCCTGCCGGCAGTGTTTGCCGGGCGTGAACGCGTGCCCAGCCAGGTGTGGCAGTGCGAGCTGACGCTTGAGCGCGGCAAGAATTACCTCATCGTGGCCGACAGCGGCACGGGCAAGTCGTCGCTGTGCAGCTACGTCTATGGCTATCGCCGCGACTATAGCGGCACCATCGGTTTCGACGGCCATGACATAAAGACGCTTTCGATAGCGGCATGGTGCGAGCTGAGAAAGACGTCGCTGGCCTATCTGCCGCAAGAGATGCGGCTCTTTCCCGAGCTTACGGCCTATGAAAACGTGTGGTTGAAAAACCAGCTCACTCACCACAAGAGCCGGGCCGAAATAGAAGAAATCTTCGGCACATTGGGGATTAGCGACAAGTTGCACAGCCCCGTGTCGCGCCTCTCGATAGGTCAGCAGCAGCGCGTGGCCATCGTGCGCACCCTGTGTCAGCCGGCCGACTTCTACATCCTTGATGAGCCGGTGAGCCATCTCGATGCCTATAATAATAGCGTTGTGGCTCAACTTTTTGCCGACGAGGCCGGCAAGCAAGGAGCATCCGTTATTGCCACCTCGGTGGGTAACCACCTGGCACTGAACTATGATGTGGAACTTAAACTGTGATGCTGCCATGAAAAACTTACTGTGGAAATTATTGCGCAAGCACATCAGCCCGGCTCAGCTCATAGGCTTTTCGATAGCCAATCTTGTGGGGCTGTGTATTGTCATCCTTGCCGTCCAATTCTATAACGATGTGAAACCGGTGTTTGACGACGAGGAGTCGTTCATCCGCAAGGACTATATAGTCATCACGCGGTCGGTGACCGGTGCCGGAGCCATGATGGGAGGCAGCAGCGAGTTTGACGACGCTGCCATTGCCGACATCGAGGCTCAGCCTTGGTGCCGCAAGGTGGGGCGTTTCATCAACAGTGACTTTTCGATCTATGCCACTGTGGGGCTGGGCAACAGTGGCCGTGCCATGCGCAGCCAGTTCTTCTTTGAGGCCATTCCCACCGATTTTATCGATGTGACCGATGCACAGTGGAGCTTTGATCCGGCGCGTCCCGAGGTGCCGGTAATCGTGTCGCGCGACTACTTGTCGCTCTATAACTTTGGCTTTGCAGCCACGCAAGGGCTGCCGCGCATCAGCGAGGGGCAGGTGGGCATGATACCGCTGGCATTCACATTCAGCGGCAACGGACTCAACGACGTGATACCGGGGCGCATAGTGGGCTTCTCGAGCAGGCTTAACACCGTAATCGTGCCCGAAGATTTCCTCAAGTGGGCCAATGCACGCTACGGCACCGGTGGCGCACGTCACCCGTTAAGGCTCATCATTGAGGTGAACAGCCCCGGCGACGTGAAAATCGAGCAGTACATGGCCGACCACCACTACGACGTGGCGGGCGACAAAAATCAGGCCGGCAAGGCAAGCTATTTCCTCACTATAATAGTGTCGATCGTAGTTGCCGTGGGCATTGTAATCAGCCTGCTGTCGTTCTTCGTGCTGATGCTGTCGATATACCTGCTGCTGCAGAAGAACACGCAGCGCTTGCGCGACCTGTTGCTGCTGGGCTACAGCCCGGCCCAGGTGTCGCGGTCCTACATAGTAATGGTGCTTGCCATCAATGGTGTGGTGCTATTGCTTGCCGTGGTGCTGATGCTGATAATGCGTGCGCACTACCTGCCCATGCTCCAGGCCCTCGACGTGCCGGCTGGCAGTGTGCTGCCTGCAATAGTGGCCGGAGTGGTGATAATGACAGCCATAACCGTGGGTAACATTATAGCCATCCGCTGCAAGGTGAACGCCCTGTGGCTGCTGGAAAAATAACACACACAAAATGAAAAAAATAGGTATTATCAGCGACACACATAGCTACTGGGACGACCGGTATGTGCAATACTTCAAAGACTGCGATGAGATATGGCATGCCGGCGACATAGGCAGTGAGGCCATCGTCGATCGTCTGTCTGAAATAGCACCGGTGTTGCGTGCCGTGTATGGCAACGCCGATGGAGGCAACTTGCGCCTGCGTTTCAAGGAGACCGAAATCTTTGAAACCGAAGGCGTGAAGGTGGTCATGACACACATTGGGGGCTATCCGGGCAAGTATGCGCCAGGTGTGCGCTCGCGCCTGCAACTGTCGCAGCCCAAGGTGTTTGTGTGCGGCCACAGTCACATACTGAAGATCATGCCCGACCGCTCGCTCGGTGTCCTGGTGGTAAATCCCGGTGCCGCCGGACGACAAGGCTGGCAGGTGGTGCGCACTCTGGTCACTCTCACCCTTGATGGCGGCAACGTAACCCATGCACAGGTCATTGAACTGGCCGACGACAAGAAGCATCCCGGAGGCCATGTGTTGGCTTGAAGCTCGACGGCCGAACGGAAATAACGGGTTTCCAATCTTTGTTTTTCTGAACAAAGTTTTATAACTTTGTGGCCAATGAAAATAATGACGACATGAAAAAGACTGCATTTCTTTTTACGGCAATACTCATCGCACTTGTCATGACCTCGTGTCACAGCAACGAGATGAACTATAAGGCGGCCTACGACAAGGCCATGGAAAAATACCGCGATGGCGTGGGCACCGAGCAGTATGAGCGCATCCTTGCCGAGAAACAGCGCCCCAACACCGTTGTGAACGGCGACAGCATCAGGTTGCTGCCAATGCATGTGAATGTGACCGATGCCGACCCATCGGTGCAGTTGACCTACAGCGTAATAGTGGCCTCGTTCAAGCAGAAGTTCAATGCCATCACCATGCGCGACCGCCTGCACAAGGAGGAAGGCTTTAGCAGCTATGTGCTCTTTGGCGGCCCCGACAAGAAATACTATGTGGTGGTGAAAGGCTTTGAAGAGCTGGATGTGGCCACGGCCTTCCTGAAGAGCATCGACCACAGCGTGAAAATGAAAATCCTTGAGCCTAAGCCTTGGATTCTGGAACGTATTTAACTCCCTCTTTTTCTTGATACTATGGAACTACAGCTTCCCATACGCATCGATGGCCGCTCGGGTGGCACCCTGCGCGATACGCGGCAAGTGACTGTTATAGGTGCCAATGGCTCGGGCAAGAGCCGCTTTTGCAACGCCCTGCTCAAGGCTTGTGGCGACAAGGCCTACCGCATCTCGGCTCTGCGAGCCCTCATACCCATTCGCTCGCAAGACGAGAAACCGCTTCCCGGCTCCATCGACGCGATTTTTGAGCGCATTAACCAACTGAACCCGCAGGTGAAAAACACTGCCGAAACCGAGTTCGACCGCTTGTCCTATGTCATGCTCATGGATGAGTTTCACGACCTGATGAACTACAAGACGCGGCTGCTCATTGGCGAGAAGGCCGAGTTTCCCAAGACCAAGCTCGACACACTGGTCAAGAAGTGGCAGCAGGTGTTTCCCAAGAACAAGGTGCTGCGTGAAAACGGCAAATTGCTGTTTACCACCGAGGGGCATGACGACAAGTTCACATCGCTCCGCCTGAGCGATGGCGAGCGGGCCGTGCTCTACTACATTGGTGCCGTGCTCTATGCCATGCCCGATGCCGTGATACTCGTCGATGACCCCGAGACCTTTATACACCACAGCATCTTGCAGACGCTGTGGAACGTGATAGAGGAAATGCGCCCCGACTGCACATTCATCTACAACACTCACGACGTGGATTTCGTGTCGTCGCGCCTCGACAACCAGTGCATCTGGGTGAAGGCCTTCGACCCCGAGAAAAAGGCGTGGGACTATGAACTGATGCCGCGTGGGCAGGAGCTGAGCGACGCTCTGTACTTCGACATCCTGGGCAGTCGCAAGCCTGTGCTCTTTGTCGAGGGTGACGAGCGCCACAGCATCGACTCGCGGCTTTACCCGCTCATCTTCCCCGAGTACACCGTCAAGGCACTCGGCAGTTGCGACAAGGTGATAGAGACGGTGCGCTCGTTCAACGACCTGCAATCGTTCCACCGCCTGGAGAGCCGCGGCATAGTGGATCGCGACCGCCGTAACGAGAAAGAGGTGGACTATCTGCTCAAGCGAAATATCTTTGTGCCTAATGTGGCCGAAATCGAGAACATTCTCATGCTTGAGGGCGTTATCAAGGCAGTGGCTCGCCACAGGCACCGCAACGAGGATGATGTGTTTGCCCAGGTCAAGGCTGCGGTGCTCAAGATGTTCAGGCGCGAGGTAAAGTCTCAGGCGTTAGAACATGTGCGCCACTATGTGAAGCGCAGTGTGGAAATGCGCATCGACATGAAGTTCCACTCTATCAGCGACGTTGAGGAGCACATGCTGGACCTGGTGAAGGAAATCAACCCCAGGGGCATGTACGAGCAGCTGTGCCGGGAGTTTCACGACTATTTGCAGCAAGGCGACTACATGGCTGTGCTGCGCGTGTTCAACTACAAGCAGATGATAGGCGACAGCAATGTGTCGCAGTTGTGCGGCTTCCACCGCAAGGACGACTATATCAAGGCTGTGCTCAATATTCTCAAGGGCGACAGTGCCAATGCTGCCGATATTCGCGCTGCAGTGAAGGCGTGCTTCGGCATCGACAAGAAGTGAGGCAAACCACACTACTCCGATAGTGTATAAAAACTATAACATAAGCCGAAGGGGAATTCCAAAAAAAAACGACTAACCTGCTCACGCAGATTAGTCGCTCCATTACTATTATAAAAAAATCGTCTATTTTCCACTCATTGCTTTTGCACGCTCAAGATACTTGTCAACGTTAAGTTGATAGGCTTGAGTGTATTGCATATACTTGTCCTTGATGGTCTGGTAGATTGCAGCCTCGTCGGCATACTTCTTCAGGGCATGCAGCACGGTTGCTTTCTTGATCATGAAGGTGGGCGTGTAGAACGCGTTGTCGCCCGATAGCTGAATAGCCTTGTCGTAGGCGGCGATTGCCTTGTCATATTGCTTCATGTTCACATAGCAGTCGCCCAACAGCGATTTCGATGCGGGAGCAACCATGTTGCCTTCGCCATTATACTTCTCGAGATAGGCGGCAGCTTCCTTGTTCTTGCCCTGCTGATAGAGGATGATAGCTGCGTTGAAGGCGGCACGCTCGGCAGGCTTGTTGCTATAGGCGTCAAACACCTTCTCATATTCCTTGAGAGCCTTTGCTGTGTCACCTTGCAGATAGGCAAGGTCGGCAGTTGCCATACCTTCTTTTGCCTTTTGCAGGTTAGGATTTCGCACACCATAGATGTAGCCCACGGCAATCAGCACGATTGCTGCTATTGCACCCAGTGCATAGTAGATATATTTCTTGTTTTCTTCTACTCGTTGCGCCGCTGTCGATAGTGATTCGTTCACTTCCTCAAGGGTGGTGCGGGCCGAAACATTCTTTTTCTTTGCCATTGTCTTTTATCGTGTTTTTTCTTAAATTCGCGTTTTGACCTGCAAAGGTAATAGTATTTTACCGAATGAAAAAGCAAATTGCCATTTTTTTTGATTTTCGAGCAATTTTCACAGCTAAATTGACTGGATTTAAGTGGAATTGAGTCGCAAATTCAGTCGAGCTCACATTACTTCAGCTGGTCGCACGCCTCGTCGAGCAGTCCCTGGAGGAATGTGTCTTTGGTCTTCTTGCGCATTTCCTTGATGTTCTTGATGCACAGCTTTTTCTCGTTGGCCGACAGGTTGGCCTTGTCCGACTTCTTGCACAGCTTCAGGATGTTGGTTGCATAGGACGCTGCTGTGCTGCTGTTTCGCTCCACGGCGCGCAGAAAGGCGTTACGGTAGTGGTTGAACTGTGTGAGCCACTGCACGTCGTCGGTAGTTTCTTCGCCGTTCAGTTCGATCTCACCGGTGAGGACTCCCAAGTAGTCGCCAAGGTCTTTCAGCCCTTCAAGGTTGCCTAACTTCTTCAGGTCGTCCTTGCCAATGACCTTGATGGTCTTAATGGCTTCGGGCAATATTTCACCTAATTTGCTCAGGTCTAAGTCTTCGAGGTCTCCAAGGCTCTCAAGGCGCCCCAGCGATTTCTTCTTTGAGGGCTTGCTGCCATAGGTGCAGGCTATGCGCCCCTCAATTTGCCCGTCGTTGTTTGCCCATTCCACGGCATAGCCTGTGCGGTAGTCGTTCTGCTCGGGGTCGATAAAGCACATCACGCGGTAGTTCCGGTCGGAGTCATCACCTATAATGACGTATTCGCCATTGTTGCCATAGGTGAGTGCTGTGCTTTGACGATGAGGGGAATCGGCATTCTCCATGAGCTGGTAATAGGCATTGTCCTGCTCTTTGTCGAATGCTTTCAGCACATTGTCGAGCAAGTAGCTGTTGGCCTGCGGAATGTCAAGACGATACACTTGGCAGCGGCCTGTGGTAATTCCCATTGAGTCCATCTCTTGCAAGGCCTTGGTTTGCCGTGCATAGCCATTTTCAATTAAGTCGCTTATGGCTTTGTCAATTCTTGATTGTGCAAATGCTCCGGTAGCTGTCATCAGCATCACGGCCGACAGTAAAACGATGATTTTGGATTTCATAATGCGTTATGGTTTTATTGAATTTAAGTTTGCTTGAATTTTCGCGTGGGGATGTAGTATGATTTTCAGTGCCTTATTGAATGTTTAACGATGTCGTGACCCATCCGCTGCGTTGTGTGGCCGGCGGCAGGCTCTGCCTGAGTTCGTGCTCAAGCAGCAGGCGGTCGGCAATGTATTCTTGTTCGGCTTTCTCGAGCTCGGCTTCGGTGTGTATTATCTCGGCACTGTCGGCACTCCTGACGGCTGTGCTTTTGGCAGTGTACCGTGGCTTGTGGCGCGTTTTGGTGCGGGCAAGCATCGAAGCCGCCGGTTTGACGGTGGCTTGCTGTGTGGACGCGACCGCAGTGGCCGTATCGACGGCTGGAAGAGTGGTGACCGTTTTCCTCTGTGATACGACAGGCTGCGGAGCGCTGGCCTCGGGTGCCGTGAAAAGCAGCTTTAATGCTATGGCCATGACGATTGCAATGGCTGCGGCGGCCGCCCAGCGCAGTGGCCGTGAGCGGCCGATGCTAATTCTCGGTGCGGGCTCTGCTGGCTGGAGTGAGCCTATGTATTGAAACACTTTCTTGTATCGAAACCACTCGGCCGGAACATCGTTGCCGGCAAAAAATGCTTCAAGCTCGGCCTCTTCGTCGAGCGTGGATTGCCCGTCAAAAAAGCGGTTTAGCAGTTTCTCGATATAGGCATGGTCGGTGTTCATGTTATTCCTTGCTAAGTTCGTTTAACAACCATTTTCGCGCTCTCGACAGCAGCACTTTGGCCGATGTCTCTTCGATGCCGAGCAAGCGCCCGATTTCTTTGTAGGAGCGATGCTCTACCTGCCGCATTATCAGTACGGCGTGCTGCCGCGGCGGCAGCTCCCGCAGTCGCTGTTCCAGTTGCATGACCGCTTCGCGTCCCATGAGCTGCTGTTCGGGGTCGGGCGAGCTGTCGCTGAGCGTGTTCAGTGTTGTGCTCAGTGCCTCGCCCGACGGCTTGCGGTGCAGCGAGATGGTGAGGTTGCGTGCCATGACGCTAACCAGCGCCTCGATGTTGCGGTAACGTGACAGCTCGGCGCGCATTTGCCACAACTTGAGCATCGTGTCCTGTGCCACGTCCTCGGCCTGGGCCGACGATGCACCGAATGCAAGGCTCGCGCTGAGTGCCTTCTGTCGCCATTCGGTGGCATTCTTTATGAATTGATGCTCTATAGTCATGTGCTGCGCTTTCACGTCACGCAATTATTGCCGTTTTAGTTATAAGACGCCGGGCCGGTGAATATGTAAACGGCAAGAGTGCAAAATTAGTGTTTTTTTTGCTTTATGCCTTTATATATGTGAGAAAATAGATTTGCCCGGCTCGTTGGCGGTTTCATGATATGACTAAATTTTTGTATTATTCTTAAATTTCATTATCTTTGCACCGACTTTATAAAATAACCGATGGAACTTCAATGTCCTCAATGTGGCAAGGCAATGCAGATTTCGGCCGAGGAGGTGGCACTGCATGGAGGTGCTGTGGTGTGTCCGCAGTGCCTGGCTGTGTTTGATGCCGCTGATATGGTGCCTGCGGGCACCGTTCCCGAGCGTGTGCCAGTGCGAGTGATTGAAGAGCATCTGACCTACGGGTTCTGCCCGCATTGTGGTCGCAAGATACCGCAGGGCGTTAACTTTTGCCCATACTGCGGCTGGTCGCTTAAGCAAGTGGAACCGGCTCCTGCTCACGAGTCGGCCGCTGCGGCAGTAGCTCCACAGCCCGTCAGCCCGCCGGCACCCGAGGCCGCGCCGGCCGATAAGACGCACGTTGAGAAATCATCGCAAGCTCAACCCAGGGCATGGAACCCAATCCTGCCCGGATACCGATATGCCAAGCGGAACATAGGCTGGCGCAGTGGCGGGCAAAGGGCTGGCGTGCGTTTCACCGTCATGGCACTCATGGTGATGGCTGTGGAACTTGCAGTTCTGGCATTTATAATTTATAAAATTAGTTTGCTGAGTTGAAATTATAATGGCTCTGTGAGCCGCAAGTGAATATACAAATAACTTTGAAAACACAACGACATGAATAGCAATAGATATTGCGTGATAATGTGCGGTGGCGTGGGGAGCCGCTTCTGGCCCTACAGCCGCCAGCGTATGCCCAAGCAGTTTATCGATTTCTTCGGCACCGGCCGCAGCCTGCTGCAGATGGCTGTCGATCGCATAAAGGGCATTATTCCCGATGAGAACATCTACATGATTACTAACGAGCAGTATGCGCCCATCATTGCCCACCAGTTGCCGCAACTGCGACCCGAGCAGATACTCAAGGAGCCGGCGCGGCGCAACACGGCTCCGTGCATAGCATGGGCCAGCTATCACATCCATGCACTCAATCCCGATGCCCGCATCATGGTGGCTCCAAGCGACCCGCTAATCCTGCGCACCGATGAGTTCCAGCGCTGTGTGCTGAAGGCCTTTGACTTTATCGACAATCATGACGCACTGCTCACCATGGGCATTAAGCCCAACCGACCCGAGACAGGCTATGGCTACATACAGGTGGGCGAACAACTGGGCGATGATTTCTCGGCAGTGAAGACCTTTACCGAGAAGCCCAACGAGGAGCTGGCTCGCATCTTCTTAGAGTCGGGAGAGTTCTTCTGGAATTCGGGCATGTTTTTCTGGAGGGCCGGAACCATTATTGAGACCATGCGCAACCAGGCGAGCGACATCACCGCTATCTTTGATCAGGGATTAGACACGTTTGGCACCGATGCCGAAGCCGACTTTATTGCAGCCAACTTCCCGTCGTGCCGCAATATATCTATCGACTTTGCTGTGATGGAGAAAGCGCCAAACGTCTATGTGGAATGTGTCGATTTCGGCTGGAGCGACCTGGGCACATGGGGCGCCGTCTATGACCATTCGCCCAAGAGCGATGAGCAGGGCAACGTCACACAGGGTTGCATGGCGGTGCTCAACAACTGCCGCGACAATATGATTGCCATTAAAGGCGACAAACTCATCGTGGCCTCGGGGCTCGACAACTATATCATTGCCGACGTGGACGATGCACTGCTGATTGTGCCGCGCAGCGAGGAGCAGAAAATCCGCAACTATGTGAACGAAGTGCGCACGCTCTACGGCGAAGAATACCTGTAATCATAAGTGGTTAAGGGGTTAAGTGCTAAGTGTGCTGGTGCGCGCCTTATTCCCCACACCGATTACACAGGCTGTTATTATGTGACAAGGGTTAAGTGTGAAGGGCAACACTTAACCCTTGACACTTAACCCCTGATTACTTATTGCTCAGCTTCTTGCTCTTACTTGATTACGTTGAGCTCGCGGCCCACCTTGATGAAGGCGGCGATGGCCTTGTCGAGGTGCTCACGCTCGTGTCCGGCGCTGAGCTGCACGCGGATGCGGGCCTGACCCTTGGGCACCACGGGGTAGTAGAAGCCTGTGACGTAGATTCCCTCTTCCTGCATGCGTGCGGCGAAGTCCTGCGACAGCTTGGCATCGTAGAGCATCACGGCGCAGATGGCACTCTGTGTGGGCTTGATGTCGAAGCCTGCGGCCATCATCTTGTCGCGGAAGTAGTTAACGTTCTCTACCAGCTTGTCGTGCAGTGCGTTGCTCTCGCCCAGCATCTTAAACATCTCGATGCTTGCGCCCACAATGCCCGGTGCAATAGAGTTGCTGAACAGGTAGGGACGGCTGCGCTGGCGCAGCATGTCGATAATCTCTTTTCGGCCGGTGGTGAAGCCACCCATGGCACCGCCAAATGCCTTGCCTAAAGTTCCGGTGAAGATGTCAATCTTGCCGTAGAGGTCAAACTGCTCGGCCACTCCGTGCCCTGTGGGGCCTACAACGCCTGCCGAGTGCGACTCATCGACCATTACCATGGCGTCGTATTTCTCGGCGAGCTCGCAAATCTTGTCCATGGGAGCCACGTTACCGTCCATCGAGAACACGCCGTCGGTGGCGATGATGCGGAATCGCTGTGCCTGAGCTTCCTTGAGGCAGTTCTCCAGCTCTTCCATGTCGGCGTTGGCATAGCGGTAGCGTTTAGCCTTGCACAGGCGCACGCCGTCGATGATCGAAGCATGGTTCAGTGCGTCGCTGATGATTGCGTCCTCGTCGGTGAGCAGGGCTTCGAAAAGTCCGCCGTTGGCATCGAAGCACGAGCCGTAGAGGATTGCATCCTCGGTCTTGAAATAGGCTGCAATGCTTGCTTCGAGCTCCTTGTGGATGTCTTGTGTGCCGCAGATGAAGCGCACGCTCGACATGCCGTAGCCGTGGTCGGCCATGGCTCGGGTGGCGGCATCGATGAGCCGCTTGTTGTTAGACAGACCCAGGTAGTTGTTGGCGCAGAAGTTTAGCACGTCGCTATCGGGGCGCACCTTGATGGCGGCACGCTGCTCGGTGGTGATGATGCGTTCGTTCTTGTACAGGCCGGCGGCCTTAATGTCGGCCAATTCTTTTGTCAGGTGTTCTTGAAATTTTCCGTACATCGGTTTGCTATTATTTAATAAGGTTAATAAGTTTAGGCACAGCAATGGTTAAAAGTCTGTGTTTTGAAAATTGTCTCACAAAGTTCATAAAAAATATTGACATGGTGAAACCTCCGGCCGAAAAATAAAGAAAAAACAATACGTATTAATGAAATTTTTACATAAGTAATACACTCGTTTGAGATTTTAATAGTAATTTTGTACGATTAACTAATTGAACCATTAACATTGATAATTTCAAATGAAAAACGTCTTGATTATCGGCTCTACCGGCCAAATCGGGTCGGAGCTGACGATGAAATTGCGTGGCATTTACGGCAACGGTAACGTTGTGGCCGGCTATATTCCCGGTGCTGAGCCTAAGGGCGAGCTTGCCGAGAGCGGCCCCAAGGAGGTTGTCGATATCACAAATGCCCAGCAGATTGCCGATGCAGTAAAGAAGTATAACATCGACACAATCTATAACCTTGCAGCGCTGCTGAGTGCTGTGGCCGAGGCCAAGCCGCTGCTGGCCTGGAAGATAGGCATCGGTGGCCTGATGAACACCCTGGAGGTGGCCCGCGAGCATGGCTGCGCCGTGTTCACTCCCAGCAGCATAGGCTCATTCGGTCCCAATGCTCCCAAAGACGGCACCCCGCAGGACACCATCCAGCAGCCACGCACCATGTATGGCGTGACAAAGGTGAGCGGTGAGCTCCTGAGCAACTACTATGCTCTCAAGTTTGGCGTCGATACCCGCTCGGTGCGCTTCCCGGGCTTGATTTCCTATGTGGCTCCTCCGGGCGGCGGCACTACCGACTATGCTGTAGATATCTACTACAGTGCCGTGCGTGGCGAGAAGTTTATCTGCCCCATCAAGGCCGGCACGTTCATGGACATGATGTATATGCCCGACGCCCTGCGTGCTGCCATCGAGATCATGGAAGCCGACCCTGCACGCCTGCAGCACCGCAACTCGTTCAACATTGCCTCGATGAGCTTCGATCCCGAGATCATCTATCGCAAGATCAAGGAGTATATGCCCGGCTTCGAGATGGAATATCAGGTTGACCCGCTGCGCCAGGGCATTGCCGAGTCGTGGCCTAACCGCCTCGACGACACTTGCGCACGCATCGAGTGGGACTGGAAGCCGGAGTATGACCTGGACGCCATGACCCGCGACATGCTCGACAAGCTTCGCAAGAAATTAGGCTGACGCTCCCCCATTGCGGGAGCGCCTCGGGCCGATATGTCAACGGCCTTGCCGCGTTAACAATTGTGCAACGGTGTCCATTGCACAACGAAATTGATAAAAGTGCCGGAATTCAGCTCCGGCGCTTTTATTTTTTCGCTATAATGGGGCTTTAGGCTACGAAAACCACCGTTTTGAGTGGCTTTTAAGTGTTAAATCCGAAATGTTAACGAGTGTGACCAGTTAACAATTTAGATTTAACAGAAGTTTTCATTCGAAAAATAAAAGTTTCATTTCGAAACATGTAATATTGTTGGAAATCAAGAAGATATAAAAGCATGCAATTTCTATAGTGTCAAAAAATGATTATTTATGATTAATTTTGAAAATTAATGTATCGGACGCTAAAAGGTTAAAAACTCGAGGAATTTTGCTTTTTTGTGGCCGATATCATAACTTTGCGACTACAAAACACACTCGTAAGCACACAATAAACATCATAATATTTACAGTTAAAAAGGCATGATGATTTATGATGCTATTTGTTGAGAAGTGGTGAAACACAATGTGGGTAAAAACACAATATGTATTCCAAGACAATTAACTTATTTATTAATATTAATTGCGTGAGTTTATGATTAAAAAATTAACTTTGTTTCTAGCATGCTTATTACTTGGAATAGGTATGGCATCGGCTCAAACTAAAGTCACAGGTGTTGTGACTGCCGAAGAGGACGGGCTTCCCATTGCGGGAGCGACCGTTCAGGTTGTTGGAAGCCAGGTTGGTACAGCTACTGACGTAGATGGAACGTTCACGCTCAGGGCTCCCAATGGAGCCAAGATGCTTCGCGTTTCCTACATCGGTATGCAGACCCAGGAAGTACCCATTGCTTCTAACATGAACATCGTGCTCAAGTCGAGCGACACTCAGCTCGACGAAGTGGTGGTAACCGCCATGGGTATCAAGCGCGAGGCAAAGGCTCTGGGTGTGAGCGCAACCCCTATCAAGGGTGACGTTATAGCCCAGGCACGTACTAACGACATCATGTCGAGTCTTGCCGGTAAGGTGGCTGGTGTGCAGATTGGCGAAAGCTCGTCTGACCCCGGTACGTCTAAGTCGGTAATCATTCGTGGTGTGAGCTCGCTCTCGGGCAACAACCAGCCACTGTATGTGGTGGATGGTGTGCCTCTGAACAACGCAGCATCCTACAGCGATGAAGGCCTTGACCGAGGTTACGACTTCGGTAACGGTGCCAACGCCGTTAACCCCAACGACGTGGAGTCGATGACCATCCTCAAGGGTGCTGCCGCTACGGCACTGTATGGTAGCCGTGCAGGCGCTGGTGTGATCCTTATCACTACCAAGAAAGGAACGAAGCAGAAAAAGGGCGTCGGCATTGAGTACAATGGCGGCCTGCAGTGGGAGTCGGTACTCAGACTGCCGCAGATGCAGAACAGCTTCGGTATGGGCTGGTATGGCGACAAGACCGAAATCGAGAATGGCTCGTGGGGTCCCGCCTTCGACGGCTCACAGCAGCTCTATGGCTGGACTTACAACGGCTCGCAGAACATCAAGTCGTACTTGCCCGTCAAGAACAATGTGAAGGACTTCTTCAGCACCGGTTTCCGTTACAGCAACAGCATCTCGTTCAACGGTGCAACCGAAAAGAGTACCTACTTCGTGTCGCTGTCGCAAATCAACGATAACGGTATCATTCCTTACGACTCTGACACTTACACCAAATATACCGTATCAGGTCGTGGAAGCCACCGCGAGGGCAACTTCACCTTCAGCACATCGCTCAACTACGCCTTCCAGCGTAACCACTTCGTGACCACCGGTCAGAAGACAGGCTCGATGTATAACAGCATCATGCAGACTCCGCGCGACATCGCTATCGTGGAGATGAAGGACCTTGACAACCCGTTCAACACACCGGGTTACTACTACACCCCCTATGGTGTTACCAATCCTTATTATATTATCAAGAACTACCAGAACGAGTATGAGCAGGAGCGCTTCTACGGCAACCTGCAACTTGACTACGACTTCCTGAAGTATTTCAAGGCTACCTATCGTTTCGGTCTTGATACCAACACCGGTCATCACAACTTCGGAATGCCCAACATGTCGAAACTGTTCTCCGGCACTCCTAACTACGAAGACGCTCTGAAAGACCTCACCGGCGAAGTGTCGCAAAGCATTACCCGCCGCCGCGAGATTGATCAGAACTTCATGATCACCTACGACCAGCAAGTGCGCGAAGATCTGCACATCAATGCTCAGTTAGGTTTCAACGGCAATGAGCGCAGCTACAAGTCGCTCGCTTCATCGGTGACCAACCTGACCATCCCCATGTGGTATAACCTGAGCAACAGTGCCGAAATCCCCGCCACTTCGCAATATGAGTGGAAGCGCCGCTTCTTGGCTGTATTCGGCAGTGCCGAGTTTGCTTACAAGAACATGCTCTACCTCACTCTGCAAGGCCGTAACGACTGGTCTTCGACTCTGCCCAAGACCAACCGCTCTTACTTCTATCCCGGTGTGAGCTTGAGCTTCCTGTTCAGCGAACTGCTGTCTCACGACACTCGTGAAGCCATTAACTTCGGTAAGCTCCGCTTAGCTTGGGGCCGCACCGGTAATGATGCTAACGTGTATATGACCAACTCGGTATATGCCCAGGCAGCCGCAGCCACCAGTGGCTTCGGTAACGGCAGCACGTTCCCCTTCACCAAGGTCGGCGTGAATGCCTACTCATTGGGCAACGTGCTGGGAAGCATCGACCTGAGCCCTGAGATGACCACCGAGTTTGAGGTCGGTCTGAACATGGTATTCCTGCACAATCGCATCAGCTTCGACGCTGCTTACTACAACCGCAACACCGACAAGCAAATCTTCTCGCTTAACATGGATCCTTCTACGGGCTACACCGCACAGAACATGAACCTCGGTAAGATTCGCAACCGTGGTGTCGAGCTGTTGGTCAACGTCACTCCTGTGAAGGTGGGCGACTTCCAGTGGGACATCAACTGGAACTACACCAAGAACTGGAGCAAGGTTATCAAGCTGCCCGAGCAGTTAGGCGGCATTGCAACCATCTATGGTCTGAGCGGCGGCACAAGCCTGTATGCAATAGAAGGCGAACCCTTAGGCGTATTCAAGGCTTACGTTCCTCAAACCACTCCCGACGGCAAGATCATCTGCGACAACGCAGGTCAGCCGTTAGTAAACAGCGAGCAGCAGATTGTCGGTAGCATGAACTACAAGTACCTCATGGGCTTCGGCACCACGCTCACCTACAAGACTGTAAGCCTGTCGGCCAACTTAGACGTTCGCCACGGCGGTATGCTCTATTCTCGCACCAAGGACATCAACTACTTCACCGGTAACGCCATCCAGACGGCTTATAACAACCGTAACCCGTTCATCGTGCCCAACTCGGTACAAGCAGTTACCGACGCCGAGGGCAACGTGACCTATGTTGAGAACACCACTCCGCTCGACGAGACTGGTATCTTCACCTACTGGGATGCCGGTGGTGCTGAGCTGGACCGTGCCTTCCTTGTTGACAAGAGCTATGTGAAACTGCGTTCTGTGGTGCTGAGCTGGCAATTACCTGCCAAGTGGTTTGCCAAGACCTTCCTGAGCGGCATAACTCTGTCGGCCTTCGGTAACAACCTCTTCTTGTGGACTCCGAAGAGCAATACCTTCATCGATCCTGAGACCTCGACATTCGGTAACGACCTCGAGGGTAACTATGGTGAGTTCTCGGCCAACCCGAGCTCGCGCAAATTTGGTTTCAATGTTCAGGTTAAATTCTAATAAAGAGAAACAGATATGAAAAAGATATTTTTATTCCTCACCGTTACTGCTGTGCTGGGACTGACGTCGTGCAACCTTGACATCAACGACGACCCCAACTACCCCAGCAGTGGAGACGTGACTCCCGACCTGGTATTTCCAGCTGCCGAGAATGCTATTGCAACGGCTGTGGGCGATGCGATGTTCAACTACGGCGGATTCTTCGCACAGTACTTCGAACAGCGCCCCGAAGCCAACCAGTATAACAATGAGGCCGAACTGAACATCGACGAATCGACCAACCTGTTTGACCGCTGCTACCGCACGCTGTATGCCGGTGCTCTGGCCGACATCAAGGATGTGATGGATCGCACAGCCAACACAAGCGACCTCTTTGCCTGCACCGTGCTGCGTGCCTATGCTTACCAGATCCTGGTCGATAACCTCGACCAAGTTCCATACACCGAGGCCCTGCAAGGAAGTGCAAACCCCAATCCCATGTGGGACAAGGGTGAAGACGTGTATGTGGGTGTGCTTAAGGAAATCGACGATGCTGAAGCTGCTCTCAGTGGCGACGCAATGACCCTTACCGACCCATTGCTTAACAAAAACGTGAATGCCTGGAGAGGCTTCGCCAACGCTCTGCGCCTGCGCATGTACCTGCGTCTGATTGACGGCGGCATCAATGCCAGCGAATATCAGAGCAAGGCCGTGGCACTGGTCAAGGCCGGCAACTTCTTCACCGGCAATGTGGCATGGGATGTATATTCAAATGCCGATGGCCAGTACAACCCCTGGTATGACGTGACACGCGCCTTAGGAACCAAGAACCATGTGGCTTCTTACCCCATCGTGAGCTACTACCTGGCAACCGAGGATCCTCGCATCGGCTACGCTATCATGAAGAATGAGGCCAACGGCGAATATGTGGGACAGCTCCCCGGCTCCAAGACCTATATGGGCACCTGGGCCGGCGACTGGAAGAACAAGGATGTGAGTGCCATCGACTACACTCCCGCTGTCTTCGCACCCATCTATCTGTTCACTCAGAGCGAGCTGCAATTCCTCATTGCCGAGACTCAGCTTCGCTGGGGCGACAAGAGTGCAGCCAAGACAGCCTATGAAGCAGGTGTGCAAGCCGACTTCGTGTCGCGCGGCATCAGCATAGGCTCGTTCCTGAACGGAGGCCGTGTGAACTGGGATGCCCAGACTACTGACCAGGCTCGTCTCAACCTAATTTACATGCAGAAGTGGGCCGCCCTGTTCTATCGCGACCACATGGAGGCTTGGAGTGAAGTGCGCCGCACCGACGTGCCCACCACTTGCGCCTTTACTGCTAAGCAAATCTTTGACGACGCTACCGTATATAGCGCAGGACAGATGATCGTTCCGGCCCGCAACTATATCAACGCCGGTGGCCTGTGCAAACGTGTGCCTTACCCAAGCAATGCACGTCAGCTGAACACTAACACTCCCGCCGAGAAACTGCTCAGCGACCGCGTGTTCTGGGATGCTAAGTAATAGAGAGCATTTTTATAGAAACGACTAAAATTTGATCATTTATGAAAAAGATATATTTATTTGGTCTGATTATGGCACTGGGGCTGGTAGGGCTCACATCGTGTGACGGCAATGACGATCTCACCGATTCACGCCTCACCTACTATGCTGTGCTCGACATGCAAGGCGACGACTTCATCGCAGTGCCTGTGGGCACCAGCTACACCGACCCCGGATGCAAGGGAACGCTCAACGGCGAGGACATCACCGACAAGATTATGATTGATGGCGTGGAAGACGTTGACGTCAACCAACTGGGATTTTACACTATCACCTACTCGGCATTAGGTAGCGACGGTTACCCCGCATCGGTGAGCCGCACAGTGTGCGTCTATGACCCCGAGGTGACAGTAGATATGGACGGCACCTACCAAACCGACATGAGCAACACATTGTATGGCCCCAACAAGACACCGTTCTCGGCCTATGCTGCTCACTACGGCAACACAAGCCAGTGCGTGGGCATCACCTTCACCGAGATCGTGCCCGGTATCTATGCTGTCAATGACCTGCTTGGCGGTTGGTATTGGCAAATTCGCGGCTATGGCACAAACTATGCCATGACAGGCTATGTGAGTGTTAACAATGACTGCGAGATTGAACTGCTCGACAGCTACCTTCGTGGTTGGGGCGATTCATTGGACTATATCGAAAATGCTAAGTTTGATCCCGACAATGGTCAAATCAGCTATAGCCTGTCGTATGCATCGCAAATCTTCATGGATATAGTGCTGAACAAGGTTGAGTAATAGTTAACTTATTAAATGACTATCATTATGAAAAAATATATTTCATTATTTGCAACAGCACTCTTGCTGACAATAGGCTTCGCTTCTTGTAGTGTGGAAACCGACGAACCTGCCGGCGGCACTGCTGTAGAGAAGATGGCCGGGCACTGGATTGTGACTGTCGATGCCATTGTGGATGGAGAAGTCTATGAAGACCCCTACGGAATGGGCTCGTGGGACATGTACACCTACAATACCGCCGACAACGATGCCGACAAGATGTGGTTCACCGACGGCAATAACTTCTGGGGATATGAATTCAAGATTCCTATCAACCTGAGCGAAAGAACGTTTGAGATCAAGGACCAGTACATCTACGACGACGATGAGGGAGAACCCGTTTATTGCACCGTTACCGATGGCAAAATCATTGAGAATGGCGGCATTAACGTTAACGGCAAGCCCACCGACGCTATTGACTATAAGATCGAGTTCACCGACGACGCGGGAACCATCTATCACGTCCATGGCGTGCGCTACGCAGGATTCTAATCTCGACTTCCTGTAAGCACTGATATTGAGGGAGATGAGCCGAGCATTTGGCTCATCTCCTTTTCTTATAGGCTGTAGCGCCGCAGGGGTCGCCGCCGGCGACCTGCCCGGGGGCACTGTCCACCCCCAGTGCCACTTGCTTTTCTCGCTGCGCTCGATGCAGCAAGTGGTACTGGGGGTTACTCAGAGGTTCAGCCTACGGCTGAATCCTCGTGTGCCGTTGCCGGCCTGCGACATCGCTGGCCGGCCGGTGATGGCATCGATGTGGGCCGCTGGCATGCTACTGCGCGTGTGTGGATGGTGATAGCATCGATGTGGGCTGCTGGCATGCTACTGCGCGTGTCCGGATTGTGATAGCATCGATGTAGGCCGCTGGCATGCGACTGCGCGTGTGCGGATGGTGATAGCATCGATGTAGGCCGCTGGCCTGCTACTGCGCGTGTGTGGGTGGTGATGGAATCGATGTAGGCCGCTGGCATGCTACTGCGCGTGTGTGGATGGTGATAGCATCGATGTGGGCTGCTGGCCTGCTACTGCGCGTGTGCGGATTGTGATGGCATCGATGTAAGCTGCTGGCATGCTACTGCGCGTGTGCGGATGGTGATAGCATCGATGTAGGCCGCTGGCATGCTACTGCGCGTGCGGCCGGGTCGTTGGCGACCAAATGTAGTGTCTTTTGGGGTGTTCGCCCAAGGGGCGAACCTTTGAGTAACCCCCAGTACGGTCGTCGAAGCGCGCAAAGCGAGCGCAGATGACCGCACTGGGGGGCTGTGCCCCCCCGAAGCCGTCGCCGGAGGCGACCCCAGCGGCGTTGTACTCCCATTGCCATGTGCCATAAATTCGTTAACTTTGTGCCATGAGCTATACGAATCTAATTTATCATATTGTGTTGCGTACCTATCGCAGCATACCGGCCATCGCCGAAAAGCATGAACGCGAACTTTATGCTTATATGTTTGGGTATTGCCAAAATCACAAAGTTAAGATGTATCGCATAGGCGGTATGCCCGATCACATCCATTTGTTGGTTTCCATACCGCCCAATTTGTCGGTTTCTGAATTTGTGAGAGGACTAAAGTTTGCAGCTGGGAACTGGATGAAACAAAGCCCGTTGTTCGCAAAGTTCAGTGGGTGGGGTGAGGGATATGCAGCCTTTACTTATTCCAAAGACCAAATCTCGGTAGTAAAGCAATACATCATAAATCAAAAGGAACATCACAAAATGGTGACGTTTGCCGATGAGTACCGGAAGTTCATCATTGATAATGGTGGGGCGATAGACGAAAAGTATTTTCTTGCCGACTGAACGCAGGGGTCGCCGCCGGCGACCTGCCCGGGGGCACTGTCCACCCCCAGTGCCACTTGCTGCTCTCGCTGCGCTCGATGTAGCAAGTGGTACTGGGGGTTACTCAGAGGTTCAGCCTACGGCTGAATCCTCGTGTGCCGTTGCCAGCCTGCGACATCGCTGGCCGGCAACGGTGATGGCATCGATGTAGGCCGCTGGCATGCTACTGCGCGTGTGTGGATGGTGAAAGCATCGATGTGGGCCGCTGGCATGCTACTGCGCGTGTGGCCGGGTCGTTGGCGACCAGATGTAGTGTCTTTTGGGGTGTTCGCCCAAGGGGCGAACCTTTGAGTAACCCCCAGTACGGTCGTCGAAGCGCGCAAAGCGAGCGCAGATGACCGCACTGGGGGCTGTGGTCCCCCCCCGAAGCCGTCGCCGGAGGCGACCCCATCTATTAGAGAAAAGCAAATAAAAAACAAGTTTTTTTTTGCTTTTCTCTCGCTTATTCGTAACTTTGTCTTTCGAAAACAATAATAACTATTAATATACACAACTATGAACGACCTGAAATTCTATCTGGATGCAGCCGAAAAGAAGATGCAGGAAGCTGTAGCATTCCTCGACGACACCTTGGCACACATCCGTGCCGGCAAGGCAAATGTGAAAATCCTCGACCCCATTCGCGTTGAGTACTATGGCAGTAAGGTGCCCATCGGCAACGTGGCCAACGTGAGCGTGCCCGACCAGCGCACCATTGCCATCATGCCCTGGGAGAAGAACATGTTCCGCGTGATTGAAAAGGCTATCATCGACTCCAACATCGGCATCATGCCCGAGAATAATGGTGAGGTGATTCGCCTCAACATCCCGCCGCTGACCGAGGACCGCCGCAAGCAGCTGGTTAAGGACTCGAAGAGCGAGTCGGAGAAAGCACGAGTGAGTGTGCGTAATGCCCGCCGCGAGTGCATCGACGGCCTCAAGAAAGCCGTGAAAGACGGCATGAGTGAAGATGTGTCGAAGGACGGCGAAGACAAGGTGCAGAAGCTGCATGACAAGTACATGAAGAAGATCGACGAGGTGTTTGCTGCCAAGGAGAAGGAAATTCTCACCGTGTAGGTATTTATGAATTGGGGTGGCGCCTCGGGCAATTAGTAATGAATAATTAATAATGAATAATTAATAATGAATAATTGGTCGCATTGCGCACTTGTAGCTCGCATGACCAAGCAATGCTTGGCATTACCCTACGCCATGCCGCCACAATTCTTAATTCATAATTAAAAAGCGTCAGCCACTTGTAGCTAATTGTCGCTTGAGTAATTCTGGATTTGACATAGCACTATTTAGGTTATAAAAAATGAACCGGGCCAAATGCGTTTGGCTCGGTTCATTCGTTTTAGTTCGCTATATTGGAGTATAGCTTTATTTCTTGTCGGCGGGTTTTACACCCACGGTCTCAATTTCAAACACTAAGGTCTCGTTGGGGCCGATAACCGGGCTGCTGCCGTCGGCACCATAGGCGATGTCGGCGGGCAGAATGGCCTCAACCTTCATGCCGGGCTTCATGAGCTTGAGCATCTCGGCAAATCCGGGCACCACCTGGCTCATGCGGAATGCCACGGGCTCCTTGCTTGCGTCAAATTCCTTGCCGTCGATGTGTGTGCCGCGATAGTTAACCATGATCACGTCGTTCTCGGTGAAGTTGGCGCCGTTACCCTCGTTGATAACCTTGTAGAGCAAGCCGCTGCCGGTCTTGGTGTAGCTGCCGTCCTTTGCCTTCTTGGCTACAAATGCCTCGCCGGCCTTCTTGTTCTTGATGGCTACGGGGTCGGTGGCCATTGCTTCGGCCTTGGCACGCTGCAGCATGGGCTCAATCTTTGACTGCAGCTCCATGAGTTGCTGCTGATCCATTACCGAGTCGGCAAGCAGGGCCTTCTTGAAGTGCTCCATAAAGGCACGCTTGTTGATAGCGATTTGATACTGCTGCTTGATGCCTTGCTGCATCTGCATGATTTGCATACCAATCTGGAGACCGGCCATCAAGCCATGGTTTGCGGTGTCGGCTTGAAGAATCATCTCCACACCACGAAGCACATCATTCATCTTGATGGTGGAATCCTGCTTGAGCGATGCGCCCATGCCGTTACCATACAGGTCACCGAATGCCATGCTCACCGAGTCGGCCAGTGGCGACGACTTGGCTGCGCTACCCTTCTCGTTGCAGCTGGTGAATGCACCTATCATGCACACTGCAATGACGAGCGAAAAAATCTTTTTCATTGTCTGTGTAAGTTTGTTTTAATTATTTATTTTTTATCTACTTTTATCAGTTGCACTTCAAAGATGAGCGTGCTGCCGGGCTTGATGGGGCCTGTGCCGTGCTTGCCATAGGCCAGCTCGCTGGGGATGAACAGCCTCCATGCGGCACCCTCGCTCATGAGCTGCAAGCCCTCTACCCATCCGGGTATTACCTGCCCCACGGCAAATGTGGCAGGCTCGCCGCGCTCGACCGAGCTGTCGAAGACGCTGCCGTCGATCAGGCGGCCGGTGTAGTGCACTGTGACCACGTCGTTGGGGCCGGGCTTTGCACCGGTGCCCTCTTTGATGATTTGGTACTGCAGGCCGCTGGCTGTCACATGCACGCCTTCGCGCTTGGCATTGTCGGCAAGGTATTCCTTGCCCAGACGCTCGTTCTCCTCGGCACCCTGCTGCTCAAGGCGGGTGAAGAACTCGGTAACCACCTGCTTGGCCTCGTCATAGCTCATCTGCTTTTCAGCACCTTCATACACCACGCGCAGGCCTTGCGCAAAGTCGTCGATATTTAGCTCCTTGATGCCTGAGCCACGAAAATTCTGACCCATGCTCAAGCCTAATGCATAACTTAATTTGTCCATTATCAAAACTTTATCGTTGCTATTCGAAAAATCGGTGCAAAGTTAATAAATAATTCAGAATTATGAATTAAGAATTATGAATTATTTGAGGCCGCCGTGTTTGAGCGCTCGTTGAGCGATCAAGCAAGCACCGCCTGACGCGCTATGTTTCAGAATTATTACACTGTAAGGCGGCTCAATGTTGCAGTTAAACCAATTTTTTTGTAATTTTGTAGTCAATCGTGTAACACAATTTTAATTCTTTGAGTCGCTATGAAAAAATTAGTTGTATCTTCAGGCGCAGGCATTAGCGCCGAGAGTGGAATGATGACATATCGTGATGCAGGCGGCCTGTGGGACAAGTACCCGGTGATGCAAGTGGCCAGTGCCGAAGGGTTTGCAGCCGACCCTGCACTCATCCATCAGTTTTATAGCAACATGCGCAAGAAGATGACGGCCACCGTCATGCCTAACGCTGCTCACCGCGGACTTGTGGAGCTGGAAAAATACTTCGACGTGAACATTATCACGCAAAACGTTGATGACCTTCACGAGCGAGCCGGCTCGTCGCACGTGCTGCACCTGCACGGCGAGCTCATGAAGATGCGCTCGATGACTCATCCCGAGCGCATCTATCAGCTGCCGTGCGACCAGCTCACCGACAAGGGGCTGGAAACCACGGTCGATACGCTCGACCCCTATGGCGACCACATCAGGCCGCACATCGTGTTCTTCGGCGAGAGTGTGCCAAACTTTGAGCCGGCAGCCCAGCTGGTGCAAGAGGCCGACATCTTGGTAGTGATAGGCACCTCGCTGGTGGTCTATCCCGCGGCAGGACTTATCCAGTATGCACGGCGCGGCACCCCCATCTATTACATCGACCCCAATCCCGCAGCAGTACCCAGCTGGGTAACGGTAATCCCCAAGAAAGCCACCGAAGGAGTGGCCGACCTCATCGCCCTGCTCACCAAATAGGGGCTCAGCGGAAAATTAGTGGGGGCAAGCATAAATCCTTGTGAGCCCTTTTTTATGATAACACGTATCGTCTTGTGTCGTGAAAACAATGAGATTTAGGTTCAGCGGGATTTCGAAATCCCGCTGCATGGAGAAGCGGATTTTTAATCCGCTAAGGGATTGAAAATCCCTTGACTCGATCCGTCGGGATTACAAATCCCGACGAACTCATTACAGACGAACTCATTACAGATAAAATTAAGCCGCCAACTACCTTGATAGTTAGCGGCTTGTGTGTTGTCCTACCCGGACTCGAACCAGGAAATGCGGCACCAAAAACCGTTGTGTTACCATTACACTATAGGACAATCCTTGTCAACTCAAGCAGACGGTGCTGCCTCGAATTGCGCGGCAAAATTACAAAAAAAATCATTACCACCAAGCGTTTAATGCCAAATATTTTTTCAAAATGGCCTTTTTTATTCAGGTTACGCAAGTAATCATCACTGAAATTGGCCGGTGGCTTTCGCCCGGCATGGGTCGTGATTGTAATACCGAAAACGCCGTTTTCACAATTTTTGGCGCGTGGGGTGTGTGGCATGTGCCAGTTTAGTTGTATATTTGCAGGTTATTTGGCTCACAGCACTTTTGGGTGAGCAAATCACGACTTGTGTAACCCCGTAGTAGAATAGTATAAACAAACATAGTAGAAATCATCAACTTTCAACCGATGAAGAAGTATAACATTATTAACAACACGCTTGGCTGGCTGGTCTTTCTGGTGGCAGCTGTCACCTATCTGCTCACCATCGAGCCCACAGCCAGTTTCTGGGACTGCCCGGAATTTATTGCACAAGGATTTAAGAGTGAAATAGGCCACCCGCCCGGCAACCCAATCTTTATACTTGCTGCCCGGTTTGCCACGCTGTTTGCCGGTGGCGATGTCACGGCAGTGTCTAAGTGCGTTAATGCCATGTCGGCGCTTTTCAGTGCGGCAACCATCCTGCTGCTGTTCTGGACTATAACGCACCTGGTGAAACGCCTGCTGGTGGGCCGTGGCGAGGAAGACGACATGACGCTGGCCCAGTATCTGGTGATTATGGGCAGTGGCGTGGCCGGTGCTCTGGCCTATACATGGAGCGACACGTTCTGGTACTCGGCCGTCGAGGCCGAGGTGTATGCCTTCTCGTCGTTCTGCACCGCACTGGTGTTCTGGCTCATCCTCAAGTGGGAAGACCAGGCCGACGACCCGCGCAGCGACCGCTGGCTGATTCTCATAGCCTATATCTTCGGCGTGTCGTTAGGAGTGCACCTGCTCAACTTGCTGTGCATCCCGGCCATCGCCCTGGTGTTCTACTATCGCAAGTTCAAGAACACGACGGCCAAGGGGTCACTCATCACCTTGGGAGTGTCGTTTGCCATCATCGTGGCCATCCTCTATGGCCTGGAGCCCGGCTTTGTGGAGATGGGGCAGTACTTCGACCTCTTTGCCGTTAACACGCTGGGAATGTCGTTCAACAGTGGTGTGCTCATCTATGCCATCTTGCTCGTTGCAGTGCTGGCCTGGAACATTTGGGAGCTCTACACGCAACGCAGCGTCACGTTGATCAAGGTCTCGTTCCTGCTGGCCGTGGTGCTCTCGGGCATGCTCATGCTGGGCGACGGCTGGTTCCTGCCTCTGCTGCTTGTCGTGGCACTCGCGGTGTATCTGTTCAAGTTCTGCGATCGCATTCCGGTGCGCATCCTGAGCAACATCTCGTTGAGCATACTGGTAATCTTCATTGGCTTTGCCTCTTATGCACTCATCATCATCCGCAGTAATGCCAACACGCCGCTCGACGAGAACTCGCCAAACAACACGTTTGCCTTGGCTAAGTATCTGAGCCGTGAGCAGTATGGCGAGACGCCGCTGCTCTATGGCCGCACGCTGTTTAGCGGCATTGTGTATCAGGACGATGGCAGTGGCGTGATGAAGCCTGTGACCAGCGACGGCCGCACGCTCTATGCCCAGCAGGTGAAGAAAAGCCCCGACGAGCCCGACCGCTATGTGGCCGTGGGCAAGAAGCAGGACTACAAGTACAGCCCGCAGCAGAACATGATTTTCCCGCGCATCTACAGCGAGGCTCACGCGCAGCAGTACCAGGAGTGGCTGGGCATGGAAGGCGAGCAGGTTGAAGCCCTCACCGCCATCGATGCCGATGGCAACCCCATAGGCTATGAGCCCAAGCTCAAGCCCACTGTGATGGAAAACTTGCGCTGGTTCATCGACTATCAGCTCAACTATATGTACTGGCGCTACTTCA
>DGVT01000072.1:31675-31803 GCA_002395965.1 Porphyromonadaceae bacterium UBA4277
TGGCGCTACTTCATGTGGAACTTTGTGGGACGCCAGAACGACATCCAAGGCTTGGGCGAAGTGACCCAGGGCAACTGGATTTCAGGCATTCCGTTTATCGACAACCCGCGCCTGGGCGACCAGAGCCT
>DGVT01000055.1 GCA_002395965.1 Porphyromonadaceae bacterium UBA4277
TTGTTTGGGTTGCAGAGCCAGCACAAGGCAGCATCGTCGCACTCTTTGTAGCCGAACACTCGGCATGCGTCTTCATATTCGCTAAATGTGGGTGTCATCACCTTGCAGGTGCCCAGGTGGCGATAGGCTTGGGCAATAAGGTAAATAGCATCGACCGCACCACTGGTCACGAGCACCTCTTCGGACTTGATTCCACACTCGTGGGCTATCATCCGCTCAAGCGATGTTGCCGACGGCTCGGGATAGCTGCTTACCACCTGCATGCATGTGCTCAGGTGCGAATAAAGTGCGCTCAAGTCGGTTCCAGTATAAATGTTGGAACTGAAGTTCATCTTAATACCGCTGTATTGATACAGGTCGTCGCCGTGTCCTTTAATCATCGCTTGTGAGAATTTTATATATTTGTTCCATATCGACGTACTGCCGCACATGGGCTGCAAGCCGGTCGTATTGCCGCTCTTTGAATTCTTGATAGTTAAAACTGCTGGACGCCTTGCTCAACTTATCGTCAAACGGCCGTAAGAGATAATCGACAAATGGTGCATTGTCGAGGATACCATGCACATAGGTGCCCATGCATTTGCCGTCGACCACATAACCATCGTCGCGGCCATCGCCAAGATGCAGCAGTGGCGAAGGCTTGGCATCGCCATAAGGAATGGTTTCGCCCTGATGTATCTCGTAGCCCTGGCCATATTGACAATTGATCTGACGGGTTTGTTTCTCCTCGGTAATTGTTGTGCTTGTGGGCAAAAGTCCCAGACCGGGCAGGCGCTCTATGTCGCCTTCAATGTGATTGGGGTCAAGCACCTCAATGCCCATCATCTGATAGCCACCGCAGATGCCAAGCACCGAAGCACCCTCGCGATGAGCCCGCATTATGGCCTGGGCACATCCGTTGCGGCGCAGCTCGTAAAGGTCATGCAAGGTAGATTTGGTGCCAGGCAGAATGATGATGTCGGCATTCTTGATGTCCTCGGTGTTATTGGTGTAGAACAAGTGCACCCGTGGGTCGCGTTCAAGGGCATCGAAGTCGGTATAGTTTGACAAGTGCCTGAGCATGACAACTGCCACATTCACTTTGCCTTGTTGCAGCTGCATTGATTTGCGAGCGAGCGCCACGCTGTCTTCTTCTTCGATGTAAATATCTTTGAAATAAGGGATTACACCCAGAACCGGCACACCACAGATGTCTTCAAGCATCTTCCTGCCGTCGTCAAAGAGCCTCATGTCGCCACGGAACTTGTTGATGATAATGCCTTTGATGAGCCGGCGGTCTTCGGGAGTCTGCAACGCTATACTGCCATAGACCGAGGCAAACACACCCCCACGGTCGATGTCGCCCACAAGAATCACATCGGCATGGGCATGCCGGGCCATGGGAAGGTTAACGAGGTCGGTGTCACGCAGATTGATTTCGGACACACTGCCGGCTCCTTCCATCACAATAGGGTTATAGCGCGATGCCAGGCGGTCGAAGGCGGCATTGACCTCGGCGCGGAAATCAATGTCAGAAGTGCCTCGGCGCCAATAGTCGTAGGCATTTTTGTTGCCGATGGGTTTGCCGTGGAGCACCACTTGCGAAGTGTGGTCGCTCTGTGGCTTGAGCAGCAACGGGTTCATATCGGTGTGGCAAGGTATGCCCGCGGCTTCGGCCTGAACAGCCTGAGCGCGGCCTATCTCAAGCCCTTCGGGGGTGGCAAATGAGTTGAGAGCCATATTTTGGGCCTTGAAAGGTGCCGGATTATAGCCGTCTTGCTTGAAGATGCGGCAAAAGGCAGCAGCCACCACGCTCTTGCCTACATCGCTGCCTGTGCCCACCATCATGAGTGGATGTAATGGTTTCTTATCGTTGCTCATTCTTTTTCGTTGGCTAATACAAACAGATAGTCCGACAGTCGGTTCATCATCACGAGTATCGATTCTTCGACTGGATACTGACGATTCAAAGCCCACAAGGTGCGCTCCACGGTGCGGGTTTGCGTGCGGGCCAGATGGATGAATGCGGCAAGAGTTGACCCGCCGCCTGGAATCACAAAGCCACCTTTGTAGTCGGCCTTGCCAATGGCGTCTTCCAATTGCTGCGACAAATCGGCAGCGTGCAACTCGCGGGGATTGAGGCTGCCCTCAGGGGTGGCGATATGGCTCATGACCACCATCAGTTCGCGCTGAACGGCATGGATGAGTTGAGCGTTAGTCTCATCATCCTCAAGCATTGAGCGCACAATGCCCAAGTGGGCATTCAACTGGTCAATGAGCCCGTTGGCACTAATGCGAGGGTCGTCTTTGGCAACTCTCACGCCATCGCGCAGGCTGGTGGTGCCGTTATCTCCTGTTTTAGTGAATATCTGTTTCATGTTATGTTGTAGAGGTGGGTGTAACTTGCAAACACATTCTTGTAACGGATGATTGGCGTTGGCACAGGTTCGCCTTTGGCGTTAAACACTTGTGCCGCCGATCGTGGCGCTTCGCCCAGAAATTGGGTGTAATGGAACTCGTGGCCGCGATACTCCTTGCCGTCGAGCACGAAGCGACGATAGCCGAGCGATAGTTTGCGGTCGGTCATACGGGCGGTAATCGCGTAAGGAAGCACACCGCACATGGGAAACTCGCCATCATCAGTGACAATCTTGTCGCACAGATACATCATGCCACCACACTCGGCCACGATGCGTCCGCCACGGTCGGCATAGTCCTTGATTGCACGGCGCGTTTCCTCGGCGTTGACAAGCGCCTCGAGATGCTTCTCAGGGTAACCGCCGGGCAAGTAGAGCAGCGCCACGTCGTCAAGGCATGGAACATCGGTCTCGGGGTCGAAAAACGCCACATTATCAAGTGAGTCAATATTCTCTTGATAGATAAATGAAAACGACTCTGCATTGCGGGCAATCAGCGTTCGCTGAGTGGTGTGATTCTCATTACATTCTGCATTATTAATTCTGCATTGTGCGTTATGCATAGTAATTTCTAAAAACCGTTGCCACCTCACGTTCTGTTCAAGCAGCTCAACCAACCGTTCATTTTCGGGTGTCCTACTGAAATCCAGCCCCAAGTAGCGCGATCCTTGCTCAAGCGCGGCATCCTTAGGAAGATAGCCGAAACACTCAATGTTGAGGTCGTTGCACACCTGCTGGAGCATGGCGAAATGGCGCGCCGACCCCACGCGGTTGAATATCACACCGGCAATGTGCACATCATCGCGGAAATTCACAAAGCCTGAAATAAGCGCCGCCATTGAATAAGCTGCCGACTTGGCATCAACCACGAGCACTATAGGCAAGCCAAGCACACGGGCAACCTCGGCCGACGAGCCAGCGTCGCGGTCATAACCGTCGAAGAGCCCCATCATGCCCTCAACCACGCACACATCGGCAGCAGAGCCATAGCGGCCGTACAGCTCACGCACATGCTCGTCAGAAGCCATGAAAGTGTCGAGATTAATGCTTGGACGGCCACACACTGCCGCATGAAACTTGGTGTCGATATAGTCGGGGCCGCACTTAAACGGCTGGACCTTATAGCCTTTTGCTGTGAAAAGTGACATTAGTCCACGGGCAATAGTCGTCTTGCCTGAACCACTTGTTGGTGCCGCTATGAGAAAACCTTTAGCCATTTGTCGTACATATATTTCCAGACGTGAAAATTAGAAATACTTGGTGATTTTCGCCGTGTCGAAGTTGTTCATTTCGTTAATCATTCGCACGGCTGAGTCGATGATGGGGAATGCGCACAGTGCGCCCGTGCCCTCGCCCAGGCGCAGGCCTAAGTTGAGCAGGGGCTTCGCACCCACAATGTCAAGCATCCTTCGATGCCCACTCTCGTCGCCACAATGGGTAAAAATCATATAGTCCTGTGCGGCAGGATATAGACGAATGGCGGCGATGGCACATGCCGTCATGATGAAGCCGTCGACAAGAACTATCATTCCTTGCTCGGCAGCGCGCAGCATGGCCCCAATTGCCGCCACCATCTCAAAGCCGCCAAAGTAGCGGATGGCGTTCTCGTCGCTTGGCACCATAGTTTCGTTGTACTGCTTTAATGCCGCATTGAGAACCTGGCGCTTGTGCTCGATGCCAGGATTACTGAGTCCAGCTCCGGCACCGATGCACTCGTCGAGTGGGATATCGCCGAAAAGACTCATCCAGATGCTTGATGGTGAAGTGTTGGCAATACCCATCTCCCCAACCGACAGAATTTGGCATCCCTTTTTCGCGCAGTCGTCCACCAGCTCGCATCCTACCTCGATGGTGCGGTTGAACTGCTCTTCGCTCATAGCGGGCTCATGCAGGAAATTGCGAGTGCCACGGGCAATCTTGCGGTTGATGACACCTTCAACTTTGCTCAAATCATAATCAACGCCCACATCGACAATGCTCAAGTCAAAGCCATGCTGGCGACAAAACATGTTCACGCCACCGCCGCCATGCGTGAAATTGATCATCTGTTGCCATGTCACCTCGCGTGGCGACACACTCACGCCCTCGCGCTCAATGCCATGATCACCTCCAAGCAGCAAGTGGCAGGGGTGGTTGAGGCTGGGCGACAAGGTGTGCTGAATCATGCACACTTGCATGGCCAGTTCTTCTAATCGCCCAAGCGAGCCTTTAGGCTTGTTCAGGTGGTCGATTTTCTGTTGAATACTGTTGGCAATTGATTTGTCGGTGGGGTGTATATTGAACTGTTTCATTTGATTTTTACTGCTATTCCTGATACCATTAGAATTACTTCGTCGGCACGACTGGCAATGTACTGGTTCATCCAGCCTTCGAGGTCGGTGAACTGGCGCTGCACAGCATTGTCGCTCACGCCGCCACTGCCAATCTCGTTGGTAACGAAGATGTAGGTGGCGTCATTCTTCGTGAAACGCTCAAATTCTTCCTTGACAGCCATGAGCGTTTCATCGACGTTATTATTCTCGAAGAAAAAATTGGTGAGCCACAATGTTACACAATCGATCACGGCCACGCGACCAGTGAGGTCGTGACGGCTGAGGAATTTCTCCTCCTCGATGTTGGTCCATTGCGGTCCACGACGTTCCTGATGCCGCTTCACCCGTTCACGGAACTCCTCGTCCCAGATGTGGGCTGTGGCCACATATACAGGGTTGTCCGAGAGACTCAGGGCCAGTTCTTCGGCTTTCTTGCTCTTGCCCGAGCGCTGGCCGCCTGTTATCAAAATAATCCTGTTCATTTCAAATCGTTATTTTTAAGATACCACCAAAAGGCACCAAGTTGTCCCAGGCATGCTCTTCGGTGTAAAGCCCGGCATAAAGCCCTGCGCTGACAAGAACACCACCATGCGCAAAAATCACGACGCTTTGAAAGTCTTGAGATTTCAATTCATCGAGAAAACTTGCCACGCGCTGATAAAGCTGTGGAAAGCCCTCGCCGCCAGTGGTAGGCTGGTGCATATAGTCGGCATACCATTCCTTAATGCGTGGGTCTTGTATTTCTTCATAGCGCTGCATTTCCCATTCGCCCATGTTCATCTCCATGAGGCGGTTGTCGCACAAAGCATCGGCATAACCGCAGAATGCAGCCAATTTGCGGGCCCGCGACAGAGGTGAAGAATAAGCCTTATCAAAGGGCATGAATTGCTGTAATTCGTTGAATGTAACTTGAGCTTCCTGCTCAAAAGTGTCACAAACGGGAACATCGGTATGTCCATAGCATGTGCCGCTGGGAACTTGAACGCTGGTATGTCTTACTAGTATAACTTCCATATTATTTTGTAAATAACAATGCGCTTATAGTCAAATAAATCGACAACTCCACCAGCAGGCACACAGCACCACAGCAATCGCCGGTGTAGCCGCCAATCTTGCGCTTGATGAGAATATATAGAAAACTCATCACGATGCACGGTACTGCAACCACGACATACCACCGAATACCTGTTATCCAAAGCATTAGCAACATGGGCAACAACCCTTGCAATACCAGGCCTATTGTAGCCGGAACGCTTATTTTGCGGTACACGGTTTTGTTCTTGGCTTCTTCTTCGTTTCGCGCATAAGGCAACATGGTCACCAGCGAGCATGACACCAACTTGGCAAATGGGTCGGCAGCCAGCACAGCCAGCGCCGCTATGCGGGGCGGCATACAGCAGAGCATGGCTCCGAGCAACAGAATATACAGTATCAGCCCGATTACCCCATAGGTGCCGATGTGCGAGTCCTTCATGATGGCGAGAATGCGGTCGCGGTCGGTGCCACCACCAAAGCCGTCGAAGAAATCGGCAAGTCCGTCCTCATGCAAGGCTCCGGTCACGAGCAAGCGTATCGCAATCGCTATCACCACAGCCACAGGCCAGGGAAAAACCATGCTGCCTAAATATAGGGCAGCAGCCATGATGCCTCCCGTGAGCCAGCCTGCAAAAGGCCAACACTCCACCACAGCCTTGTAGCTGGACTGTGGTGGCTGATAAATGCGCCAAAACGGCAAGCGTGTGAAGAAAATCAACGCTGCCCACAAGTTTTGATACCATCGAGAAGAATGCTTGTCGTTTTCCATAGCCATCATTCTTATAGAAAAATCACTCGAAATTTGTCTTGTGCCGGCGGAAGAGCACTGCAATGATTATGGGTGCTCCAATCAGTGCCGTAACGCTGTTGACAGGCATCGCGCCCTCAAAGCCTGGAGCGCGGGCAATGATGTTGCATACCAGAGCCAGCAAAGCGCCGCAGAGCGCCGTTGCCGGAAGCAACCGCCAGTGGTCGCTGGTGCGAAAAAGACCTCGTGCCAAATGTGGAACCGCCATACCGATGAACATGATGGGACCACAATAGGCTGTCACGACAGCAACTAAGGTGCCCGAACACAAAATGATGTAGGTGCGCATGCGCTTAACATCCAAACCGAGGTTGGCAGCATAGCGGTCGCCCAGCAGCATGGCATTGAGTGGCTTGGCAAAAAGGAAACTCAGCGGCGTGAGAATACACATGATTACGACAAACAGTATCATGTGGTTACCCGAAACGCGAGAGAAAGAACCTAAGCCCCAAACGACAAATGCCTTCACATCTTCCTCGGGACTGAGAAACTTCATCACGCCAATGATTGCCGTGGCCAGATAGCCAATCATCACACCAATTATAAGCAATGTAACATTACCTTTCACCACTCCCGAAATCCACACGATGAGCATCATCACGGCAACGGCTCCAATGATAGCAGCCATTGTTACCGCTGCGTCGCCCAGATAGCCCAGCGTGCTCAAAGCCACGCCACCTATCTGTCCTGACAGAAGAATCACAAATGCCACTCCCAAGCTGGCACCATTGGAAATACCCAAAATCGAAGGACCAGCAAGTGGGTTGTGGAAGATGGTCTGCATCATCAGTCCGCTTACAGCAAGTCCTGCGCCGGCTGCAATAGCTGTGAGCACCTGAGGCAGGCGTGAACTCAAAATGATGTTGGTCCAGATTTCCGACTCACTCCCTTGTCCCATCAATATGCTGCAAATGCTGCTCACCGGAATTTTTATGGTTCCAATGAACAGGTTGACAATCACCATGACGATGATTCCAACGATGAGAGCAAGCATCAAGGGTAGGGTGCGTTTCATTTCAACAAGCGGTAGAAAGTTGGGGTGTAATCTTTTTCAACCAATTCGGGATGGAAAATGGCAATCAAGTCCTTGAGCAGAACATCGGGCTTGACAGGCTCAATCTCATAGTAGGGAGTCTGCTTCATGTTGCAGTAAATCACCTTTTTCTCCTTGAAAGCCTTTAACATCTCGTTGCGAGGCTCTTTTGCCTTAAGTGCTTCGTAAGTGAACTCACCGTCAAAGCTGTTGAGGATGCGCCAATAGTCGGCATTTGCCGAGAGTGCATACATTTTCTCAAACTCCAGGTCTTCGCCAGACTCTTCATCGTCGGTGATGACATAGTCGGCACCGGCATCGCGGAAGATTTGAGCCAGATAGTTCTTTCCACCCACAGCATGCCAGTTGCCATAATGCATCTCGCCACTGGTTACGGTTGGGCGACTGGCCACCTTGGCGGCTTTTTCCTTCAGGTCGTTGTAGCGGCTTTCGATGCCGGCAAATATCTCGTTGGCCTCTTTCTCCTTGCCAATGAACATGCCTATGAATTTAATCCATTCGGCTTGTCCCAGCGGGTCCAACTCTTTGTATCCAAGATGTGGAACCAGCGTTATGCCTGTTTCCTTGATCGACTCATAACCACCGCGCTTCGATGGCGAGATGAAAATAACATCGGGGTTGGCAGCCATGACAAGCTCATTGTCAAATTCACCTTCCATGCCAATCTTGACAATTTTCCCGTTTTTTACACGAGCTTTGATGTCCTCGTCAAAAAGATTCTTGGTGCTGGTGATACCTTTTACCACATCGTGGGCATCAAGAATAGTGAAATTCGACAGTTGAAGCGAAGTCATGCATATTGTGCTCTTGATGGGTACGGTCACCTTGGTATATCCCTCGGGAACAGCGGCGTTGGCGTCTTTCACCAGAGCGAAATGGTCCTTTTTGCCGACATCGACAAGTCTAACATCAGCCGAGTCGCGCACGGTGAATCCTTTGGCATACTTCACTGTGATTGTTTCGTGAGCACCACCTTCGGCATTGCCGTTTTTTGCACTGTTGTTGCCGCATGCAGCAAGCAAAACAGCCATCGCAAGAAGTCCAAAAAATTTCTTCATTTTTTATCAATATTAATAGTTTGCAAAGTTATATAAAAAACTCATGATTTAACCATATATGACACCATCATTGGTTATCATTAATATCAGCAGCTTGCCATTAGGCAGCAGTTTGCCGCAATGCTCTGCGCAGTGGTTAATCACCACGGTGGCAAAAGCTTGTAGCTTGTCTTGCGGGATTATTTCCCACAGTTCACGAGCAAGGGTAATATTTGAGATGTCGATGTCGCAACCCGCTTCGTGAAGCATGGAAGAAATGAAATCTTTGTCCATCGTTGAACGGCGGCTGTGCGTGTCGAGGTTGCCGGCAGCGAGTTTCACCGCTTTGCCAAGCATGACGCCCAGCGTCACATTCTTGATGCCTAATTCATTAGCTATGCTTAGCGTTTCTCCAATGTAGTTGCCATATTCCACAAATGCCTGCTGTGGCAAGTCGGGATAAAGTGTCTTTACGAAGCGCTCACTCTTGCCGCCACTATTGATGACAACGCGTTCGGCCCCCGAGGCCTTTGCCACCTGCATGCACTTGCGGATGCTCTCAATAAAGGCCTCTTCAGAGAATGGTTTGACGATGCCCGACACGCCAATGATGCTTATTCCACCCTCTATGCCCAAGCGTGGATTAAAAGTGCGTTTCGCTTTGGCAACCCCTTCGGGAACCGAAATGACGATGCGCACATTTTGCTTGATGTTGTCGCGCATCATCTGCCGTGGACCCTTGTTGATGGCCGGCTCGCCTGGAGGATAGTCAAAGCCAGGAACCGTGAAAATGCCGACGCCTTCTCCACCCAGGATTTCAAACTTGTTGCTAAGCGTCACCGAAGCCCGAATCTCAATGCCATTGGTTATATCGGGATCGTCGCCTGCCTCCTTGAAAACCGATGCATAACCTTCGCCATAAATCACTGGCACTTGTATTGTCTCATCATTGGGAAGCACCACGGCAACCACCGAGGGTGTCTCGCCTGTTGTGAGACGAGTGGTGGCTGCTATTGCGGCCGCTGTGGCGCATGTGCCTGTTGTGATGCCGCTGTGCAAAGGATAAAACTCAGGCAGGAGTTTCTCCACTGCCCTGCGCAAGCCATGAGGGCCATTGACATGCTCAATTGCCAAGCCGGGGGCCGAAGGGTATGGAGGGCATTCCACGACAAAGGTGAGCACCCCATTGCGGCGTGCCGCATCCACTTTCTCAACAAAACCGCCACTGGTGCCACTCTCCTTGGTGATGATGGCTTGCGGCTGCAACTGCTTGAGCAACTGCTCGGTACCATGAGATTCGTAGTACACAAGATGGTCTTGTGGAAATCCTGCAGTGGCAGTTGCTTCACGCGACTCGTCGCGGTCAAGAATGCGGAACCAGCACTCATTGTGTTGCCAATAATCCTTCAACTTGCCAATGGTGTTGACACCGGTAAAAGCAATCAGGCGCTCGACATTATGCTTGTTGAGCTGGCTAATTGCATCGTCATAGTCGCGACACCATACGAGATTGGCATCGTGGGGCGGGAAAATGCGGTTCACGCGAATTAACGGCACACCTAATTGTTGCGCCAGATTCACCACATTGTAATGCAAATTTTGGGCAAACGGATGGGTGGCATCGATGATGAGGGCGATATCGTGCTCATGGCAGAACACCTTCATCTGGGCAAGTTCCATCGTTCCTGTAAGGCGCACACCATGTGCAAGTTGAATGTCTTGCACATCGCTTCGGGTGGAATAGTAGTAGATGGCACCCGACTCGTCGAGCACCTTAGCCGCTATGCGTCCCTCGGTTGTGCCGCCAAATACCAGAATCATACGTCGCCCTTACGGAATAAGTGAGTGAAATGCTTGTTGTATAGCTCAGACAGACCCTTTCGGTTGTCGATAGCTTCACCCACAACAATCATTGTTGTGAGCGTGAGGTTGTTGTCACGAACAATCTTCGACAAATCCTTCAGTTGTCCGCGATAAATCTTCTGGTCGGGCCAAGTGAGGTGGTAGCAAGCTGCCACAGGAGTGTCCTCGGGATATTCCTGAAGCAACTGGCGTTGTACGTCATCGACTATTGATGCACTCAAAAAGATGCACATCGTGCTCTGGCTGCGTGCCAGCAAGTGCAACTGTTCCTTCGCGGGCATCGGCGTGCGACCCTCGCCACGGGTGAGGATAATGGTCTGGGTACGCTCGGGAATTGTGAACTGGCTGCGAAGCTCGGCTGCAGCGGCCAGAAATGACGAAATGCCCGGCGTGATGTGATAGTCCATGCCGTGTTGGTCAAAGAATGCCATCTGTTCCTGTATGGCGCCAAAGATGCAGGGGTCGCCAGTGTGCAGTCGCACGATGAAATGCCCGCGATCGTAATGCTCCTTCATGAGAGCACATTGCTCCTCAAGATTCATGCTCGCCGAACTGCGCACCACAGCGCCAGGCTTGTGGCAAGTGGTGAGTTCACGCGGCACAAGTGAGCCGGCATAGAGTATGAGGTCGGCACGCTCAAGCATTTTGCGACCGCGCACCGACACCAAGTCGGGGTCGCCAGGACCGGCACCCACAATCTCGATGTGTCCCTGCTGGTCACGCAAATGCTTGCGGTCGATGGCAACTGCAGCGGTCCAATTCCTGCCTTTTATCTTGGGAATAATCAACTTGCCATTATTCGAGCCCAGAATCGCCGCCGCCTCACACACGCTGGGAGTGCCCACATGTTTTGCTACGGTGTCACTTGGAGTTGGCACATCCACCGCCTTTAGTTGTTCGGCAGTGAAGAATTCCACTTCATATCCCTCTTCTTCAAGTATATCAATAAATGGCTCGTCGGCCTTAACGTCAATAGTACAATATTTTGTGGCACATGGCAACAAGCCTTGCTTGCCGATGGCCTCATCCATTTGGTCGTAGATTTGCTCATAGTCATCGGGGTGATGAGCCAGTCCAAACCCAATGGTTCCCACCATTGGCACAAAGTGCAGGGTGAGAACGCCATTGATATAGGGCTTGATGAACGGTGTCACCATGATGACGAGTTTATATTTTTGAGCAGTTACCTCGCTCAAATCATCGACGATGGTGACATGACTTGGAAGCGTACGTTCCATGTACTCTGTTCCCTCATCACGCACCTCGAGAAATAGTGCGGTTGGCTTTCGGTTGACGAAGGCAAAGATGCAGGCGTTCAGATCGTCTTCACTGGCAATGGACCAATTGAAACGATTAGAAAGTGTATCTAAAGCCCACAAGCCAGCATTGTCGCTCAAGGTGGTAATGACAGGATTGGCACCAAGAACTGCTGCCACAAGCCGTGTCCACTCGTTGGCGCCACCCACATGACCCGAGACTACCGAAATCACATTCTTTCCCATGCCGTCTATACACAGCACAGCAGGGTCTTCATGCTTGTCTTTAATAAAAGGAGCAATGGTGCGCACACAAATTCCCATCGCCCCAACAAAGATAAAGACATTAAAATCTGTCCAATTCTTGCCCACTTGGGCACGACTAATGGATTTTGCTCCTAAATCTGATTGCAGGATGTGTGCAATTTTCTCGCTCTCCTTGCTGATGTTGATGACGGCTATTTTCGACATTTCAGTATGGATATTGGATTATTATCGTTGATTATAATGCGCAAGGGAGGCTCTTGGGTCAAGCCAAGTTCCTCGCACGCCTCATTAAAGAGCAAGTGGCTGTCGGTGTGGACAGCAGCGCTTGTAACGCTGTTCATCACGATGCACCCGTCGGGAGTGAGAACCGTGAGTACTTTCTGCATGATTTCCCTAAGATGTCCACCATGCCCGCCAATGAACACAGCGTCGGGCTGTGGCAATCGGCTGATGTCGATATCAAGGAAATCGCCGATGTGGCTGCTGATGCCTGGCGCGCCAAACCGGCGACTGTTTTCGCGCATCAGCGCCTCGCCCTCAGGGCGGCATTCAAAGGCTTCGATGTGCACATGTGGAAATTGCAGACGAGCCTCAATCGAGACGCTGCCAGTGCAAAAACCAATATCCCACATCACTCGGCGGCGAGTCAACTCAAGTGCCTGAAGCGTGAGCAACCTGACTGGCATCTTAGTTATCATCTTTTCACGACCATTGAGAAGGACAAATTCACTCTCAGGAATGCCAAAGTGGCGAGGCCGCAAATTGTTGCCTGTCAAGATTAAACAATTTGGGTAATCAAATTCTTGACCAAGAGCTGCTTGAAGCGACAGCGTGGTGATGCGCTCGCGCTCAGGATTGCCCAAATGCTCGCCCACATGCATGGTGTAGCCGTCGTAGCCATAGTTGAGCATTCGCCCTGCTATGGCGGCTGGCGTGTGCTCTCGGTCAGTGAGTACTCCAATCTTGGTAGCCCGCTCTATCAAAGCCTTGTCAAATTCGGGCCAAGGACGGCCAGTGAGCGACACGATGCGCATGTCGTGATAAGGCATCACAAGGCGGTGAGCCAAAGTTTGAAGGGAGTTGAAAGCCGGGTAGAGAACAATCTCAGCCTCGGGGAGGCGATGCTTGATAGTATTGGCAAAGCCAAAGAACAAGGGGTCGCCGCTGACAAACACCACTACGTCATTGTTATTTTGATACTTCTCAAAGACAGCATCGAGCGGCACGGTGATGTCGATCCATTGCGCTCCCTCAGGCAAAAAATCAGCCACAAGTTCGTGATGCCGCTTGCCGCCCGAGAACAGTTGCCCCTGCTTGATGATTTCCAGCACCTCGGGAGGGAAATAAGGCTGGGGGGCATCGGTTATGCCAATCACAAAGAATTTCATAAGTCACGTCCGGGTTTTAGTTGTGCTGCATCGTCAAAGCACAAGATGGCATTGCACAGCGTGGCGGCAAGGTTGCTGCCCCCCTTGCGACCCTCAACTATGATTT
>DGVT01000137.1 GCA_002395965.1 Porphyromonadaceae bacterium UBA4277
TTTTGAATTATGACACACCCCGTGTGTGAACGAATGGCATGGTTATGAGGTCTCCGGTCCACTCGACCTTTTTGAGGTTATTATCGACGATACACTTTCGGGCGAGTGTGGTTTGCGCTAAGTGCTGTGCAATCACTCTTCCGGCTCGTTGAGCCGCCTCCCCTGACTTAGGGAGGGAGCTGAGTAACTGCGTCTTAATTCCGCTGAATTCACTTCTTTTTAATGATGATGAACGAAGCTGAGCGAAGTAGCGAAGTTGCCATCAGTGGGAAAAATGCCGCATTTGCAACCTGTGGCATGAAATACCACGCCCCCAGAGTGTATGCAATCACAGCAGCATTGACGCTGTGGAAGCATGTGAGCACCTTGCCTGCCTTGCGAGGCATTAGTGATGCTATGGCAGCGATGAGTGCCAGCGGATGCACCCATAGCAGGTTGTAGTTGGGCCACAAGGCTTCGTGTTGCGAGCAGGTGACGAGAAATGCAATCACACATCCGGCAATGCCTAAGATGCAGTAGAATGTGGCGTCTAACCATCGTGTCACGCGGCGTTGCTTGAGGTCTTTTATCGTTATGCACACTGCGATAGCCAGTATGAGCAGTGCCACAGCCATGGGTGAGCACCACCATGGCGTGGGAGGTAGCACAAGGCCTTGCTCGTCGCCATCGACCATGACCTGTGTTTGGCTCACGAGTGGCATGGTGTGGCCGTTGCGCTTAATGGTTGCGCCCTCCAGAGCTTGCATCAGTACCATGGGCACGAACATCTGCCTGCGATAGTCGAGCGGCTTGTCAAGCTCGCTGCCCAGCACCAGGTCGATGCCGAATTGCTGCCAGGCGTAGTTCTTCCCGTAGTGTGTCATCATCTTGCGGTAGGTGGTGGATTCGGCTGGCCGGGCATAGCTCAGGCTGTCGGTGCTCACGGCCATTTCTATGATGTCGCGCGGCTTGGTTGAGCAGTTGTTGGTCAGGTATCGGTATTGATAGGTGCGATTTTCGGTCTTGGCATTGTTTCGCAGAAAGGCATCTACGCGCCTGGCTTGCTCTTGGGTGAGGTTGAGCTGTTGCTCGACCATGCGCCTGCCCTCCATGCCCATGGTGGCATATTGTGCCGGAATGGGAACGCAATAATACAGTGCATCGCCGGTGACAAAGCGGAAGACGAATCCAGGTGCGTTAAAGTCAAACACGCCGTAGTTGTAGTACAGGTCGCCGGCTCCTGCTTGCTGCACCCTGAGCTCGGTGTGCCCATAGATGGAAAACGGCTCGTCGCCCGGGTAAAACGTCACCAGACTGATGGTGATGGGGCTGTAGGCAGTGTCGGGGCTTTGCTCCAGCTGTCGTGGTGCGCCTTGTGCCGTGGCGCACAGTGATGCTATGACTGTTATGGCTGTTATCAGCCAAGTGTGTAAATGCTTGTTCATATCAGTGCAAAGTTAAGAATAATTGTGCAATCGGCATCTAAGTGTTGGCTAAAAAATAGCCTCGACATTAAAAATGTGTAAATAATTCAAAAAGAATGTTCGCGCTATGTGCTTTCTATAAAAATAATCGTTACCTTTGTCAATAGTAATTTAGACAATATGGCTTCAGCATGTTAACTCAGATTTATAATGGTGAGGTGCTCGCTCCCGAAGGTTGGATCAAGGGCGGGTCGGTATTCTTTGAAGATGGTCGCATCGTAGAGGTGACCAAGAGTAGCCGCGTGCAGCCGGGTGTAGATCGCTCGGTAGATGCTTATGGCATGTATGTGCTTCCCGGTGGCATCGAGCTTCATTGTCATGGTGGTGGAGGCAGCGACTTTCTGGAGGGCACTCCCGATGCGTTTCTCACGGCAGTAGCCACCCATCTGCGTCATGGCACCACGGCCATTTACCCCACGCTGTCGTCGGCGCCTCTGCCGATGATGGAGGCCGCTTGCGAGACTTGCCAGAGGCTGATGCAGGACAATCCCGACAGTCCCATCATGGGGCTGCATCTTGAAGGGCCATATTTCAACCCTCGCAAGGCCGGTGCACAAATGCCCGATGCCATTCGCACCCCCGATCCGGCCGAATATACGCACATCGTCGAGGACTATGACTGTGTGCGGCGTTGGGACGTGGCTCCCGAGCTGCCTGGTGCAGTGGAGATGGGGCGCTACATCACCGGCAAGGGCGTGGTGGCTGCAATAGGTCACACGGCAGCCGAATATCCCGATGTGAAAGCAGCCTACGAGGCCGGCTACTCGCTGGCCACGCATTTCTATAATGGAATGCCCGGGTTCCACAACGTGCGCGAGTATAAGCATGCAGGCACAGTCGAGAGCGTTTATCTGATGGAAAACATGTCGGTGGAGATGATTACCGACGGCATACATGTGCCATCCACCATAATGCGGCTCATTCACCGCATGAAGGGCGTGGAACTGACTGCGCTGGTCACCGATGCCTTGGCCGTGACCGACAGTAATAGTACGCGCGCCTTCGACCCTCGTGTGATTATCGAAGACGGGGTGTGCAAGCTGTCGGACCGCTCGGCACTTGCCGGAAGCATTGCCACGATGGACCGTCTCATACGCACGGCAGTCATGCAGGCCGACATCCCACTGCGCGATGCAGTGCGCATGGCAAGCGAGACGCCGGCGCGCATCATGGGCATATATGACCGCAAAGGCTCTATTCAGCGTGGCAAGGATGCCGACATCATTATCATGAACCAAGACTTGCGCTTGCACAGTGTCTATTCAATGGGTGTGAAGGTCGAATCCTAATATCACCCTTCCCCCCGCGATGTGGTACGAGAGACCACACTGCATTACATTGAGAAATATTATTGATTATTTTTGGTGTTTCGCACGTTTAATGGTAAATTTGCGAGAGGAAATCTTATATACATTGTGTTAGAAATATGAAAAAGATAATCACTTGCCTGCTTACCATGCTTGGGCTAAATTCGGCTTGTGGCCAGCAAGGCTATGAAAATGTCGCCGTGAATGAATTTGACGCATTGCTCACCACATCAGGAGCTGTGCTGCTCGATGTGCGCACAGCCGAAGAGTTTGCGCAGGGGCATCTGTCGGGAGCAATCAACATCGATGTGAAGGGAGCAGACTTTCTCGTAAAGGTGAAACAAGCAATTCCTGCCGATAAGACGGTGGCTGTGTATTGCCGCAGTGGCCGTCGCTCGGCTAATGCCGCAAGCCTTATGGCTGCGCAGGGTTATAAGGTGGTGAACCTCACGGGCGGCATAGAGGCCTGGAAGAAGGCCGGCAAGGCCGTTACAACCAATCCGGCCTTTGAAACCGACACATTTGTTACGCCGAGCGGTAGGTCGGTGACATTCTATTCGCTCATGCACGGCAGTCTGCGCATCGTGTTCGACGGCAAGGAGATTGAGATAGATCCGGTGCGCCGTCTCGGTGACCGCACTGTAGATTATGCAGCGATGCCTAAAGCCGATTACATCTTTGTCACCCATGAGCATGCCGACCATTTCGACCGTGATGCTATTAAGATATTAGCCGGTGAGAAATCTACCATCGTGACCAACCGCCGCTGTGCCGACATGATGGGGCAGGGCATGGTGATGGCCAACGGCGACACGACTACGCTGGCTCCATGGCTCAGCGTTGAGGCAGTGCCGGCCTATAATACCACCGATGGGCACCTGCAATTTCATCCCAAGGGACGCGACAACGGCTTTGTGCTCAATATTGACGGGCTGCGGGTGTATGTGGCCGGCGACACCGAGGATATCCCCGAGATGGCCTCGATAGGGAATGTTGACGTCGCATTCTTGCCGTGCAACCAGCCTTATACCATGACGCCCGACCAGCTCGTCAATGCCGCACGGATGGTGAAGCCGCGCGTGCTGTTCCCCTACCATTACGGCCAAACTGATGTCACGCGACTGCCCGGGCTGCTCAAGGCCGACGGCATAGACGTGCGCATCCGCCACTATGAGTGATCATCAAGCGAAAAGAATAATTAATTCAAGTTTATAAAGCTATTTAGAATTATGGCACACCAGTGTGAAAATTGTAAATTCAGGGCTCATTACGACCGTAAACCCAACTCGGCGCTTGGTCGCTTCTGGCGTTGGCACATCAACTTCTGCCCGGGTTGGAAACGCTATTTCACGTCGCGGTCTGAGGAACAGAAGGAGCAATTACGGCAAAAGTATAATTTCACCAAGTATTGAAGCTGCGCACCGTGGATGACTTTGCAGCAATCGACTTCGAAACGGCCAATAGCGAGCGGAGTTCGGTGTGCTCGGTGGGTCTGGTGGTGGTGCGTGCCGGTGTAGTGACCGACACGTTCTACTCGCTTATTCAGCCCGAGCCTAACTATTATAACTATTGGTGCACACGGGTCCATGGCTTGTGCAGTGCCGATACCGACGATGCCCCGCTCTTTCCCGAGGTGTGGGAGCAGGTGGACCGGCGCTTGCGGCTGGAACCGGGCCAGGTGTGGATGGCCGAATGCCGGCGACTGCCTCTGGTGGCTCATAACAAAGCCTTCGACGAGGGGTGTCTGAAGGCCGTGTTCCGAGTCTATCAGATGGACTACCCGGGCTATGTTTTCCACGACACACTGCGGGCCGCGCGGCGCAGGTTCCCATGGCTGCCCAATCATCAGTTGCACACGGTGGCCGCCCGTTGCGGCTACGACCTCAAGCAGCACCACCATGCGCTGGCCGATGCCGAGGCTTGTGCAGCAATAGCTATGGAGATATTGTGATGCGTAGTGTGATGAAAGGTCATGAACACTATAAACCTACCAATGAACAGAGTGAAAATCACAGCAGTGCGTCAGACGCAGTATGCCGACCTCATGGCACAGTATGAAAACCCGATGGAGCATGCCTGCGATGTGACGGTGGGGCAGCAATGGGTGTCGGAAGGCGGCATGCGCCCCGAAGGGTTGTGCCCGTCGGCGTGGGAGTCGATGCGAACCTTTGTCGAGGCTCTGGCTCGCGGCGAGGGGAATTTCTTCGATGGGTGGATGCAGAACCCCATGAGCGCAATGATTAGCTGCAACGATGGCTTCCGTCCGGTGAGCTTCTACCTGGAGGTGATGCCTTAGTCACGCTATATAGTCGCGCGCGGTATTCTGATTTGAGATGTAGCAGTATGAGGGCTACAGCAGTACTCTGCGCAGCTATCGGAAAAACTGCTTCATTTTCTTGCCGATGTCGGAAAAAATGGGTGTATTTGCGTCGGTATTATTGATTCCTCTTGCTGGTTGAGCGATGCAAAGGACTGACACCCCAAAATCTGCTTGTCGAAAGTTCCCCGAGAAAAGTGGCAGCGATTGTCGAAAGTTCCCCGAGAAAAGTGGCAGCGATTGTCGAAAGTTCCCCGAGAAAAGTGGCAGGATATCTTGCTTGTTCCCTTAGAAAAGTGTAACTTTGCAGTGCAAACCATTAACATTCAGTCAAATGAAAAGGAACGCAGAAAATCAGCTCATTGCTTGGAAGAATAATCCACATCGCAAACCATTGGTCGTGATGGGGGCAAGACAAGTGGGTAAGACTTATTTGTTACAGCAATTTGGCAATAATCATTATGCCCATGTGGCCTATATTAACTGTGACAACAATCCAAGTGTTGCAAACTTGTTTGCAGAGGACTATGACATGGAACGCATCTTGCTCGTAATAGGGGCAATAACCAAAGTTCCCATCATTGCCGGTAAGACCTTGATCATCCTTGACGAAATACAAGAACTAAAGAATGGATTGACTGCACTGAAATACTTTTGCGAATTAGCTCCACAACATCATATTGCAGTGGCAGGATCACTGTTGGGCATCACCATGCATCAAGGTGAGTCGGCCCCCGTCGGAAAGGTTGATATAATCAATATGCATCCATTGACCTTCACTGAATTTCTCGATGCGATAGGTCATGAGCAATTGGTGCACATTTTAAAATCTAAAGATTGGAAAACAATCCAAATGCTGAAACAAGAATATATCAAATACTTGCGAATCTACTACTTTGTCGGAGGTATGCCTGAAGCTGTGCTCCAATACGTAGAAACACGCGACTCCATGTCGGTAAGGGATGTTCAGAACAATATTCTTACAATTTACCGGAGCGATATGTCCAAGCACGCTTCGCCGCAAGAAGTAGTGCGCATCACGCAGGTTTGGCAATCAATACCATCACAACTTGCACGAGAGAATAATAAATTTATCTATGGTGCCATCAAATCGGGTGGTCGCGCACGCGAGTTTGAACTGGCCATACAATGGCTGCAAGATGCAGGACTTGTTCTTCGTGTTAATCGTGCTACGAAGCCCAATTTGCCACTTAAGTTTTATGAAGATTTGTCGGCATTCAAACTTTATCTGCTTGATACGGGCTTGTTGGGAGCCTTGGCCAATATACCACCTGAGCAGATATTAACTAAGGACAACGAGCTCAGTGCCAGCAAAGGCGCTTTCACCGAAAATTACGTTGTTACCCAGATAGCGACAACGCGTGACACAACTATGTGTTACTTCAGTAACGACAATCACACTCTCGAAATTGACATGCTTCTGCAGGAAAGAAGCAACATCTGGCCTATTGAGATTAAAGCAGAAGAAAACCTGAGGTCAAAGTCGTTAAGCACCTTTGTCAAGAACAATCCCAATCTCATCGGGTTGCGATTCTCGATGAGCGACTACCGCGACCAAGGGTGGATGCGAAACATACCACTCTATGCATGTGCAACATACTTTATCTGATAATTAATCGCAATACTATGCAAATAACGGGGAATGATTATGGCAGTTCATGATATTGCAAGTCGAGTAGTTTCCTCAATCATGATTCACTCCCATGAGTGAGCATAATTTGACTTTTCCCTGTTTTTCGCAATGAGCCCCTCATTTTACCAGATTTTTTTGCGCTATATTGCTGATTTTTCAAGCGGTATTTCTTGCAAATTAAACTGTGCTGAAGGACTCATTGGCCACGCTTCAGCTCTTCGGGCACACTCCCCCTTGAGGGTGTGTCATAATTCAAATAATAGAAAATCAGAGGTGATCGAAGT
>DGVT01000063.1:0-17313 GCA_002395965.1 Porphyromonadaceae bacterium UBA4277
CAATGCTCATGCAAGCATGGCGCTGCACTCGGCTTGCACTAATTTTGACGCAAAATTATTGCTAGAATTACAGCAATACCAAGCTTTTGGGATATTCTGCAGTGTTTTGTGACGAGTGGTAGTATTATTTCACTATATCCCCAAAAAGTTGTATCTTTGCGAAAAAGTTACTAATAAGATGTTATTATGATAAAGGATTTCAATTTTTACGCACCCACAAGGGTTGTGTTTGGTCGTGAGTCGGAGAATAAGATAGGTGAACTAGTGGCTGCCAATGGTGGCAAAAAAGTGCTGATACACTATGGCGGTGGTTCGGCGCAGCGGTCGGGCCTTCTCGATGTGGTGCGAGAGCAGTTGCGTGGTGCTGGCATCGCATTTTGCGAACTTGGTGGAGTGGTGCCCAACCCACTGCTGTCAAAAGTGCGCGAGGGCATTGAATTGTGCCGTCGCGAGGGAGTAGACTTCATTCTTGCCGTGGGTGGTGGTAGTGTTATTGACTCGTCAAAGGCGATAGGCTATGGTGTGTCTTATGATGGCGACGTTTGGGACTTCTGGGCAGGAAAGGCTGTGCCCAAGCAGTGCCTGCCAATAGGTGTGGTTCTTACAATCCCTGCTGCCGGTAGCGAGATGTCATCGAGTTGTGTGATTACTGCCGACGAGGGTCTGCTAAAACGTGGCATCAACAGTGACCTGTGCCGTTGCCGATTTGCTGTAATGAACCCCGAGCGCACGTTCACTCTGCCTCCTTACCAGACGGCAGCCGGTGCCACCGACATAATGATGCACACCATGGAACGCTACTTCTCGAAATATGAGGACATGACGCTCACCGACTCCATCAGTGAGGCGTTGCTTCGCACTGTTAAGGATTCGGCACTAGTGGTAATGCGCAATCCTGAGGACTATCGTCATCGTGCACAAATCATGTGGGCTGGTTCGCTAGCACACAACGACTTGACAGAGTGTGGCACCGAGAAAGATTTTGCTACCCATCGCCTTGAGCATGAGCTCAGTGCTCTCTTTGGTGTTACACATGGGGCAGGACTGGCTGCAATTTGGCCATCATGGGCCCGTTATGTCAAGGATAAGCACTTGAGCCGATTTGTTCAGTTTGCTGTCAATGTAATGGGTGTTCCCAACGACTTCTCGCATCCCGAGGAGACTGCCGAGCGCGGTATATGTGCCGTTGAGGAGTTTTATCGCCAAATTGGTATGCCCACCAATATTCATGAGCTGCTGGGACGCGAAATAACCGACCAGGAGATTGACACAATGGTCGAGAAGTGCTCGCGTGGCGGCATCATCACTCTGGGCGCCATGGAAGTGCTCGATGCCAAAGCCATGCGCGACATCTACTTGATGGCGCGATAACTAGGCAAGATAGTTATATAATAAATTAAGGATTAGTGCGAAAGAGTCACTAATCCTTAATCTTTTAATATATAATTCCAAATATTACCACACTACTGCGCGTTTCTCCTTAGGGAGATACATCTTGTCGGTGCTCTTGATATTGAAGGCCTTGTACCAAGCGTCGATCATTGGCAGGGCGGCGTTGACGCGGAGCTCGTGGGGCGAGTGGGTGTCGCTGTCAACGAGGTTGGCAAGTGCTTCGGGTGTGCTGTTGCTAGCCCACACGCGAGCATTGGCAAGGAAGAAGCGCTGTGCTGGAGTGAAACCGTCGAGAGTCTTGAGTGGCTCCACCTTCATACGGTTCTCAAAGGCGCGGTAGGCGATGTTGAGGCCACCGTTGTCGCTCACGTTTTCGCCCAGAGTCTTCAATCCATTAACCTTCACGCCTGGGAGAATCTCTTGTGCGCTGAACCAATCGGCAATCACCTTGGTGCGCTGATCATAGTTGGTTTTATCTTCAGGAGTCCACCAGTTGGCGAGGTTTCCGTCCTTGTCGAAGAGGCAACCCTTGTCGTCAAATCCATGAGTCATCTCGTGGCCGATGACCATACCGATGGCGCCATAGTTGCTTGCATAGTCGGCCTCTGGGTCAAAGAAAGGAGGTTGCAGGATGGCGGCAGGGAAGTTGATGCTGTTGAAGCGCGAGTTGTAGAATGCGTTTACAGTTTGTGGAGTGCATGCCATCACGGTCTTGTCAACGGGCTTGTGCCAGTGCTTGCGCAGATTTGCCTGAGTGGTCTCTTGTGAGATGCGTATGTAGTTCTCAACCAAATTCTCATTCTCGCGGATATCAATGTATTTCTCCATGTCTTGCCACTTGTCGGGGTAGCCTACGTTGATGTGCATGGCGTGGAGTTTCTCGATGGCTTTAGCCTTGGTCTCCTCGCTCATCCAAGTGTTGTCCTTCAGGCGGTCCTCAAAGGCTTGCTGCAAGTCTTTTACTAGTTTAACAACGCGCTTTTTGCTGCTCTCGGGGAAGTATTTCTGTACATAGAGTTTGCCAATAGTCTCGCCCAGGCTACCGCTGATGAGGCCCACGGCTCGCTTCCAGCGAGGTTGCTGCTCTTGAACGCCCGAGATTTTCTTGCTGGCCTCGAAGGCGCGGTCACTGAAATCATCTGACAGGAATCCTGCGAATTCCTTGACGATGCTAAGCTCCATGAAAGCTTTCCAGTCGTCGATGCTGGCGTTAGCAAGCAAGTCTTCTACCACATGCACTGGCTCAATCTGGCCCACGTTAACAGTGTCGATGTCCTGTGGATATTTGATTACGTCGCGGTAGGTGGCCCAGTCAATGCCCTTGAAATCGTTGAGCAACTGGTCCCATGTCATGATGTGGATGCGCTTATAGGGGTCGCGCGATTCCACTTGGTCGAGCTGGGTAAGACCAATCTTGGTCTCGATGGCCCACTCGGCCTCCATCATGCGCTGTGCTTCCTCGTCGCTGTGGCCCACCATCTTCAAGAGGTCTTTGTTGAGTTCTTTGATGGTGCTCACTACTAGCTTCTGCTGCTCGCTGGGGTTGTCGTAGTACTCTTTCGACAGTGATGCGCCGCCATGGCCGGCACCCATCATGTACTCATTGCTGTTGAAGGGGTTCATGCCCAGGTAGATGCCGAAGGGCGCTGTTCCAAAGCCTTTAGCATCGAGTTCGTACATAACGTGGAGCATCTCTTCACGAGTCTTGATGGCGCGCACTTGGTTGAGGTAGGGGAGGATGGGTTTGTAGCCCATCTCGTTGCGGCTCACGGTGTCCATGTACAGGCGGTAGAGACTGCCTATCTTCTGCCCGTCGGTGCCTTGGGGAAGGTGCTTGCCAGCATACTCCATGATAAGGTCGTTGATGCGGTCGTTGTTTTGTTCATAAAGGTCCATGAACGCACCGTTTTGGGTGTGCTGCTTGTCGAGAGGGTTGGCCTTGAGCCAGCCACCAACGGCATACTGCCAAAAGTTCTCACCTGGTTTCACACTAAGGTCCATATTGGCCTTGTTGATTTGTGCTATGCCTGCCACGAAAGATAGGGCGAGTGCAAACGCTAAAACTGTTTTTTTCATAATAAAAATATTAGATAGTTGTTTGTAGATTTTGTGTCGTTTTAGGAGCGGTTTTTCAGCCACTTTCTATTAATTAGACGCAATGACTCTATAAAAACTACATTCTTTTTGCAATTTTTTTTAAAAAAATTGTGCGATTATTTATTTTGACACAAAAAGATAAGTTATTCCTAAGCCAGCTGAGATAATGATGCAAAACGCTGTGATCGAAATTATTAGAGTGAGTATTATGTAACCCAAGATACGTAGTTTCTTGTATCCTGAGAACTGATGAAGAGCCACAAAGACCATAATCACAGCTATTAATCTAAGGAGGTCAGAATCCAATAGATCACCAGCAATTGAAAAAATGGTATAGGAATTTGAGGTATAAACAAGCACTACTATGAACTCCGAAACCCGCAGGTCGGGGATCTTGGGTGTCTTGTGCAAGAAGAAGAACAGAGGCCAAGAGAACAGCATTAGTGTAAAGAGAGAAAAAATGGCAGGGTTCTTTTCTCTTAGAGAATCCATCATTGTGGTAAATCTATCAACAATTGATAACAAAAGGTGTTCATTATTCTCTTGCTGATTCTGTTGCACGACTTCGGTTTGTGGCTCAAATGTGCGATCTCTTTTTTCTTCAACATCAAAGCTCACCCCATGTTCTACTAGCAGTGATATTGCCACAAATACAAAGAACATCTTGAAGGGCGGGAAATAGGCCGACTGCATGCCGCTCAGGTAGTCGCGAATCATATAGCCAGGGCGAAGCACCAAGTCGCGAAGGCTGCGAAACATGCTGCGGTTGCCCATGCCCCACACATCAAGGAAATGCATCATTGCCTTCTTGAACGAAAACCTGCCGATGCTTGCCGACTGGCCACATCGGGGGCAATAATTCCCTTGATACTCAGTACCACACGCAGCGCACTCATGGGTCGACTCCGACAATGGGGCCACCTCATGGGGCTTGAGTTGCCACACGTGGAAGGCTCGCTTCAAAACGGCACGCTTCTTGCTGCTTTTCAGATAATTGAGAACTTTTTTTGTTTTACTCATTGGGGTGCTATCCTCAACTGCCAAACTCTCATCATTCTCAATATCCAACATCTCGACCTCCTCAGCTTCTTGAGTTGAAGGCTCCTCAACTACAGGAATGGGAGCGGGCACAATGAGCTCCTGGTCAGGCTCCTCGGGGACCTGCACACTGGGCACTTCAGGTACCTCCATAACGGGCACCTCGGGTGCCTGTGCGCCAGACTCTTCGGCTACCATCTCGATAGTCGCCTCGGCATCTTGAATGTCGGTTCCCTCAAGGTCTAACCTCTCTAACTCCTCTGGTTGGATATTCATTGCAAAAATAAATTCAATTACTGATTAGTCACTGCAAAAATACTAAATAACAATAACTTCACCAACTTTCAGGGTTTTGATACTATCTTCTCTTGAGCATCACAATTTCGGCGTCAACGCCGTCTTTGCCATACTCACTCACGAAGATGTGGTGCTCATCGCAAGCAATGCCGAAGCAGCGGCCTGGTGAGTCAAGGCGCTCCACTTGATTGCACCAGTAGGTGGCGTTGTCATCGAGCAACTTCACTTTGTTGCCGTTTATCTCATACTCCATATTGACATAAGAACCCTGCAACACAAAGAGGTTATTAATCTCGGGCAAACCATTTATCCCTAGTGCATTAATCTCCTCAATGAGTTTTTGCTTGATAGGAGATGTAGCATGAGGGAGCTGGTCGGCTGGCAATTGCCAACGTTTCAGGCTAGGATAAAACTGGCGAAGCACGTTCTTATACTCCTCGCGATTGAGAGATTCTCCAGTGTTTTTGTTGTACTCTTCTACATACTGCGAGCAGAATTCCACCATTCCCTCCATTGTGAAGTCGCCAGTGAAGGCTCCATCCTTGTAGCAATAAATGCAATACTCCTCATTTTTGCTTCCATCGGCATTGATGCCGAGCAGTTCCTCGGTGAGCGGCATTCCGCAGCTTTGACAAAATTTTAGTTCCATATTTATAATCGTTTTTGTGATACAAAATTACTAATATTTATTAGATTTGCCCACTACTATGAACAATTTTTCAGCACCCATTTGGCAGGCATTATCAATAATGGTGATAGCGGGGATAATCCTTCCATTTCTTTATTGTTTTCTTTGTTCTAATTATATGTCCCTCTTCGAGAGCAGCAAAAGTAGCTAAGAGACAAACGAACGTGGCAGAGTATTGTAATTCTATTAATGGCAAAGTGAGAGGTATTGCAAATAGCAAAGCTCCCGTGAGTTTGTTTGATATAGAATGAACGGCCACGAATTGTTTTTGCTGAGTAAAGCCATAGAGAATATTCAAGAGTTTGATTGCCGCAATGATACCTGTCCATAAATATATCCATAGAGGAATAGCGAGTGCTGGGAGCAGTTTTATCAAGCAAACCATTACAAAGAAGCAATCGGCGGCAGAGTCTAATCTCGCGCCTAAATCACTTGTTGAATTTGTTAGTCGGGCAATCCATCCATCAAGCACATCAGATGCTCCAGCTATAATATACCAAGTATAAAAAGCTGGTGACAGTGCTGCAGAAAAAAGCAGCACAATGCTACACAATACCCTAATGCCTGTTATAATGTTGGCTGTCATGTTTATAAACCTTTGGGGTTAAGTCCTGGAGTTTTACAGTTTACCAATTACGTCTTGCAAATTAGCCAAAAATCTACCGGCATGGGCACCATCCATCTGCACATGATGAAACTGAAAACTAATGGGCAAAGTGGTCTTGAACCACCCTTTGCGATATTTTCCCCACATGACCATAGGGTTGTTAAATTCCTTGGAATATTGGTTAACAATGCAATCCAATTCTGTTTCAATCATTGCCGATGTGCCTATTACCATTGCCTCCTCCTTGAAACTGCTTTTACAGTTTTGGATCACCGATTGTGTCAGGGCCATGTAATCGTGATTGAAACGGCTCAAGTCATGTGTGTATGAGATATCGCATGAGCTGATGCCTCCTTTTTTGTTTTTCACAATCACATTGACAGCCAAGCAGTCATATTTAAATAACTTGCCATGCTCGGGCAGCACATAGAACTCCTCAACTTGACTTGCCGCTTTACCAATGCACCAGCAGAGCAGCATGTTGAAACTCATGCCCTGTTTTTTGCTATATCTCAAAAGCTTTGTCACCTCCATCGTCTTCACAAGAGTGACCATGGGCACGGGTGATGACATCCAGAGATTAAATGCTTCTTGGCGATTGCAGTCCTGTGGATTTATCTCAGTTTTCATTGTTTTAATAAGGGTGATAGTAGGGATGCTCCTTGACCGAGTTGTAAGCCACGACCTTGCCGTCGTTGTCGAAGGTTACGACGAATATCATTGACTCAGGCCCTGCAATTTCACCCACTAGCTTGCGGTATCCCCATTCCTCGCCAGTCTCGTTGGCATTCTTGAATAGGGGAGTGCCCAGCAGGTTCTGGATATCGCTCTTGGTCATGCCCATTTCCACTTTGTTGATTTTCACTGTGTCGCGTGTAGCAACGCAACTATTTAAACTCACACTCAAAGCTATTGATAGAAGAATAGCTGCAACGGTTGAAATAATAATGCTGTTATTCATTGTTGTAAATTTTTTTAATGTTTCACTAATCCTTAATTTTCATTCTTTTATGCTCACTCCCCCAAGGATGTTGCTGGCGATGATGTGAAGAGTTATAGCGCCAGGAATGTTCCTGCCCACGGTCTCGTTGCCCACTCCGCCAATGAAACTGCGGCTTTGTACCTCAATGTTGACATTGGTAGGCACCAGTATCTCCACTCCACCGGCAAAGGTGTGAATGTCGATTTCCTCATCCTCATTGATGACAGCTTGGCGCAAGTCAAGTCGTAGTCCGCCAAAGAAAGCATCAAGTCGTGCGCCATGAAACGGCTCGCCACGAAAGACGTACTCGTCGCCGCCAAAACTCACCGCGCAGTTGATGCGCTTGCCTTCTTCGCTTTGGGGTACTGGACGCTGGAGCCACTGACTGGGATTGCGCTGATAACTGCTCACGATGAGTTCCACACCTATTATAAGCAATAGAATGGGGCCCAAATAATCGGTCCAAGGATGATTCCATACCCAGTCGAACCAGTTAAGATGAAAAATTCCCAACATGCTCATCAATTTCATCATGGCGACAACAATAAAGATGATTCCAATAATTTTTCTGCGTGTCATAATCGTGCTTTTTTGCGTGCAGTGCTGAATTGCCTGCGTTATTTTAAATAAATCAGGCGGCGCCTAGGCAATGCTCATGCAAGCATGGAATTGCACTCGGCTTGCACTGATTTTGACTGCAAAATTGCGGCGAAATTACAGTTACAGCAAGTTTCTGGGATATTCTGCACACTATTGTGACGAACGGTAGTAAAAGTGTGACCAGTAGCACAAATGCGATGAAAGTTTTGTTGTATTGTTTTTTTTATACTACCTTTGCTATTGTTATGAATGGAGAAAAGAGACAAACAATAAAAATTCGCATTATCAGCGTTTGCTTTGCGGTGGTGGTGCTAGCGATTTTCAAACCTTTTGGTCTTGATGCTTGGCAGTGGCAGGCCTATGCCCACTTGATTGCTGTGGGAGGGTTGGGTATTGTCTCGTGCTTTATCGCCGAATCCATCTTGGTATACATCCTCAGGAAACCAGGTTCTATTGACCGAGGCGTGGATTACATCATCAGCCGTAACCTTTGGTTCCAGCTTATCAATACACCACTAGTTTCGCTCATGATATGCTTGTATCGCCATTTCGTGCTCAGCGACAAGGTTGACGGAAACCGTCTCTCATGGGGCAACTTCTTCGAGACACTGTTGATTATGGCATTTTGCTCGTTTCTCATTGGCCTGTATTGGCGTTTTAAGTTCCGCGGCAAGTATCTTGCAGCTGAGCTCGAGGAAATGAAGCAGATGAATGAGCAATTGCAGCGATTGCAGCATACTATTGAGCAGGCAACAAGTGGCGCCAAAGAGCATGAGACACCTAACTTTGTCAGTGCTGAGGCCATACCTACATCGACTATCGAACTCACGGGTACAACCAGTGAGACGGTGACTCTCTATATTCCTAATCTCTTGTATGTGGAGTCGGTGGGCAACTATGTTAAAATAATACAGCTCCGTGAAGGACAAGTTGTGAGCGACATGCTCCGAGCCACTTCAAAGCAAGTAGAGGAGCAGTTACAGCATTATAATGTAATTGTGCGTTGTCACCGTGCTTTCTTGGTGAATTTGCGACAAGTCGATAAGGTTCTCTCCAGGGCTGGTAACATGCAGCTGCTCATCAAGCACAGCAACGACTCCATTCCCGTGTCGCGCAGCAATATTGCAAGCGTGAAACAAGCTATCGCCCACCAATCATAAAAAAAGGTCGTATTTTTTTGAGCCGTGTTGCCTATCTAAATTGATGATTTTGTGGTGATTATTCATGGCAAATCATTGGGATGTTGTTTTTTATTGTATATTTGCGGCGAACAAAAACCCAACTGATTATGAAAAGAATTTATCTATTATTATTTCTGGGGTTGCTTGCAGCAGCAACCCATGCACAAATTCCACAAGTTTCCGATCCGCATTGCGCCTATTGCAATGTGAATCTAAAAACTGGGGAAGCACACAAGAGCTCATGCCCCTATTATGAGGCGCCAAAAGAGGAAGAATCATCATCTTACAGCTCATCATCAGTTACAAGCTCAGCAAAGTTGAAAGACCATGAGCCTCTTCCCGAGGTAAAAAGCAGGCTGGACGTTTCGCCCGACATATATCGCTTAATGTATCAAGCCGGTGATAGAGAGCACATGACTACATGTCCTGCTTGTGGAAGTGTGGCTCATGAGGGATGGTGCACCCTTGCCATCTTTCAGAAGATGGCCAATGAAGCGAAGGCCAAAGCATTAGCGGCAACCACACCCGAAGAACGCAGAAAGGCGATCATCGGTTTTCATGTTTGTGAGGACAATTTGCTTGAATCCTTTGAATATAACTTGGCCAAATTTCGTAGAGAACGGGAAGAAGCCAGGCAAAAGGAAAGAGAGCAAGCGCAGCAAAACACATCTCCCGCTCTCGCTAGTTATCAGCACCTGTCGAGCGTAGACATCAAGAACGGGTTTGATAAGAAACTCGGTTATGGCAATTGGGCCACAGCCTATGGCAAGACATTCCCCGGCGGCGAGGAGATGTGGGTTCTCTATGATCAAGACGGCAACGAGGTGGGACAATTCTCAAAGATTGAGACTGCTCAGATACCTGACGCTTTGGATGTCTTTATCGTGCGAGACCTCAACGGCAAATGGGGTGTTTACAACGCTGGCGGTTACGCAATAGTTGAACCGATATATGAAAGTGTTAAGGTGCTTATAGCTCGCGGTAATGGCGAACCCAGAGAGTTTTATGATGTGACACAGCGCGACGGACAAGGAATGTTGCGTCATGGCATAATTAATGGTTCTATTGCCGGAGGTGACAATCGTACCATTCCTTGCGCATGCGACCGCATTGAGCTGATTGACCGCAGCCCTTCAAATCGCGGTGTTCTGGCAAAAATTACAGTTGACGGAGGCATAGGCATTATGGATGCCGACAGTGGCGATGTGATTATCCAACCTGCATTTTCTTATCTCAACACTTATTTCACGCGTCGCGGTATGTATTTCATCGCTGGCGACGGCAACAGTTTAGGAGCCTATGATGTCGAGACAATGGAAGAAATTGTCTCTCCTGGCAGCGGCAAAACTTTAGACCAAGTGCGCAACATACTTGACAAGCGCGACCGATAAGGGGAAACGGCACTTAAGATAAATAATGACCGCCACCAGGATTGTTTCTGATGGCGGTCGTTATGTTTAGTCTTTTTTCGGAGAATTAATCTTCGAGGAGGGCGTCGTCAACGAGGTTAGGCATGGTCACCTGGAGGCCTGGGGTGCGCTCCATCTCGCGGCGGATGGCATCCATTGAGCCATTGTTGCGGGCCCATGAGCGGCGGGCGATGCCGTTGTTAACGTCCCACAGGAGCATCTGGCGGATGCGACGGTCGGCCTCTTCACTACCGTCGATTACCATACCGAAGCCACCGTTGATAACTTCGCCCCATCCAACGCCACCACCGTTGTGCAGGCTCACCCATGTGGCACCGCGGAATGCGTCGCCAATCACGTTGTGCACTGCCATGTCGGCGCAGAACTGCGAGCCATCGTAGATGTTGCTGGTCTCGCGGAATGGCGAGTCGGTGCCACTCACGTCGTGGTGGTCACGGCCAAGGACAACAGGCTTGCTGATCTCGCCACGGCGAATAGCGTCGTTGAAAGCCAAGGCAATCTTGATGCGGCCTTCGCAGTCGGCATAGAGGATGCGGGCTTGCGAGCCCACCACGAGGTGGTTCTTACCAGCCTCACGAATCCAGTGCAGGTTATCGGCGAGCTGTCCCTTGATGTCGTCGGTCACGGTGCTCATCATGCCGTCGAGCACTTCGGCAGCAAGGCGGTCGGTAACTTCCAGGTCGTGAGGATCGCACGATGTGCAAACCCAGCGGAAAGGACCGAAGCCATAGTCGAAGAACATTGGACCCATGATATCCTGCACGTAGCTTGGATAGCGGAAGTGGGTTTCATCCTTCATGATGTCGGCACCAGCACGGCTTGCCATGAGCATGAAGGCGTTGCCGTAGTCGAAGAAGTACATGCCATCGGCAGTCAAGCGGTTGATAGCAGCTACCTGGCGGCGCAGCGACTCAAAAACGCATTCCTTGAAGCGGTCGGGCTCCTCGGCCATCATGCGCTTCGACTCCTCGAGGCTGTAGCCCACGGGATAGTAGCCGCCGGCATAGGGGTTGTGCAGTGAGGTTTGGTCGCTACCCAAGTCAACATGGATACCTTCGTCGGCAAGACGCTCCCACAGGTCAACCACGTTGCCCACGTAGGCCATAGAAACGACTTTCTTCTCCTCAACAGCCTTGCGAATTGCTGGAATGAGTTCGTCGAGGTTCTCGTGTAGTTCATCAACCCAACCCTGGTCGTAGCGTTTGCGTGCTGCGAGGGGATTGATTTCGGCTGTAACGCTTACTACACCAGCAATGTTACCAGCCTTGGGCTGAGCACCACTCATGCCACCAAGACCTGCAGTAACGAACAATGGGATGCGCTTCTCGCGCTCATCGCCCATAACCTTGCGGGCTGCATTGAGCACTGTGATAGTGGTGCCATGCACGATGCCTTGCGGGCCAATGTACATGTAAGAGCCGGCTGTCATCTGGCCATACTGGCTGACACCGAGGGCGTTCATGCGCTCCCAGTCGTCGGGCTTGCTGTAGTTGGGGATTACCATACCGTTAGTAACTACCACGCGTGGAGCATCCTTGTGCGATGGGAATAGACCCAGTGGGTGACCGCTGTACATCACGAGAGTTTGCTCGTCGGTCATCTCGCTCAAGTATTTCATCACCAGGCGATATTGTGCCCAGTTCTGGAACACGGCGCCGTTGCCGCCATAGGTGATCAGCTCGTGCGGATGCTGAGCCACGGCCTTGTCAAGGTTGTTCTGAATCATCATCATGATGGCAGCGGCCTGACGACTGCGGTGAGGATACTCGTCGATGGGACGAGCCTTCATCTCATAGCGCGGGCGCAGGCGGTACATGTAGATGCGGCCATAACGCTTCAGCTCGTCGGCAAACTCCGGCAGCAGCGTGGCGTGCATCTCCTTGGGGAAATAGCGCAAGGCATTGCGCAGGGCTAACTTCTTCTCCTCAGCATTGAGGATGTCTTTGCGCTTAGGCGCATGATTAATCTCGGTGTCATAGGGCATCGGGTCGGGCAATACTGCGGGAATACCGGCCCTGATGTCGGCTTGAAATTCTTCTAATGTCATGTTTAAGGTTATCTGTTAATTGTTTTGGTTCTCATTTTACGATGCAAAGTTACGAAATTATTGTGAATTAAGAATTATGAATTAAGAATTATGAGTTAGTAGCAATGCCATGAGCTCTGAAGGGGCAAAAGTTTCGAATGCGACATTTTCAAGCGAACTCGCAACTTAAACCAATGTAAACTTTGTCGTTTGCCCGGTTTGCACTAACTTCGCAGCAAAATTTTCAAATCGCAATCATAATGATAATACAATATGCCAGCGACTTGCACCTGGAGTTCCCCGACAACATGGAGCACCTCAGTCACCACCCACTTGAAGTAAAGGGCGATGTGCTGCTCCTGGCCGGCGACATCCATGTGCTCGGGGCAGGGCCGTTTGCCCGGCACGCGTTCATGCAGTGGTGTGCCCGCAATTTTGAGCACACCTTTATCGTCCCCGGCAGTCATGAGTACTATGGTGGTCACGACCTTGCAGCCACGCTCACCGACTGGCGCCTGCCGGTGCTGCCTAATGTGAGCTTCGTGAATAACAGTAGCGTCGTGATAGGCGACACCGAGTTTTTCTTCACCACGCTGTGGAGCCACATTCCACCCGAGGATTATGTTCTTGTCAACCAGCATCTCACCGACTGCCACCGCATGATATATCGCGATGCACCCTTTCAGGCACATCACTACGACGACGTGCACGACCGGTGCCTGTCGTGGCTCAAGCATGCCTTAGCGGCCTCGCGTGCCGCCCACCGCGTGGTGGTGACGCATCACTGCCCGGTGCTGCTCGAAGATCCGCGCTACGAGAGCAACGGCCTGACGTGGGCCTTTGTGGTGAACCTGGAGCGCTTTGTGGCCCAATGCGGCGCCGAGGCCTGGGTGTTTGGCCACACGCATTATAATGGCGGCCGCGGCTTGAAGGTGGGCGACACCACACTCTACACCAACCAGTTAGGCTACGTCAAAAACGGCATAGAAAAGGGCTACGACCCGGCTGCCACATTTGTCATTTAGCATGCTCACCGGCAGCGTCATGCCGGCACAAGGTTACCGTGTCGGCGACGAAAAAACGGCTATATGAGCGTTAGTATTGAGATTTTTATGTACTTTTGTGCCTGATATTTTACTAATGGCATGAGCAAGCGTTCACTATTCATACTCATCCTGCTTCTGGCGGTGATCGACATCGTGGCTGCGTTCTGGTATCTGGCAGCTCGCATCGAGACCAGTGGCGACAGTCGTGACTTCTTTGAGCTGCGAAGCGACAGCGTGCCCGCCACGCTTGCCGACACCATTAGCGACATCAATGTGCCCGACTCGTTTATGATTGCCGAGCGCCATGCCTATTATGTGAGTAGCGAGCCGGCCGTGAAGGGCGACTTATCTACCTATTTCTCATGCGTGAAGCGCGTGAAGGTGCGCTGGCCCAAGTCGGTCAATGGCAGTGCCGACATTGCATCGCTGCATCGTGCCCTGCTCGACAAGATGTTCACTTTGGGCGCCATCGACCTGGAGCGGGCTGTCAGCCAATATCTGGCGCAAGTGTCGTTCACATCATCGCACGAGCTGAGTTACAAGCAAGTTGACCGATGCCCCACGCCACAGTCGTCGTATGCCTACGAGAGCGTCACACTGGCCTACCCGGTGATGACCTCGATGCGCCTGCTGGTGATGGGTGTGGACAAGATAGTGTTTAACGGCATCGAGCACACGGTCAACAGTGCCTTTGTGCACTATGACCGCTCCACCCACCGCCTTCTCACTAAAAAGGACATCTTTGCCGCCGACGATGATGTGCTTCTTGGCATTGTTAATGCTAAAATCGACTTGCTGAATAAGGAAAAAAACATGCATTTGAGTCGTGGCACTGCATTGCCGGCCGAGTTCCAGGCTAAGGCCCGCGGCATAAGTTTCTATTTCCCTACCGGCATATTGGCTGCACCCAACGAGGGACCTATTGAAATCTTTGTTGATTACAAGACGCTGAATGTGGTGTTCACACCTTCGTTCCAGCAACTTGTCCATGACAATGATGGCTTCTGGGACTACAAGCGACTCACTGCCGATTAAACCTCACACTAAAAGCCCCCTCTGCTAAAGCACAAACAATGGCGACGACTGAAACCGCGGCAAGGCATAGACCTGCACGTCAAGGTCGCGCTGGCTCGGCGTGTTGCTGCCGTCGCCCACGGTGACGCCACGCTGTTGCAGCGCCGTGGCCATGGCGTGGAACGCTATCTCGGGGCGGTTGTTGTCGTTGCTCAGGTGGCACAGGAACACATGCTTTAAGTCCTTGTGATAATGCTCGGCCACAAATTGTGCCGCCACAGCATTGTCAAGGTGGCCACGCTCACCGCGCACACGGCTTTTTAGGTATTCGGGGTAGGTGCCGTTATTTAGCATGTTGCAGTCATAGTTGCTTTCAATCATCAGGTTGTGGGCCTCACTCATGTAGTACTCGGCACGAGGGGTGATGTAGCCCATGTCGGTAGCAACCACAAACCTGCGTCCTTGCAGCTCAATGTTAAAGCCCATGTTGTCGGTTCCATCGTGCGACGTCTCAAAAGCAGTGATGGTGAAAGCTGCTATCTTAAACGGAATTTCCTTGTAGATGGGCTCGTGATACTCACGCAGCCGCCGCGAGATGTTGTGACGACGCAGCAGGCCGTTGAGCAACTTGGGAGTGCAATACACGCGCAGGTGCTTGTGCTTGCGCAAATAGGAATAGACATATCTCACATGATCCTGATGGTCGTGAGTGAGGATGATGCCTTTCACTGCATTGGGGAAGATGCCGTTGAGCCGCAGGTCGTCGAACACATGATCCACATCCACACCGGCATCAATCAGCACACCGCTGTCGAAGGTGCCCAGGTAGGCGCAGTTGCCGCTGCTGCCACTGCCAAAACTCATAAACAGGCAGTCGGCCGCCTGATCGCAGGCTGCGGCAGGCACAGGGTCGCTTGCTGGCTGTGTGGTGGGTGATGGCTCTGTATCGTCGAAGTCAAATTGTATGTATTCGTTGGCTTGATGTCGGTATTTGCTGTTTTTGTGATTCATGTCAATGGTTGAATTAGAAGGTCGTGTGTTTTGTCGGTTAAGGTTATTTATATAATAGGAAAATGGTGGGCACTTTTGCTAAGGTTACATGCAGTGAGCTCCACTGTTTAATGGTGTGTGTCACTATGCTCTCGCCGGCGCCGGTTATGTCGCTTGCTATGCACAGTCGCATGGCTTGCGGCAAGTGCTTTAGCAGGTCGGCCAGCAGCGAGTTGTTGCGATATGGCGTCTCGATGAATATCTGCGTCTGGTCATCGTGCATGATGCGGTGCTCCATCTCCCGGAGTTTCCTCACACGTTGTGAGGCATCTATCGGCAGGTAGCCCACAAAGGCAAAGCTCTGGCCGTTGAACCCCGAGCCCATGAGGCTCATCAGTATGCTCGACGGCCCCACCAGCGGTTTCACACGCATGCCGCGCTGCTGGGCGATGGCCACCAGGTCGGCACCCGGGTCGGCAATAGCCGGACAGCCGGCTTCGCTAATCACGCCCACGGCCTCACCCTGCTCAAGCGGCGACAGCATGGCTGCCACATCCTCGGGAGGTGTGTGGCCATTGAGCTCGCTGAAGGTAAGGGAGTCAATATCGATGTCGCGGTTGCACTTTTTCAAAAAACGGCGAGCCGAGCGCACATTCTCGACCACAAAATGCCTAATCTCGCTCACCAGAGCAAGATTAGCCTGAGGCAGCACCTGTGCAAGGTCACCCTCACTCAGCTGCACGGGAATGAGATATAGTGCCGGTTCTATCATCGCGTGTGAATAATTTTGCAAAGTTACGATTAAGCGAGCGAAATGCCAAATTTATTTGAGCATTTCCAAGCGTGAGTTTTTTAGACCATGCCACAGAAATAAGTAAATAAGGGTGAAGTGGGCTCGCGCACGACATTTTCATGCAGATTCTACAGATTGCACAGATTTTTTTCGACTATAAGTTACATAAGTCTCATAAGGGCTGACGCCTGAGCATTTCATAATTCATCTTATGTTTTCTTATGTTGCTTATTGTCGAAAAACCATTTCCTGGCAAGCCATTATGTACTCTTATGTTGCTTATAGTCTAAAAACAGCTTGTTGGGCAGTTTTTCGTCGATAGACGAAATGACCTCTTTAACCCCACTTTACGGGAGCGCGAGCTCCCTAAATGGGGACCGATGTCAGCGTGGGAGCCCTACGTCGATAGATGTAGGGCAGAAAGAACCGATATATAACGAATTATTGTCCGGTAAAACTGTTTCAAAAGCCTTTATAACCCAATTATTACAAATGCCTGTCAGCCATCACTTGTGATTGTTATGATAGAAGCTGAAATATCAGTAGGAGGCAGCATCGTGGCTGTTGCCGACTCGGCCGCGGCTACACCGGCCGTAATGTTTTTTTGCAGCACAATCGGGTGATTTCAAGAGAATGCTCTGACAACTCGTAGCCGTAGGTTTTTAGAAGAAAATAGGCGCTACATAACGATGTGTCGGAAATAATGAGTATATTTGTCGCAAGTTTTGTATTTGACGCACTGCATGATTGAACGACACATTATTATTGACAGCGTTGACCCCGTAACATTCTATGGGGTGAACAACAGCAATATCTCCCTGATTCGCAACCTGTACCCCAAACTTCGCATGGCCGCCCGCGGCAGTGTGATAACGGTGATAGGCGACGAGCAGGAAACAGCAGCCTTCGAGGGAAAGATCAAGGAACTGGAGGCCTATTGTGCTCAATTTAACACCCTTCCGGAGGATGTGATCATCGATACCATTAAAGGCACCCCCCCAAAACCGCTAAAGATGGACGACGTGATCTTGTATGGCGTGAACGGCAAGCCCATTCAAGGACGCACGCCCAATCAGCAACTGCTGGTAAAGACATTCGGTCGCAACGACCTCACATTCGCCCTGGGGCCGGC
>DGVT01000063.1:17426-47719 GCA_002395965.1 Porphyromonadaceae bacterium UBA4277
GAGGTGCGAAAGATCATCCTCTCGCGCCCGGCCGTGGAGGCAGGCGAGAAACTCGGCTTCCTGCCTGGCGACATGAAAGACAAAATCGATCCCTATCTGCAGCCGCTCTACGATGCCCTCGAAGACATGATACCTCATGCCAAGCTCAAGGAATATATGGAAACCGACGTCATCCAGATTGCTCCGCTGGCATTCATGCGCGGCCGCACACTGAATGATGCCATTGTGGTGCTCGACGAAGCACAAAACACCACAATCCACCAGATTAAGATGTTCCTCACACGCCTGGGAATGGGCTCGAAGATGATCGTGACCGGCGACACCACCCAGATCGACCTGCCGCGCTCCACCTCCAGCGGCCTGATACATGCGCTAAAGGTGCTAAAGGGCGTGAATGGAATAGGACGTGTGGAATTTGAGAAGAAAGACATCGTGCGACACCAGCTCGTGCAGCGCATCGTAGAAGCCTATGAACGCTGGCACGACGAGTACGGGCCCGACCAGCCGGCCCGCACCGAATAAGAATAATCGTGAACGACAAGGTAGAACTATCAAGCCCTACCGGGAAGACAGGTCGAAGCATGACAGAGAAGTTAGTTACACTGAAGTTGCAACGTGTCCTGGATGAGTATAATCGTCTGGGAATAGCAAATCAGATAGATTATAACAAATTCTATCTGTACTCACTCATTACCCATTCCACAGCAATCGAAGGTTCTACAGTTACCGAAATAGAAAATCAGTTACTTTTCGACGAGGGGATTGCTGCCAAAGGTAGAACGATGCAAGAGCAACTCATGAATTTAGACCTTAAAAAAGCCTATGAACAAAGCATGAGGTTAGCTCGGTCGCACCAAGATTTTTCAGTGGATTTGCTCAAAAGTCTTTCAGCTGTCGTTATGACAAACACCGGCAGCAGTTATAACACGCTACAAGGCTCATTTGATGCCTCGAAAGGCGACTTGCGATTACTTAATGTTACGGCTGGCGCAGGAGGGAAGTCGTATATGAGTTTCATGAAGGTGCCAGATAAACTTAACGATTTCTGCACTATAATTAACCGGGAAAGAAAGAGATTGCTCTCAACACAGAAAGTGATAGAACAATATCGCTTGAGTTTTGATGCACATTACCGGTTAGTGACGATACACCCCTGGGCCGATGGAAACGGGCGCATGGCTCGCTTGGTGATGAACCATATTCAATTTGAGTTTGGTCTGGTGCCATCAAAAGTGGTAAAGGAAAATAAGGCCGATTATATTCAAGCATTAATTGAATCACGAGAGAGCGATGACTCATCGCCTTTCTGTGAATTTATGTTCAGCGAACACGTCAAGAACTTGGAAAAAGAGATAGAGAACTATAAGGAATCGCTCGATGGTTCACAGAAAAGTTCACAGAAAAGTTCACAGAAAAATTCACAGAAAAATTCACAGAAAATAATTGAAAGGATGGCCGAAAATCCAGCTATCACCACGCAAACACTGGCCGACGAACTGGGCGTAAGTCGCCGCACAATCGCAAAGCATGTTAAGCTATTGCAATCGAAAGGAATCGTGAAGCGTGTCGGGCCAGACAAGGGTGGGCACTGGGAAGTGCTGAATAAGGAGTGGAGTGAAGATGAATAGCAAGGTAGAACACATCAAGCCCTACGATGAGCATGGGTCGAAGCATGAGCAGGTCGAGCAGATGTTTGACTCGATAGCCCCGGCCTACGACTTTATGAACCGCGCCATGACGCTTGGCATCGACCGCTGGTGGCGGCGGGTGGCCGTCGGCATGGTGAAACGGCACTTAGGCAGCAAGGCTGCCGAGGCCGATGTGCTGGACGTGGCCACCGGCACCGGCGACTTTGCCATAGCACTGAAGAAACGCTTGCAGCCGCACTCGGTGACGGGAATAGACCTTAGCCGCGGCATGCTCGACGTGGCCGTGAAAAAGGTGGAACAAAACGGCATCACAGGCATCAGCTTCGAGCAGGCCGACTGCCTGAATATGGGCTTTGCCGAAGCCGCATTCCACGCCGTGACAGTAGCTTTCGGGGTGCGAAATTTCGAGAATCTGCAACAAGGCTACAGCCAGATGTATCGTGTGATGAAGCCGGGGGCAATGCTGTGTGTGGTGGAACTCTCCACACCCCGCAACCGCCTTGTGCGCTGGTTTTACGACATCTACACGCTGCACATCATCCCGACAATCGGTGCCATGAAGAGTGGCGACCGCAGTGCCTATCGTTACCTGCCGCTCAGCATCGCTGCCGTGCCGCAAGGCGACGAAATGCTCGCACTGATGCGCGAAGCAGGCTTCGGACAGTGCCGCGTGAGGCGCCTCACTATGGGCACCTGCTCGATCTATACTGCCATTAAATGAATTTTAGGTGGGCCTCACAGGGCAAACAGCCGTCGGGCATTGGCTGTGGTGGCGGCATCCACCTGCGTCGCGTCGAGGCCTAAGTGCCCGGCAATGCAGTCGCGCACAGCAGCTATCATGGCGGGCTCGTTGCGCTTGCCGCGATATGGCACAGGCGCAAGATAGGGCGCATCGGTCTCAAGCAGGATGCGATCCAGCCCCATAACCGGCAGCAACTCGCTCACAGTGCTTTTCTTAAACGTCACCACGCCATTTACCCCAAAGTAGAAGTCACCACGCTTGCGCACGCTCTCCACATCGGCCACACTGCCGGTAAAGCAGTGAAACACGCCACCGGGCAGCGGCTCGCCGAAGTTGTCCATCACCCACAAAATCTCGTCAAGTGCCTCGCGACAGTGAATAATGAACGGCACGTCAAGCTCACGGCACCAGTGCAACTGTGTGTCGAGAGCTTCGAGCTGCTGCTCGCGCCATGTCTTGTCCCAGTACAGGTCGATTCCTATCTCACCTATTGCCACGCAGCGTCGCTTGTCGAGCAGTGGGCGCATAGCCGCTAACACATCGCGAAAGTCGTCGTGAACGTCCTCGGGATGCAATCCGATTGCTACCGACACCATTTCGGGCCACCGGTCTTGCACCTGCCATAGCCGCCCTATGCTATCGAGGTTCTCGTTGGGCAGAATGAGGTGCTCCACACCAGCTTGAAGGGCACGCTCCATCACTTGGTGGCGGTCGTCGTCGAATTCGGCCGCATAAATATGGGTGTGAGTGTCAATCATTATAAAGTGCTTTAATGTTTACTTTTTTAAGTTTTTGTCCAAATTTGACGGCAGCCCCGAGGCAACAGTCCCTGCGTCGTCAACTCCCTGGCGGTGTCAGCTCCCCCCTCTAACTTAGAGGGGGAGCTGACCGAAATGTCGTCGAATTCGGCCGCATAAATATGGGTGCGGGTCATGACTTGCGCGTGGTGAGTGAAATGATAAGCGAGGCAAACGACTGCTTTGCCTCGTCGCTCATCGATGTTGCGGCCAGTGCCTTCAGTGCAGCTGCGTTATATGCCTCGATGGCCCTGTCGCTAAGCGCTCGCAACCCGAGTCGCTCATAAAGAGCTGTGACGGCAGGCACCTTGATGTCGCGCTCTGCCTCAGGGTCGTTGAGCCAGCGGCGCAGCTCCATGGCATCGTCGCCGGTGACACGCTGTATGGCATTAATGAGCAGGAAAGTCTTTTTATTGTTCATTATATCGCCGCCTATTTCCTTGCCGAAAGTGGCTGGGTCGCCCCACACGTCGAGGGCATCGTCCTGAAGCTGGAAGGCCAGTCCCAAGTTCATGCCCATGTCATACATTGCCTGGCAGTCGGCATCAGCGGCATCGGCCATGATAGCGCCCAACCGGCAGGCACAACCCAAGAGCACCGAAGTCTTGAGGCGAATCATCTCTATGTATTCGTCCACACCGACGTTGCTGCGCAATTCATAGTCCATGTCCCACTGCTGGCCCTCGTAGATTTCCATAGCGGTGCGATTGAAAAGGTCGATCACTGCCGGCAAGTGGCGGGTATCGGCACGGGCAACATATTGTGTGGCCATGGTGAGCATGGCGTCACCGCTCAGGATTGCCACGTTATCGTTCCAGCGGCGGTGCACGGTGGGCTTGCCGCGGCGCACGTCGGCGCGATCCATCACATCGTCGTGCAGCAGTGTGAAGTTGTGAAACAGCTCCAGCCCCACGGCAGGCAGCAGGACGTCGTCGGTGTTGCCTCCCAGGGCTTCGCACGACATCAATGCCAGCACGGGCCGCAGCCGCTTTCCGCCCAGTGCCATGGTATAGGCAATGGGCTCATAGAGCTGCTGAGGTTGAGCCGGATAAGAAATCTGGGCTATGGCTGTGTTTATCGTCTGCAGGTAGTCGTTATAGGTTCTCATGATTGCAATGAAGGTTATTTTGATTGATTATATACTGATTGAAATTCCTTGAGCTGCGTCTCATCATATATCTCGCCCAGCAGGGCTGCGCGTCGGTCGATTGCAGCTGTGTCGGCACCGGGCGCGGCGCGTTCGGCAAGCATCTGCTTAGCAAGGGCTTGCGGTGCGGCAGCACGGCTGTAGAGCACCATCTGGTCTTTGTCGCCCAGTCGGCTGGCTGCATCGTCGATGGCCCGGTCGAGCAGGGCAATGTGCTCATTCTTGTCCAGCAGGTCGGCAGCCCAGTGCAGCAGAAACAAGCGGTCGGTAGCCTGGCGGGCATCCATCGAGCCGTCGAGCAAGGCGTTCACGAGCGGCTTGGCATGCTCATCGGCAAAATCGCCTGCACTCAGCGCGATGGCTTGTGCCACGGCTTGCACCGAGTCGTTGTCGCCCACGGCTTGAATAAACGCACTCGCCAGATGCCCGGCAGTGCCTGGAATGTGCAGACTGTCGGCAGCGGCTTGATACTGCTCGTCGATGGCTTTGACGGCCGAAGTGTCGCCCCACGCCAGCACGAGCTGGCGACCGAGTTGTTCGCCGCGTTCGCTCACCTGAGTGCAGCCGGTGAGCAATAGTGCGGCAGCGAGTATTGATAACAGATGTTTCATTGTGCTATTTTACTTTTATTAGTTCAAGCTGTCATTATATCGGGCGAAAACTGATGTTTTCGAGCAACTTTCGCCCGATATAGGGTGAGTCACTGAATAAAATCAGGCACGATTAGCACCCCATGCCACACACAAGACTTAATCGGCACGCGATTGCTGGTCGGCCGCAAACACATGGGCGGCGAGGTCGGGGGCGAGGCGTTGCAGCTCCTCTTCAAGGGCTTTGTCAAACTCGGCCGCCGCCTTTTCATCGCCATTGAGCTTCATCTGACTGCGAGTGGCAAAGGCGGCGATAATGGCGCGTTGCATGGCAAGCGTGTCGGTAGTGTCGCTCACCGCGATGGCACCGGCGGCGGCAATGGCTTGCTGTCGCGCCTGCTCAAGGGTTACCATGGTGGCACTATCGGTAATTTGGTTAGCATCCTGCTCGCTGCGTCCACACGAGCAACTTGTCAGCACGCATGCCAAAATCAATAAAAGGAGTGCATGTTTCATAAATACTTCTAATTTACAAGGCAAAATTACAATGCTTGCCGAAATCCTCACAATTTTTTCACACGAAAACGCCGAAACCCCCACAAATTTAGCAGTTTTGCCGAAATCTTAACAATCTTCGCCACTTGCACGCGCACCCCATGCTCACCCCGATTACACCGAGTTTTTTAGACTATAAGCCACATAAGGGCATATAAGGGCATATAAGGGCTGACGCACCCAGCATCCTCACCCCTATGACACTGTGCTTCTTAGACTATAAGCAACATAAGAACACATAAGGGCTGACGCCGTGTTCGATAGGCGAGGTAACCTCGACTGGAAGTCGAGCATTTGAGTAACCGGGGGTGTCGCCGATGCGACACCCCCGGCATCAAGCCGCCTCCACAACCTCGCTGTAGGCGAGCACATATACCAGCTGGCGCCCAGCATCTTCACACCTATGACACTGTGCTTTTTAGACTATAAGTTACATAAGCAACATATTTTTATGTTTTATTTTGTTACTTATAGTCAAAAAACAGCTTGTCGGGCAGTTTTTCGTCGATAGACGAAAATATCTCTTTAACCCCACTTTAAGGGAGCACCAGCTCCCTAAGTGGGGACAGGTGGCAGCGCGGGAGCACTACGTCGATAGACGTAGGACAGAAAGAGCCGGGAAACGCACCGCCGTGTGATCGACCTTGATGAGATGCGCGACATGACAAGGCGTAATGAGTAATGAGTGTGACCACTACACCAGTGACTATCGTTGTCATACATCTATCGACGTATGACCTTGTGTTTCGGCGATACAACCCCACTTAGGGAGCTGTCGCTCCTGTAAAGTGGGGCTAAAGAAATATTTTCGTCTTCGACGAAATGCTACTTACTGACTGTTATTCAGACTGTAAGCAACATAAGAATGCAAAAAATGTGTTCATTATGTATCTTATAGTCGAAAAAACAGCTTGTCGGGCAATTTTTCGTCGATAGACGAAAATATCTCTTTAACCCCACTTTAAGGGAGCACCAGCTCCCTAAGTGGGGACAGGTGGCAGCGCGGGAGCACTACGTCGATAGACGTAGGACAGAAAGAGCAGGGAAACGCACCGCCGTGTGATCGACCTTGATGAGATGCGCGACATGACAAGGCGTAATGAGTAATGAGTGTGACCAATACACCAGTGACTATCGTTGTCATACATCTATCGACGTATGACCTTGTGTTTCGACGATACAACCCCACTTAGGGAGCTGTCGCTCCTGTAAAGTGGGGCTAAAGAAATATTTTCGTCTTCGACGAAATGCCACCTAACAAGCAGTAATTCAGACTGTAAGTAACATAAGAATGCAAAAAATATGTTCATTATATATCTTATAGTCTAAAAAATCGGTGTGAGCGGGGTGAGCGGGGTGCGCCTGCCCGTATATACACTCGCCTACAGCGAGTTAGGCGAGGCGGATTTATTTCGGAGGGCAGTGCTACCGTAAGTGCATCACAAGTTTGGGCGGCAAAAAGGGAGCTCTGCGTGATGCGGGGCTCCCTTCGGTTTCAGTGACGGGCACTGATTGTGTTACTCAACTTCGTTGTCGATTTGTATCACTTTCCAGATTCCTGCTGCGATTGCGCCGCCAATGAATGGGCCAACGATGAAGATCCACAGCTGGTTCAGCGCTTCGCCGCCGGCAAACAGAGCCGGGCCGATAGAGCGTGCGGGGTTGACGCTGGTGCCGGTGTAGTGGATGCCCACTAAGTGGATCAGGATGAGCGACAGACCGATAGCTAAGCCGGCAAGATTATTGGTAGCACCATTGGTCTTGCTGGTAGCGCCTAACACCACGAGCACAAAGAGTGCCGTGAGCACGATCTCGGCAATCAGGCCGGTGGTCACCGACACTTGCCCGGCGGTGCCGATTTCATTCAGGGTCTGCAGGCCGTTAGCACCCAGGCCGCTTTCGCATCCTGCCAGCACACACAGCACTAAGGCAGCGAGTATAGCGCCAATCACCTGGAACACCATGTACATTCCACAATCCTTGGCACTCATTCTTCCGCTCAGGAACACACCCAATGTGATGGCGGGGTTGATGTGGCAACCGCTGATGCCGCCAATTGTGTAGGCCATGGCCACAACGGCCAGACCAAAGGCCACAGCCGTACCGATTACTGCCGGAGTGCCGGCCACTGTGGCTGTGTTGCAACCAAGGCTCACGGCAGCACCGCAACCCAGGAAGGTAAGTACGAAAGTACCAACGAGTTCAGCTAAATACTTTTTCATTGCTTGATTGATTTTAAGTTATTAATACGCAAATATATATCGTGTTTCGCTTACAGATGATTTGCAAAAATACGAGTTTTTTCGTTAAACAACAAGTTTTTCTCACAAAAAGTTCGTACATTTGCAGCATAAGTAGAACAATAAGTAGAACAACACCGAATAAAATATACACGATATGAATATTTCAATAGTTGGAACAGGCTATGTAGGGCTGGTTACGGCCGCGTGCTTTTCCGAGCTCGGCATCGACGTGACTTGTGTGGATAGCGACATGCAAAAGATTAACCGTCTCGTGTATGGGGCGATCCCCATCTATGAGCCGGAGTTGGAGAACCTGATGACTCACAACGTGAACGACAAGCGTCTGCACTTCTCTACCGACTTCAATAAGGGGTTCAGCAATGTGGACTATGTGTTCTGCACGGTTGACCCCGTGCCTGATGCCGACGGTGCCACCGACCTGGAGCCGGTGCTGCGCATTGCGCGCGTGTTCGGCCAGCGCATCGACCGCTATTGCACATTCGTCATCAAGACCACCGTGCCCGTGGGAACGGCTCACAAGGTGCAAGAAATCATCCAGCACGAGATTGATGAGCGTGGAGTGGATGTGAAATTCGACATCGCCAGCAATCCCGACTTCCTCACCGAGGGCAATGCCGTGAAAGACTTCATGAAGCCCGATCGCATTGTGATAGGCGTGGAGACCGAGAGCGCGCGGGAGTCGATGGCAAGGCTCTACCGCACAATCTTGCTGCACAGCAACCGCCGCGTGATTTACACCGACACCCGCACGGCCGAAATGATAAAATATGCCGCCACATCGATGCTGGCCACGCGAGTGAGCTTCATGAACGAGATTGCCAACCTGTGCGAGCTGGTGGGGGCCGACATCAATATCGTGCGCCATGGCGTGGGCACCGACAGCCGCATCGGCCCGAAGTACATCTTCCCGGGCTGTGGCTATGGTGGGACACTATTTCCCCAAGATATCAAAGACCTTGTGAAGATAGCCGAGACGCACAACTTCGACATGAGCGTGCTCAAGGCTGTTGACGACGTGAACAATCGCCAGAAGCACATCGCTTTCAACAAGGTGTCGCACTTCTTCGACGGCGAGCTAAAGGGCAAGACGGTGGCCATCTGGGGACTGTCGTTCAAGCCCGGCACCGACGACCTGAGCGGCGCCCCGAGCATCGTCACCATCGACTCGCTGCTGGCTGCCGGCGCACAGGTGCGCGTCTATGACCCTGTAGCGATGAACGCCACCAAGCAGCGCTGGGGCGACGTGTACTGCGGCATCGACATGTATGACGCCGTTAAGGGAGCCGACGCACTGGTTATGCTCACCGAGTGGCACCAGTTCTACATCCCCGACTGGAAACGCGTCAAGAGCTTGATGCGCACGCCATTCGTGTTCGACGGGCGCAACATCTACGACAAGGAAGAGCTTGAAGCCTATGGCTTCTCCTACTGTTGCATAGGCAAGTGAACGTTGTTAAGCAAGAAGCTGGAAGCAAAAAGTATTAAGTAATAAGTCGTAAGGGTATAATTATACATAAGGGTAAGGAATACAAATCATGGCACATATCAAAACAATAGGCGTCATTACCTCGGGCGGCGACGCACCGGGCATGAATGCCGCCATCCGCGCCGTTACGCGCTCGGCAATATACAATGGTTTTAACGTTAAAGGCATCTACCGCGGCTATCGCGGCCTGATCGATGATGAAGTGGTTGAGCTCAAGGCACACAATGTGAGCAACATCATCCAGAAGGGAGGCACCATCCTCAAGACTGCACGTTGCCAGGAGTTCACCACAGCCGATGGCCGCCGCCAGGCCTACGATGTGATGCGCCGGCACGAGATCGATGCCCTGGTGGTAATCGGTGGCGACGGTTCGCTGAGCGGTGCCAGGATTTTTGCCAGCGAGTTTGACGTGCCGGTAGTGGGATTGCCTGGCACCATCGACAACGACCTCTTCGGCACCGACCACACCATAGGCTACGACACGGCACTCAACACGGTGATGTGGTGTGTGGACCGCATACGCGACACGGCCACGAGCCATGAGCGACTTTTCTTCATCGAGGTTATGGGACGTGATGCGGGCTTCCTGGCACTCAACGGAGCACTGGCCAGTGGTGCCGAAGCGGCCATCATACCCGAAATCAGCACCGAGGTAGATCAGCTGGCCGAACTCATTGCCACAGGCTTCCGCGAGAGCAAAGGCTCAAGCATTGTGATTGTGGCCGAAAGCCCCATCACCGGCGGTGCCATGGGGCTGGCCGAGCGTGTGAGAAAGGAGTTCCCGCAATATGACACACGAGTGACCATACTGGGCCACTTGCAGCGCGGCGGCTCACCCACGGCACAAGACCGCATTCTCGCCTCGCGCATGGGGGCTGCAGCCGTCGATGCCCTGCTCGAGGGACAGCGAAACGTAATGATCGGCGACGATGACGAGCAGATAGTCTATGTTCCCTTCTCTAAGGCCATCCGTAACGACAAGCCCATCGACCGCAGCCTGATGGAAACACTGCGGCGACTTTCCATTTAACCCCGAGACACGCACCCGGTTCACGCCTGTGCACACGCGCCTCGCGAGCAGCACAGGCGGCTACTTCAAGTGGAGGATGCGACGATACTCGCCTGGCTTGGCAAACATCTCGTGAGCACGGTCAAGCGTCTCGTCGTTGCGGGTATCAAGTTCGGCTTCTCCGGCCTGATAGTAATAACGTGTGATGATTTCGCGCGCCAGGATTTTCTCTATCTCGCTGCGATGGGTGTCTAAGTCCTTGCCCAAGTCGTGCTTGAGCAGAGATTCCAGCTTGTCGAAGGCGGCACTGGTCTCGTCGTTGATATACCCCTCGGTCTTAGCCACCTTGCGCAGATTTTCAATTCCAGTCTCACACACCTTGTCGTACTGGAACTTCTCGGGATCGATAAATGCCTTGAAACTGTTGAAAATCTCATCGGTGATGGTGAATGTGGCCGGAGGGTCGATGGTGGGATGCTCGGCGGCAAATTTTGTAGCGAAGTCAAACGCCCAGTTGTCGCGCACAATGTTGAAAACCAACCTCGTGAGCTCGGGGTAATCCACCTTGATGTCGGGTGTGATGCCTCCGCCTTCGCGCACCTCGCGTCCGTGGGCGGTATGGAACACCCGCGCCAGGCTGTCGGGCAGGCGCTGGTACGACCCGCTGGCATCGCGTTGCGAGTAGTCAATTTCCTGGATGAGACGGCCACTGGGGATGTAATACTTGGCAATAGTCACCTTCAAGGCCCCATCAAACGGCAGTGGCCGCACACTTTGCACCAGTCCCTTGCCGAAGGAGCGGCTCCCCAGCACCACTGCACGGTCTATGTCTTGCAGAGCACCGGCTGTAATCTCGGCTGCCGATGCCGAGCCACCGTCAACGAGCACCGCCAGCGGTATTTTTGCGTCGATGGGGTCGGCCGTAGTCTTGTAGGTCTTCTCGCTCTGCTTGTCGCGGCCACGCGTGGTGAGCACTGTGGTACCCTTGGGTACAAACAGTCCGACAATTTGCACTGCACTCTCCATCAGCCCACCGCCATTGCCACGCAAGTCAAGCACAATGCTCTTCACTGCCTGATTCTTCTTCAGCGCCACCAACGCATCACGCACCTGCGGGAACGAGTGCTCGTTGAAGGTGGTGAGATTAATGTAGCCCATGTCGCCACGCACCACACCATAGTATGGCACCGGCGAGATCTTAATGGTCTCACGCGTGATGTCGAATGTCTTGATGCTGTCGTCGCCACAGTAGGGACGCACCACAGTGAGCTGCAGGCGCGTGTTGGCAAGCCCCTTGAGCCGTGCACTCACCTTATCGCTACTCCAGTCGCCCACGCTGTCACCATCTATCATGATGATGCGGTCGCCGGTGCGCACTCCGGCACGCGCGGCAGGACTGCCCGCATAAGGTCCGGAGATATACACGCCTTTCTTCTCACCACGGCGCTCCTGGATGTAGCTGCCTATGCCGCCATACTCGCCGGTGCTGATCACCTGAAAGTCGTCGCGCGACTTGGCCGGGATGTATTCGGTGTAGGGGTCAATGTCGTCGAGCATGGCATTGATGGCTGTTTCTATCGACTTTTGAGCATCTATCGAATCAACATAAAACGTATTCAGCTCTTTATACAACGTGTTGAAGATGTCGAGGTTGCGCACGATAGCCGCTTCGCTATTGTCGATTTTCTCACTCAATGCCTGAAACGAGAAGGCCGAGCACACGAGCAGTGCAACAGCTATTGTGATGGTTGATTTTTTCATTAACTTTTATGTCATTTAAGAGTATTGATAGCAATCGTTTTCTTTCACTTTGCAAAATTAGTGCAAGGTGAGTGAAAAAGCAAAGTTTACTTTGATTTTTCCGAACCGCAGCCTAATTTCGCGCATAGCGCAACATTAGTGCAAACCGAATGCAAAACCAAATTTATTTGAGTTTTGCTAAGGCGAAGCCTAATTTCGAGGCGGCAGCCTCAACATTAGTGCAAGGTGAGTGAAAAAGCAAAGTTTACTTTGATTTTTCCGAACCGCAGCCTAATTTCGCGCATAGCGCAACATTAGTGCAAACCGAATGCAAAACCAATCTCTTCAAGTCCTTCCTCCTTACAATTAATACCGAAGCTACGCATTAAGATTTCTTTTTCTTTGGCTGAAAGAATATGGTTGAGTATAGCAGTCATATCCTGATGCAGAGACTCCTTATCTAAGGGTTCATCTGTTTTAGAACCCGAAGAGACAAGGTCGCCAATGGAAGTATCTGTATCTTCAGAGAGAGGAGCATCCATAGACAATGTCCTGGCGGTTTGCTCAATGAGTATGCCCGCCTTGTTCTCACTGATATTTGCAAACTCTGCTGTAGTTGGTTTTCTTTGTTCCGTCTGCATTGTCTCTTTTAATAGGATAGAATACATATTGAGGAGTGCCTGCTGGTAAAGAGGCAATCTGATGATTCTGCCATTCTCATAGATAGTTGAAGAGATGGACTGACGGATCCACCATACGGCATACGATATGAACTTGAAGCCTCGTGTTTCGTCAAAGCGCTCTGCTGCCTTGATAAGCCCAATGTTTCCCTCTGAGATTAAGTCTGAGAGGTCCATATTGTGCTGATGATACTGATTGGCTATAGGCGCGGATTATGACTTTTGCGATGTGTAAATCTTTATTTACAAAGGTACAACTATAATTCGGATTGGGGCAAGATTTTGTATAATAATCCTTCAAAAAAATGTATTTTTCAATGTAACTACTTGTGTATTAAAGGGCTAATTTAATAATCTAATTCGGTTTTTAGGAACTATTCGGATATGACAACGTTGGTGGAGGTGGCCCAACGGGCCGGAGGAGTGTGTAATGCCGCCCTTTGCGTGAACCACACTCCCCCCGGCCCCCTCTAACTAAGAGGGGGAGCTGCTAACGCGCTGATTTACTGATATAAATTTCGTCGAACTCACGTTAATTATGAGGCGGCAGCCACTTGAGGACAGCTCAGACTTTTCTGACTCTTCGGACTCTTTGGAATTTCCGGCATCCTTCTGTTGCTTATAGCCTAAAATCTGTGTGATCTCTGCAATCTGTAGAATCTGCATGAGAATGTCGTGCGTCAGCCCTTATGAGACTTATGTAACTTATAGTCTGATAAATCCCAGCAATCTGTAGAATCTGCATGAGAATGCCGTGCGGCAGCCACATGGCACAGCGCGGGAGTGCGAGACAATTATTAATTGTTAATAATGTGGCAGTAAGGTTAGAAATTCCGATTAAATACTGTAACTTTGTAGATTGATTGAAACTGAAAACAGCCTGTTATTATGAAACTGAAAAACAAGATACTGGGTCTTCTGGCTGCCGTGCCGGTGATGGCAGCAGCACAACCCACGGTGATGAACAGCGATGCCCAGGGCTACCTTGAGCGCGGCAGGTGGATGTATGAATCACGCAACTATGTCGGCGCCATCGACCAGCTCACGCACATGCTCACGCTCTCCCCCACGGCCGACCAGCAGGAGCAAGCCGAGCTTTACATTGCCCTCAGCCGCTTTGAGCGTGGCGAGAGCGAAAGCCTTGATGCACTACTGGCGTTTATCGAAGACAACCCCACATCGCTGCTTCGACAGAGGGCACAGATGAAAATTGGCGACTACTACTTCTATCGCGGGCAGTGGGACAATGCCATGCTGAGCTACTCGCTCGTGCGCCCCGGTGCACTCGACCTTAACGCGAGCGAAAATCTGCTCTACCGCAAGGCCTATTGCAATCTGCGCCTGGGACAATACGACGAGGCCGAGTCGCAATATGGCCAGCTGGCCAAGACTGCACGCTATGGCGAAGCCAGCGTGTTCTACAAGGCATATCTCGAGTATGCCAAGGGCAACCACGACAGCGCCATCGACCGCTTCCAGCACATCGACCCATCGACCGAGTTAGGCTACCAGTCGCAATACTACATTGCACAGATTAAGTATAACCGCAAGCAGTATGCCGATGTGATTGCAGCCGGGCGGCAGCTACTCTCGGAAGACAAGAACGACTATTTCACCGCCGAGCTCAACCGCATGGTGGGTGAGAGCTATTATCACAAGGGCGACTACACACAGGCTCGCACCTATCTGCAGCGCTATTTCGACAGTCCCGAGGGTGACATTTATCGCACTGCGGCCTACACCATGGGAGTGCTCGACTATCGCGACGGCAATTACCAAAAAGTGGCCGAGGAAATGGCTCTTGCTACCGACCACGACGACGCCCTGGCGCAGAGTGCATGGCTATATCTCGGGCAGAGCCGCCTAAAGCTGGGCGACCAGCAAGGCGCCGCAAGGGCCTTCGAGCAGTCGGCCGCAATGACCCACGACCGCACCGTGCGCGAAACGGCACTCTACAACTATGCCGTCACGCAACACTTGGGAGCAAAAACGCCGTTCGGCAAGTCGATAGACTTGTTCGAACAATTCCTGAATGATTACCCCAACTCGCAATACAAAGATATGGTTGAAGGCTATCTGGTTGACACCTACACCACCACAAGCGACCTTGACCGTGCACTCACAAGCATCAACCACATCAAGAAACCGGGAAAGAAAGTGCTTCGCGCCAAGCAGACCGTGCTCTACAACCTGGGCATGCAGGCGCTAAGCAATGGGAAGACCGACAAGGCTATCACCCACCTCAAGCAGGCAGTGGCATTAGGCAACCAGGATGCCACCGTGCTCAACGAGAGCCGCCTGTGGCTGGCCGAAGCGCAATACCGCGCAGGAAACTACCAGGAAGCTGCAGCCAACCAGAAGTCGTATATCAGCGCCACCGGCAAGAAAGACGACAACTACGGGCTGGCACGCTACAACCTGGGCTACTCACTCTACCAGCAGAAGCGATACACCGAAGCCATGGAGGCCTTCAAAGAGGCCATAGCCAGCAATCAGCTCAACAACGAGCTCAGGGCCGATGCCTATAACCGACTGGGCGACACGCAGTACTACGCACGCAACTATGCCGAAGCCCAGGCCAGCTACGACAAGGCCATCAAGCAAGACAAGAACGCCTCGCAAGATTATGCCATGTATCAGAAAGGCCTGATGATGGTGCACCAAAAGCAATATCAAAGTGCCATCACACAGTTGGATGCAATGATCAAGGCCTACCCCAAGTCGCAATATGCCCCACAGGCCATGCTCGAGAAAGCAGCGTCGCAGGCTGCCTTGGGTCACGGCGGCGATGCCGTGGCCACCTATAACGCACTGCTCAAGGCCTACCCGCGCAGTGCCGAAGCACGCAAAGGCCTGCTGCAAATGGCCGTCGTGGACAAGAACATGAACAACGAGGCTGCGGCCATCGATGCCTACAAGAGCGTTATAAAGAACTACCCCTCGAGCGAAGAAGCACTGGCAGCGGTCGAAGACCTGAAACTAATCTATGCCGACCGTGGCGAGCTGCCGCAACTGCAGAAGTTCCTTAACGGTATTCCCAATGCTCCGCGCATCGACGTGAGCGAGCTGGACCGACTCAACTTTGAGGCTGCCGAGAAGCTGGCCATAGCATCCAAGCCCGACATCACCAAGATGAAGGAATACCTGACGGCCAATCCTAAGGGTGCCTTTGCCGCCAAGGCAAAGTACTACATCGCCCGACATGACTACATGAGCGGCAAGATGGACTCGGCACTCAGCGGCCTCAATGACGCCCTGAAGGGCAACAACGATGCCTCGTTTGCCGAGGATGCCATGGCCATGCGAGCCGACATACTCATGCGACAAGGAAAGAAAAACGAAGCCCTGAATGCCTATAAAGCACTCGTCGAGCACTCGTCGAGCGACGACAATCTGATTGCAGCACGGCTGGGCATGATGCGCACCGCACAATCGATGCAAAAGTGGAACGACGTCAAGGCCACGGCCCATGCCCTGATTGCAGCCGGCGGACTCACAGCTACCGAAGAAAAAGAGGTGACCCTGGCACGCGCCATGGCCGCAGCCAACACAGGCGACAAGAAAACTGCCGAGGCCGACTTCAAGCACCTGGCGGCCGACGCACAGAGCGAGCAAGGGGCACAGGCGGCCGTTGAGCTGGCCACAATGCAGTATCAGGCCGGAAGCTACAAGGAGGCCGAAAAGACCATCAATGCGCTCATCGACGCCGGAACGCCACACAGCTACTGGCTGGCGCGAGGCTTCCTGGTGCTGTGCGACACCTATGTCAAGCAAGGAAAGAAAGGCGATGCGCGCGACTACTTGCAAAGCCTTAAGAGCAACTACCCCGGCAAGGAGCAAGACATCATTGACGGCATCAATTCACGCCTCAAATCTCTCAAATAAATTATTTTTCACTCACCCAGCAAGCATTTAACACCTACAACGATGATAAAACGATATGTTACTCTTGTGATGGCAGCACTGGTGGTCGCCACAGTTGCCGTGGCACAGCAGCCGTCCACACAGCAAAACGGACAGCAAGAGCTCCACAAGGAGATTACGCTCGAAAAAGACTTTGTGCCCGAAGTGAAAAAGGCCACCAAGAAGAATGTCCTACCCAAGGTGAAGAAAATCTCCACACCCGCACGAACGGCAGTCAACTATAGCGACTGGGCAAACCCCATCGAGGTGCCCACGTCGATACCCACCATGATGCCCTACGGCTACCGCACGGCACACAACTTCAGCGACAAGCGGGGCTACCTGAACGTGGGCGGAGGCATGGCTGCGAACTTTCTGGGCAGCGCCGGATACCGCATTATCGACACCGACGAGACAACACTGGGAGCATGGCTGCAACACAGCAGCACATGGGCCGGCAAGAACTCATCGCTGTTTCTACCCGACTGTGCACAGCGGCTCAAGCAGAAGTTCAACGACAACATCGTGGGAGTCGATCTCATGCACCGCTTGAAATATGGCACGCTCAACATGAACGCACGCGGACATTTCGACAGCTTCAACTACTGCGGCGGAACCGACCCCGCGTGGGACAACGCACACAAGCAGACGTTCATGGAGTTTGGACTGAAGGGAAAATGGGACTCACAGCTCAATGTCAACGAGCATGAGCTGACCTACAATGCCGGACTCGCATTTAACCATGCCGGCTACAGCGAACCCATCATCGAGGGGCTGGATGCCGTTAAAGAGAATGCGCTCAACATCACCGCCGGAGCTGAGTATGGCATCAACGACAACGTGGGTGTGGGCTTGCAGGTGGATGCCGACTACGTCAACACAAGGGCCGCCCTCGACAACATTAATTATTTCCTGGTCACCTTGCAGCCCTATTTCACCTTTGAAAATTCAGTTATTAGCGCCCGCGCCGGTGCCGACGTGCTGCTGGGCAACCCATGCTTCTATGACTTCTCGCATAAGCATGAAGACAGGTTCACTTCGGGCCGATTTCACATTTCACCCAATGTGCAACTCAACTTCAACCTCGCTCCCGGGGCGGCCTTCTATGTCGATATCGCCGGCGGCAAGACTCTCAACACCATTTCTTACTTAGCGTCGCAGAACCGCTACAGCGACCCCACCGGCTTTAACTTCAACACCTTCTCGCCATTTGACGGCGAAGCAGGCTTCAAGATTGGCCCGTTTGCCGGCTTTGGCATGAAAGTGTACGGGGGCTATGGAATCTTCAAGGGCGACCTTAACGCCATGGCATTGCCTTTCACCATGATCACCGACGACATGGACAAGCAAGCACTGCTGCCCTACACACTCACCTCGATTTATGCACCACTCAGGGCACGAGGAATGAAAATCGGTGCAGAGATGAATTACAAGTACCGCTCGCTGGTGGAAGCCTCGGCCAGCATCGTCTATGCCCCGGCCGACGACAATGTGAACTATGACGGCTGGACCAAGGGTTATCCTCTTGAAGGTTTTGACGGCGCTGCACTGATAAGCAACATCGACGTGAAAGTCACGCCATTGCGTCAGCTCACACTCGACTTAGGCCTCAACCTGCGCACAGGACGCTCACAAGTCATGCAAGAGGTTGTAATCGATGATGACTCCGACAACATTATAATGAACATTTCGAATGGATGGTTCGACATGGACGACGTGATCAACCTGCATGCCGGAGCCAGCTGGCGCTTCGACAAGGTGGTCACACTGTGGGTAAAGGGAAACAACCTGCTTAACCGCAAGTGGGACACACTGCCGGGTATCGGAGCACAAAAGATTAACGTCATGGCAGGTGTGGGGCTCGTGTTCTGACACACGCCTCATCACTTCAATCGGGGTGTGTCATAATTCAAAAAAGCGTTGAAAACGCAGACGCATCGAAGATGCGACCATTTCTTTAACACCATGCAAGCAACATCGAAGATGTGCGCAGCTTGGTGAAAGACAGCGAATTAAAAGGGTGCTTCGAAGATGCACAACATGTGTCGGGTTATACTTCGATCACCTCTGATTTTCTATAATTTGAATTATGACACACTCTCGCTTATCCTCATGCAAAATCACATGTCGCTTTGGCATTAACGGTGAGCACATAAACAGCGATGAGCCCAACTTCACAGTAAGGCTCACCGTTAGATGCTACAAAAAATGTTTTGGTGGTTATTGCTTTCTTAAGATTTAATTGATTATGAGGTTGCAAAAAAATGTAACGCATTCTGACGTTGCTTTTTCAGAATACGTTACAAAATTAATACATACTACCGGAAAGCACAACTCTGTTACGTTTTATTTACAAAGTTTTGCATCACGAAACAGTATCTTTCGGGTGTGACACCGTCCGAGCAATAAAGCTAACCGGCTACAGGTCAGTCGATAATGAGCATCGCATCGCCGTAGGCTCCAAAGCGATACTTCTCCTTGATAGCTACCTTATAGGCATTCATAACCGGCTCATAGCCACCAAACGATGCCGTGTTCATCAGCATGATAGAATAAGGCATGTGGAAGTTGGTGACAAGAGCATCGCAAGTGGTGCACTCATAGGGCGGGAAGATAAACTTATTGGTCCACCCCGAGAAAGGCTTGATGTGGCCATTCATGCCAACCGAACTTTCAAAAGCCCGCAGCACCGATGTGCCTATGCAGCACACTTTGTGCTCGGCGTCGCGGCGGTTGTTGATGCGCTCAGTGAGGTCTTCGGGCACTTCAAGCTGCTCACTGTCCATGCGATGCTTGGTGAGGTCTTCCACATCGATGTCGCGATAGCTGCCAAGGCCTATGTGCATGGTTATGAACTCGCGCTCAATGTCGCGAATCTCCATGCGGCGCATCAGCTCACGCGAGAAGTGCAGTCCGGCAGCAGGGGCCACAACAGCGCCCTCGTTACGGGCATAGATCGTCTGATAGCGCTCGGCATCGTCGGGCTCAACGTCGCGCGTGATGTAGTAAGGCAGCGGAGTGTTGCCCAATGCATAAAGATGAGCCTTGAAGTCATCGTGGGAGCCATCATACAGGAAGCGAAGGGTGCGGCCGCGTGATGTGGTATTGTCGATCACCTCGGCCACCATCGAGTCGTCGAGACCGAAGTACAGTTTGTTGCCGATGCGTATCTTGCGGGCCGGATCGACAAGCACATCCCAGAGCTTAAATTCCGGATTCAGCTCACGCAGCAGGAAAACCTCGATGCGAGCACCGGTCTTCTCCTTATTCCCATAGAGTTTGGCTGGGAACACCTGCGTGTCGTTGAACACAAAGGTATCGCCGGCTTCAAAATAGTCTAAAATCTCCTTGAATATTCTATGCTCTATCTCGCCGGTCTTGCGGTGAAGAACCATCAGGCGAGACTCATCGCGATGATCAGTGGGATGGCTGGCAATCAGCTCTCGAGGCATCCCGGTGTCAAATTCAGATAATTTCATTTTTATTGATTTTCATGCATTTAGGGGCATAACACCCCAATTTGGCCGCAAAATTATAAAAAAATCCCGATATAAGAGTCAAATGGGCAAATTATTTTCACCGAAGCCGAAGCAAATCCTCTCACAGATTTTTTAGACTATAAGCAACATAAGTAACATAATTATATGCTTTATTTTGTTACTTATAGTCGAAAAACAGCTTGTCGGGCAGTTTTTCGTCGATAGACGAAAATATCTCTTTAACCCCACTTTAAGGGAGCACCAGCTCCCTAAGTGGGGACAGGTGGCAGCGCGGGAGCACTACGTCGATAGACGTAGGACAGAAAGAGTCGGGAAACGCACCGCCGTGTGATCGACCTTGATGAGATGCGCGACATGACAAGGCGTAATGAGTGTGACCACTACACCAGTGACTATCGTTGTCATACATCTATCGACGTATGACCTTGTGTTTCGACGATACAACCCCACTTAGGGAGCTGTCGCTCCTGTAAAGTGGGGCTAAAGAAATATTTTCGTCTTCGACGAAATGCCACCTAACAAGCTGAAATTTAGACTATAAGCAACATAAGAATACATAATGGCTCACGCCCAGCATCTTCACACCTATGACACTGTGCTTCTTAGACTATAAGTTACATAAGTAACATAATTATATGCTTTATTTTGTTACTTATAGTCGAAAAACAGCTTGTCGGGCAGTTTTTCGTCGATAGACGAAAATATCTCTTTAACCCCACTTTAAGGGAGCACCAGCTCCCTAAGTGGGGACAGGTGGCAGCGGGGGAGCACTACGTCGATAGACGTAGGACAGAAAGAGCCGGGAAACGCACCGCCGTGTGATCGACCTTGATGAGATGCGCGACATGACAAGGCGTAATGAGTAATGAGTGTGACCAATACACCAGTGACTATCGTTGTCATACATCTATCGACGTATGACCTTGTGTTTCGGCGATACAACCCCACTTAGGGAGCTGTCGCTCCTGTAAAGTGGGGCTAAAGAAATATTTTCGTCTTCGACTAAATGCCACCTAACAAGCTGTAATTTAGACTATAAGTTACATAAGAACACATAAGGTTTACCCGAAGAGTCCGACTAAACTATGTTGCTTATAGTCTAAAAATCTGTGAGATCGGTGAAATCTGCGCGAGTACAACAGGCTTCAGCCAGTATGTGTGCTCGCCTCCAGCGAGTTAGTGTGGATGGATTGTTGCCGGGGGTGTCGCCGGTGCGACACCCCCGGTTACTCAAATTCTCGACTTCCAGTCGAGGTTACTTCGCCTATTGAATAACATTGAGAAATCCTTATATATTCTTATGTTGCTTATAGACTAAAAACTCACGCTCGGAAAATCGCAAACAAGTTTGCATTTTCGCTCGCTTAATCGTAACGGTGAGGCGTTGCCTCGAAGTTACTCACGCTCGGAAAATCGCAAACAAGTTTGCATTTTCGCTCGCTTAATCGTAACTTTGCAAGTATGAAGAAAATACTAAAAGTTGACAACCCCAACGTCTATGCCAGCCACGTGGGAGCACCACAACTGCACCCGCTATTGAGCATCATCCATTTTGATGACGTCTCACCCATTCGCAACAGCATGAACAACTATAGCGTGTATGGGCTGTTTATCCAGCGCGAGTTCCCTAAGAACCTGAGCTATGGCGCGCGGTCGCTCCTGGTGAGCGATGCCTCAATCATTGCCGTGGCACCCGGACAGGTGGGTGGCGCCGAAGACAATGGCGAGCTGCTGGCACTCAGCGGCTGGGCCATTTTGTGGTCGCCCGAGCTGATACACAACACCGACTTGGAGGCCAGAATGCGCGAATTTCATTTTTTCTCATATTTCTTTACCGAATCGCTGCGCGTGGAGCCCAACGAATGGACACTGATAACCCAGCTACTGAGCCAGGTGCAACAGGAACTCACAACCAACGACGACTCGCCGGCGCTGCGCAACGTGCTGCTGGGCTACCTACGACTGCTGCTGGAATACTGCAACCGCATCTACCTGCGACTGAGATCGCAAGAAGACAAGGACACCTCCGACATGCTCAAGCGCTTCCACGCCTTGCTCGAGCAGTATTACTTCGAAGGCAAGCAGCACAGCCTGGGCATTCCCACAGTGTCGTACTGTGCCAGCGAGCTGGCCTACTCGGCACACTACTTCGGCGACCTGTTTCATCGCATGACAGGCACAACGGCAATAGCCTACATACACACCTACGTCGTCAACCTGGGGAAAAACCTGCTCATGCACGGCCACAACATCAGCGAGACGTCACGCATGCTGGGCTTTGAGTTTCCACACCACTTCACACGCCTGTTTAAGAAAATTGCCGGCATCACGCCCAGCGAGTTCATAAGGGAATAACCCAATCACAGCACCAAAAACACGACAAAATGTCACTTTTTTCTCCTTTCTTGCAACGCAAGTGAAAGAAGTTGATTAATTTTGCAGTCTAAATCAATCCTACACACTACACACACATGGCAATTCCAAGTGACATTCAGCGCGTGAAGCAGCGCTTCTCAATCATAGGCGAGTCGCAGGCACTCATCTCGGCCGTGGGCCGCGCCCTGCGAGTGGCTCCGCACGACCTGTCGGTGCTTGTGATTGGCGAGAGCGGCTCGGGAAAAGAGTTTTTTCCGAAAATCATCCACGAGAACAGCCCTCGCAAGCATGGAAAATACATAGCCGTGAACTGTGGCGCCATACCCGAAGGCACCATCGACAGCGAACTCTTCGGCCACGTCAAGGGCTCGTTTACCGGAGCCACAAGCGACCACAAGGGATACTTCGAAGAGGCTAACGGCGGCACCGTCTTCCTCGACGAAGTGGGGGAAATGCCTCTCAGCACCCAGGCACGCCTGCTGCGAGTGCTCGAGAGCGGCGAGTTTATCAGAGTGGGAAGCAGCACGGTGCAAAAGACCAACATTCGCATCGTGGCCGCCACCAACAAAGACATGGAGCAGGCTGTGAAAGACGGCCGTTTTCGCGAAGACCTGTACTACCGCCTTTCGACGGTGCTCATCGACGTGCCACCACTGCGAGACCGCGGACGCGACATCTTGCTGCTGACACGCAAATTCATGCACGACTTTGCCGACGAGACCCGCTCGCCCGAGGTAGATCTCACTGCCGACGCACAGCAGACGCTCATGGAATATCACTGGCCGGGCAACGTGCGCCAGCTCAAGAGCGTGGTGCAACAAGTGGCTCTGTTTGAGGCGGGCAACACCGTTGATCGCAATGTGCTAAACCAGTATCTGCCCAACGCCGGACGCCCGCATCTGCCGGCCACCATCGACAAGGGCCAGTTCGACTACACCCAAGAGCGCGAGGTGATTTTCATGCTCATCAAGCAGCTGCAGCAGGAAATCGACGAGGTGAAATCATTAGTCACCGGCAGCAACCACAGCAACACACGCGTTAGTGCCAACGTGACCGAACTGCAACGTGAAGTGCATCGCCTGGGCTACGGCAGTCATGACGCAAGCAGCGAGCCCACCATCATGACCGACAGCCACCAAGTGGATGCCATGCACCATGCCGGAGCACAAGACCTGGGCCACGTCGATGAAGTGAATGCCTATGAAGTGCACACGGCAGGCAACGCCCACATAAAAACCCTCGACGAAACCGAGCGCGAGACAATCATGGAAGCCCTGTACCGCAACAACGGCCGGCGCAAGAAGACGGCCGAACAACTGAACATCAGCGAACGCACTCTGTATAGGAAAATCAAACAATACGGACTGGAACGCAGATAATGAAACGACTATTTATAATATTGTCTATAATCGCGATTACTGCCTTACAAAGTTGCATCCCGCGATACACGCTCAACGGCGCGTCGATCGACTACACCGTTTACCGCACGATCTCGTTCAGCGACTTCCCCATCCGCGCCGCACTCGTGTATCCGCCACTGCAACAGCTCTTTGAGAACAAGCTCATGGACATGGTTGACCAGCAGACGCGACTGCGCGTGATCGACAACATCAACAGCGACCTGCGCCTCGAGGGCGAAATCACCGGCTACAACCTCTCGCCGCAAGCCGTGGGCGAAGACGCCTATGCCAGCCAGACCAGGCTCACCATCACCGTGCGAGTAAAATATATCAACAACAAGAATACGGCGCTTTCTAAAGACCAGACGTTCTCGGCCTACCGCGACTTCTCCAGCAGCGAGATGCTCAGCGACGTGCAAGACGAGCTGTGCAACCAAATATGCACCGACCTGGCCGACCTCATCTTCAACGCCACAATAGGCGACTGGTAAACTATGCCCATGACTATCAACGACGACATAACGACAATACTGGCCGACGACACGGCCGCATTCACACGCCAGCAGCTGCAGCAGGCCATGCAACAGGAGCCCTACTACATTGTGCCCATGCTGCTATACCTGCAGCGCAATCCCGATGCCGACGACCGCGACGACATCCTCGCACGCCTGGCCATCGCACACCCCGACCGCCGCGTGCTGGCCACCCAGCTGGGCGAAGGCATGGAAGCCTTTACACACTTCTACCCCGAAGAGGAATTGCCGGCCACGCCCGACACCGACACCACCATCGACCGCTTCCTGACAAACTACGGCTCATCGAGCGAAAAAGAGATTGCAGCCTTAGAGCAAGCAATCTTCAACCCCATGCCCGACTATGCCGACGTGCTGGCCGCACAAGAGAGGGAACAGGGCCCACCCGACCTCAATAATGCCGACAGCGAGCAGGACGCACTCATCAACAGTTTCATCGCTCAGAGCATGGAACATGAGCGGCAAGCTATCACAGCAGCTCAAGATCCAACGGTCAACGACCGCGACAAGCAGGAAATTGCAGCCGCACAGGTGCAAAATCCCACCGTGGCCGATGACACAATGCTAAGCCAAAGTCTGGCCAAAATGTACATATCAAGAAAAAAATATTCACAGGCTCTTGAAATTATTGAAAACATAAGTTTGAAATTTCCAGAAAAAAGTATTTACTTTGCAGACCAAATTCGCTTCTTGCGAAAATTAGTGTTAATTCAAGAAAGAAAAAACAATTAACTATAATATTTTATAATGTACACTGTATTTGCAATTCTAATTCTTATCGCTTCGGTGCTGCTGGTGGGCGTTGTTCTCATCCAGAAATCGAAGGGTGGAGGTCTGGCATCTAACATGAGCGGCTACAACCAGTTTGCTGGTGTGAAACAGACCACCGATTTTATTGAGAAAGCAACATGGGCTTTAGCAATCTTTATCTGCGTGCTGAGCATTGCTTGCGCATTTGTCAAATCGCCCACAATGATCGAGGGCGGACCACAGGTGAAGAAGCTCCCCACCCAGACCGAGACTCAGGCTCCATCGTTCCCCACGGGTGATGCTGCACAAGAGGCTCCTGCTGCCCAAGAGGCTCCTGCTCAGTAAATAGATAAATAATCGTTTCATAATTTTTTGCAGTTTGCACGCACACCCGCAGCAAGAGCTCGTGTGCGTGCTATTTCAGTTTCACCACACATGAATAAGATGACAATCACCTCGATAGCCTTGGCCACTGTGCTCACCCTCGCCGCATGCAACTCACAGCACAGCAGCACCACAAGCCAGACACAGGACAGCGGCCAGACGGCAAGCCGTCATGTGGAATTTGTGGCCGACAGCGCCTTCGCCTTCCTCAAGGCACAGTGCGACATGGGGCCACGAGTTCCGGGAACTGCCGCACACAGCGCCTGCGTTGCCTACATAACCGACAAACTGACGCAGTGGACCGATACCGTCGTCACACAATCGGCTCCCGTCACCACCTTCGACGGCCAGACACTCACAGCACACAACATTATGGGACGCATCAACCCACAGGCCACCACACGCATCCTGCTGCTGGCACACTACGACTGCAGGCCATGGGCCGACAAAGACGAAGACCCGGCCAAGCAGCGCCAGCCGGTCATGGGAGCCAACGATGCCGCCAGCGGCGTGGCTGTGATACTGGAACTGGCACGCATCATGAGCAACAACAAGCCCGACATAGGCATCGACATGCTCATGGTTGATGCCGAAGACTGGGGCGACTATGACAACGAAGACAGCTGGGCACTGGGCACGCAACTATGGGCACGCAACCACAAGCAACTGCTCGGACAGGACTATGCACCCACATTCGGCATACTGCTCGACATGGTGGGAGCACGCGGAGCACGCTTTGCACCCGAGTACTTCTCGACGCAATATGCCGCCGGCATTGTTCAGCTGGTGTGGGACACAGCACATGAAGCCGGCTACGGAGCATTCTTCACACAAGACGGTGGCGGAGCAGTCACCGACGACCATGTGGTGATCAACACCATCGCCGCAGTACCCTGCATCGACATCATCGACATGCGTGGCGACGGATTTTTTGATGGCTGGCACACCACACACGACACTATCGACGCCATTGACCCGGCCACGCTCAAGGCCGTAGGGCAGACACTCTCACAGCTCATCTATAACTACTGACACTCCTCATCACTCATCCAACAAGAAAACACAATCGCTTATGTTATCCAGAACCATTGCCGCCGCCGTGCAAGGCATCGATGCTATTAAGGTAGATATGGAAGTCTCGGTCGATTGGGGCTCGGGATTTGTACTCGTCGGGCTGCCCGACACCGCCGTCAAGGAAAGCGGCGAGCGCGTGCGCTGCGCCATCCAGCAGGCAGGCTACGACTTCCCGGCCAAGAACGTGGTGGTCAACATGTCGCCGGCCGACGTCAAGAAGGAAGGCTCTGCCTACGACCTGCCCATGGCCATCGGCATCCTGGCTGCCGACGAGAAAATCAGCACCGACCGCCTGTCGCGCTACATGCTCATGGGTGAGCTCTCGCTCGACGGCTCGCTGCGAGCCGTGAAGGGAGCACTGCCCATGGCCATCATTGCCCGAGCCATGCACCTCGACGGATTTATCTTGCCACGAGCCAACGCCCTTGAAGCTGCCGTGGTCAACAACCTTAACATCTATGGCGTGGACAACTTGCAACAGGTGATTGCCTTCCTCAATGGTGAAGCCGACCTTGAAGTGACCGATGTTGACACACGCGCCGAGTTTGCCAAGGCACAGGGAAAATTCGACCTCGACTTTGCCGATGTCAAGGGACAGGAAAACGTCAAGCGAGCATTTGAAGTGGCTTGCGCCGGCGGCCACAACATCTTGCTTGTGGGCAGTCCCGGCTCGGGAAAATCGATGATGGCCAAGCGCCTGCCAAGCATCATGCCTCCACTCTCACTGGCCGAGGCTCTTGAGACAACCAAGATACACAGCGTGGCAGGCAAGTTGCCCTACGGCACCACACTGCTCACCACACGCCCGTTCCGCTCACCGCACCACACCATCTCGCCCGTGGCACTCGTGGGTGGCGGCACCTACCCCACTCCGGGAGAGATAAGCCTGGCGCATAACGGGGTACTTTTCCTGGACGAGCTGCCGGAGTTTAACCGCAACGTGCTCGAGGTGATGCGCCAGCCGCTCGAAGACCGCGTGATTAGCATCAGCCGCGCCAAGTATGCCACCGAATACCCCGCCTCGTTCATGCTCGTGGCATCGATGAACCCGTGCCCCTGCGGCTACTATGGTCACCCAAAGAAGCCTTGCGTGTGCACCGACTATCAGCGCAGCCACTACATGAGCCGCATCTCCGGCCCGCTGCTCGACCGCATCGACCTGCAAATCGAAGTGCAACCAGTGGATTTCGACCAGATGTCGAGCAAGCAGCCCGGCGAGCCCAGCGCAGCAATACGGGCGCGTGTGATTGCCGCCCGCGATATACAGACTGAGCGCTTTAAGGGCGAGAAAGGCATCTATTGCAATGCGCAGATGACGCCCTCGCTGCTACACAAGTGGGCAGAACCCGATGCCGCCGGACTCGAGCGACTGCGCGACGTGATGGAGCGCATGAACATGAGCGCCCGTGCCTATGACCGCATCCTCAAAGTGGCACGCACCATTGCCGACCTCGAAGGCAGCGAGCGCGTGCAGCAGCACCACATCATGGAAGCCATCTCCTACCGCAACCTCGACCGCTCCGACTACCTCGGCAGTGCAGGTCTGTAATTTTTACCACCTGCAAGGACAGATGCCATATTCGTGTTGAATGACAATCAATTAACGTGCTTTCAGTTGTCAAAAAAATCATGACAACTGAAATGCTGGTTGGATTATTTAGTAGAGTAAGCCATTCCTTATAAATTCTTGCTCGGAAGATAGTCTGAGGCAGAACCAATAGAATAAATTAAAATTTCCAGCCATGCTTTTCTCGACTTGTGTTTTCGCGTTATTATCAATAAAATGTTGATTAATCTCACGAATGCCATCCAATCCACGGTCATACACAGTTTCCCTTATTTGAATTGGTCTGTGACAGATCAAGGCAAGAGCAAAATCTAATAACGTAAGTATTTCGGAAGACTTATTAGAGAACTTTACAAATTCCACAACGTCTTTAGCATGCTCATCTCCGCATTTTGAAATTGCATCTAAAAAAGCGTCGGCAGTCACTTTTTGCAGGTCCAAATTATGTTCAACAAGGAAACGTATAATGTCGTTATTGCAATTAAACCTGATATGCGCCATCTCTCATATATTTAATCAAATGGCTTTCAACGTGAATGCCATATCAAAACGGATCATTTGTCCACTATGAACACACGTCTGCCAGGCCTCTTCGTTATGGCTTATATCAGAAATCTTTGCTGAATTTTCTGATTTGAAACGCTGATAAATGGTCTCGAGGATGTTGAGTTCGTCTTCGGTGAATTCAGCAAGGTCGGGAGAGAGTGTAGATGTGAGTTTCGTTCCCTCAGCGCCAGAATCAAAATGGACAATCTCGGGCTGAATCTCATCGTAGAAACTGTATATCCTGTCCCAGCGCATTGGTACAGGTCCATGCTGAATGGCTTTATAGGCCAAGCCAGTCAACCCCTTGCCTGTAGTTTTGTAACTATAAAAATCAGCATAGAACAAGAGCTTATTCATCATGGTATAGAATGCACCATCAAATTTTTCAATAAAGAACAAAATGATGTTCTTCAGTTTACTGATGGATTGCGTGGCATATCCATTAAAGATATCCCGGCGAATGCCATTGAAAATATAGCCCTTGATTAATAATTCATTCTTGTCTGCCTTAATCGCTGTGACCTTCTCGAGAATTTTCACATAATCTTGTTCATCAAACTGGTTCTTCGCATTGATGACAAAATTTTCAAAAACCAATGGATTCTGGATTGACATTAATATCTTTCCGTTTGTTTCGCTCGGCATATCTCCATTCTCATAAAGCCTATATTGATTATCGCCAAATCCCAAAATCTGGGACATCTTGGTAGCGGACAAGCCATAACGTTGACGAACATGCTTGATTTCGTCAGGAAATGGGATGCCATACTTTGAGCGGTATTGATTATAGACTTGGCCGATATTTACTTCGTCCAATGCTGTTGTGGTGAAACGCTGTTTGGTTTCATCACACTCATAGAATTGATGCACATATTGGAACTTCTCTTTGCGAAAAGTCAGTTCGGCCGATTCTTGGCGGAGTGTAGCGTGACCTCCTGTAAATGGACTTTGCATATCGTTGTTTATTTAAATGGATAATTTATAGGGTGTTCTGCAATGTGAAAAGAGATGCAAATGGCACTTGAACCTTTGCCAAGAGTAATCTTGATATAGACTTCTTGCCCTTTTACATCTTTTCCGAAGACCCACATTTCCCCACATTGGTTAAGCGTATCAATGATAGGCCCTTCGGAGTAATCCTTGACCTCAAGATTGACAATGACCGATTCACGGTATTTTGGAGTGATTTCCAATTCGGCCAATGCTTGCAGGTTCTTGCCCCGGTCGTCTCTGAATATGATTCCAAAGACCTTTATTTTCTCCTTGAACTGATTCAAGAATTGTTGGACTTCGTCTTTCGTTACCATTATTTAACAGGTTTTTTAATGCCGCAAAAATAAACTTATTAGTTGAAAAATCAAAATAATTTATGAATTAATTTATGATAAAGTTGTTTTTTTGGCAAATAAAGCGTCTAATATTCCTTTAGTCATCCGAATTAGACCCAAGACCCACAGCTTAGAAGGTTGTTGCTCTATCCAGCTGGTTTGCTTTGCTAGCAATTAATGATCTAGAAAAACTGGAGAGATACTTCGGTTTTTCCCTGAAATTATAAAGATTTGACCATATCCCCTGGGGTCGCCCGCACCATCGCCGACCTC
>DGVT01000063.1:47803-70110 GCA_002395965.1 Porphyromonadaceae bacterium UBA4277
CACCACATCATGGAAGCCATCGCCTACCGCAACCTCGACCGCCCCACCTACCTCGGCACCAACCTATAGGTTCCGATATTCCCTGAATTCTTATAAATTTGGGGATTGTACTCACTAAATTTATATGAAATTTGGGGATTAGGTATAATAACAGTTTAACAAAACACTATCCGAATTCCGATTATATTGTGATCAACAAAGATAACTTCTGGCCATTCTTGTCATGATAAGTGCGAACTCATGCGCGATGTGATGGAGCGCATGAACATTATGATGTTGGTTTATCCAAATCAAACGACAATAGTATGGCTATTCATCAGAATTTCCCTGATGCCCGCTTGATCATTGTGTCGCTTGACAAGTACCGCCGTAAGATGAACGATGTTGACATCATCCCGGCCACCGAGTTCCTGCAAGACCTGTGGCAAAGAGGCATAGTGTAAAATCGTCAGCAACACATTACCCAATCGCTAAAGACACTAAAAAGCGCACCCTCACGGCATGAGATGCGCTTGATACACTTTCGGAGCTGAGCGATAGCTGCCTAACCTTTTCGAACTCGCGTTATCTCTATCTTCCCAACCGGTGGGAAGATAGAGATTGATGTTGATGCTGTCTTGTTGCATAAAGTAAGCGGTTATCGCACTCTGTAAAATTTCGGTTTAGCGAGAGCAATGTCAAGCATGCTTGAACATAGCCGAACGCAAGAAATTTATGCAAAAGTACGCCAACCGCTCCTATGCGTAAAAGACAAACTATGCTTTCAATAATGCCGGTGCTATTAATCAGTAGGATTCCACTTCTGGAACCAGCGTTTTTGGTCGTCGTAGGGCATATTGAAATATCGTGCCTCTTTGTCAAGTTGATGGATGCGGTACATCTCAAAATTTGACAACGAGAAATCAAACACGTCAATATTCTCTCTGATGTGGGCAGGGTTGGACGAGCCTGGAATGATACGTCGGCTCGACAAAAGACACGATTTACTACATTATTCTCACGACTGCTCTGCTTCGTTAGGCTCGTTCGTTTTATTCGCTGTGGCAGTGGCGAGCTTGGCACGGCGATGGTCAATGCGCCATGCAATGGGCAGCCCAATACCAACCAGCACAAGGAGGAGCAAGCCGAAGGCAAGCGCGCCAAGCACCTCGTTGCTCATGGTTCTTGTCATCCATAGCGTGTGGCCAACCAACTCGAAAATCAAGGCTGAAAGCAGCAATATCACTCCGTTCCACCACACCGCAATTATTCGCCACAAAGTGCCCCACACGCTGTAGCCAAATAGTTGATAATAAGTGCGGAACCACACCAGCCCCAGCATTATCAGCAAGATTAATGTAATCGTAACCACGTGGTCTGTGGGCAACACATTGGTCAGCAAGCGCCATGCGTTCATCTGCACGCCTATAAACACTTGTATAAAAAAGCTTTCGGGCAGCGTGTGACGGTTGCAGCGTGGCGACTCGCTACAGATGAGGTGGGTGGGAATGATGAAAAACGAGAGCAGTATCAACGATGCCCAAGCGCGGTTCTCATCAAGCCAGTTGATGGTGAGGATGGTGATTTAAAAATACTGATTTCGTCGTCGAGGACGAGCTTGGTATCTGCTTGCGTGACGCCAAAAATGTTCTCAATCAGCAGGGTGATGACGGTGATGAAAAACAACATCTTGACGGGCGGAAAACTCACCTGACGCTTTCCGCTGATATAGTCGGCAATGAAGTAGCCCGGTCGCAACATCAGTTGCCAGATGGAGTAGGGCATAGAGCGTGTGCCCAGGCCCCAAAGGTCGAGCGTGCTCTCGCGCAGGGCGTCCCAGGTGATGCGTCGCTGGCCGGCCTTCTGGGCGCACACGGGGCAGTAGTTGCCCTCGTACTCGTAGCCGCAGCACGCACAGGTGTGACCGGTCAACTCCTTGACCTTGAACGCAGAGCCATTCTGCTTCCAGGCTTGAAAGCGTGCGTAGCGTTGTTTGATGGTTGGCTGCAAGCGCGCGTAGCGTTGTTTGATACTTGACATAAAAGTATTAATTTCGGGCTACAAAATTAATACTTTTTTCGCGAACTCACGCGAACTCACGCACTATGCCACTGCTGTGTGGTCGCATACGAGCTACGTAGGCGTGGCTTTAGAAAAACATTGAACACTCACACTAAAGCGGAGGGAAGCCTGAAGCCGATGTTGATGCTGCCTCGGGTTGCGTCTTGAAATACTCGGCGATTATCGTTTTGATGTCTTCCTTACTCATGATTCAAAAACCTGACATACCACAATGCAATGATAAATACTATTTTCCAAACTACAATCGAAATCGCCCAAAAATATTGAGACCATTCCGATTTCTTGCCCGATGAGATAGGTATTCAAACCGCCGAGGTTCTCCACTCTCCATTGCTCATTACCCTTTGAAATAAAGGAAATGGCCAGAAGCTTTTTCTTAACCTCAAATATGGGCTGCTCAAAAAGTTTGCAGTTGTGCCCTGCCGTTCTCAATTTGCCGAGGCTCCGACGATTGAAGCGGATTTTATTTCGCAAAAGCAGATATGGAGGCTCTTACAGAGGACATTATTCCGAACATTAGGTATTAACGACAAAGAATTAAAAATTCTTAATTCACGAGAAATATTTATCGTAATTCGATAATTTGACTTATCTTTGCGGCGGATTAATTAACTAAACGTGTTTCATTATGGAAAAAACATCTTACAGAACGCTGAAGATTGTGTGCGTGCTCGCACTCATCGGCATTGTGTTGTGGGTGGCATTCTACGCTGTCCAGTCCTATTTCGTGCTGACCACAGGCAGTGGTCATGGAGTGATCAACTGGGGCTCGCCCCGCATGGGACTTAAGCTGACCATTTTCACCTTAAACCGTGTCTCAATCCTTTTGATAGCGGGTTTGATGGCGGCATTTGTCGTCAACATTCTCAAATATCTTAGAGGTGGCACTATCTTCAACCGCGCCAATGTGGTGCTGCTTTGGGTCATGACGATCGCGCTCCCCATTCACTCTTTTATTGGCGACAACATGAGCATCGCCTGTTCGGCATCGGAGCACTTTGACGTCGTCCTCACCGACAGCCCGTTTGTCTATGCCATGGTTGCATTGATCGTGGCATTGCTTTACAAGTTGGCCTACGACGCAGCCCGGGAACAGGAACTAACCATCTAACACGCGACGACCATGATAGTAATCAATTTAGACGTGATGATGGCGAAGCGCAAGATGTCGCTCAACGAGTTGAGCGAGCGCGTGGGTATCACCATAGCCAATCTTTCGATCTTGAAAACCGGCAAGGCCAAGGCAGTGCGCCTCACCACGCTCGATGCCATCTGCCGAGCGCTTGACTGCCAGCCCGGCGATATTCTCGAATATCGCAACAATGACTGACAAAACCGGGAACTTTCCGATTAAAAAAAAGGCTGAACCAAGTCAGCCTTTTTTTAGACACCGGGCAAATGGTCTAACATGAGAATTAATATCATTCTTTACACATCATTGCTTTTCATGTCATTTTGGTCGAAGGCGCAAAACACTTTCGACACATATGGCGGGTGCCTGAACGTTGTCGATTTCACCATTGGCCAGCCTATGGGAAGTTATGGCGACAGGAGCTATTCCGTGACCTATCAGCATGAGGTGTTTGTCAACGAGAAATTCACCATCGGCGCAGGTATCGGCTACAGCTATCACGACAAGTTCAAGTACTCAGCCATACCTTTCTTCATCAGCTCGCATTACTTTTTCGTTGACCGACGATTTTCTCCATTTGTAAATCTTAAGATTGGCGCATACGGAATGTTTGGGAAGAAGAATGTCGGCACCTTCGAGAAATATTCACTGGCCGACAAGGACCACGACCAGGCGTTTGATTTCTATTTTTCACCGGGTGCAGGCTTCAAGGTTCATATAACGCCAAACGTTGGTGTAATTGCATCTGTCACCGATGAAGCATATTTGATAAAAGGGTTCGATGCCAATCATAAAGAATATCGCAGCAAACTGTCGCACAGTCTCGGCTTGAATATTGGCATTTGCTTCCAAATCAATGGTTGGTAGCTACAAACGCCTTTCTTTTATGGTAATGTATAACGGGGTGTGTCATAATTCAAAAAAGCGTTGAAAACGCAGACGCATCGAAGATGCGACCATTTCTTTAACACCATGCAAGCAACATCGAAGATGTGCGCAGCTTGGTGAAAGACAGCGAATTAAAAGGGTGCTTCGAAGATGCACAACATGTGTCGGGTTATACTTCGATCACCTCTGATTTTCTATAATTTGAATTATGACACACCCTCCGAATGCGATAGGCATTTGGGGCACCGAGGTTTCCAAACGTCAACAATGCTGATTATATCATGTTTAGTCACTTGTCGCCGTAATGGCCTTTTAACGAGATTACAAAAACGGTGATAATTTCTTCCTCGATTTTATAAATCAACCTTGAATCCTTGTTGATTCTTCGACTCCAGAAACCTGCAAGATTACCCCTTAACTGTTCTACCATGCCGGTTCCTGTAGTAGGGTGTTCACATAGTTCTTCAAACAGGGCAGCAATCTTAAGCAGCGTTTTCTTTTGACCCGATTTACGCCATTCATTAATGTGACGCTCGGCCTCTGGCGTGAGAACAAGTTTGTAACTCATACGCCTAAACTTTTTCTAATCTCGTCCATTGTATATGCTCTGCCCTGCCCATCGTTCATTTCCTTAATGCCACGTTCCACCGATTCGATGTTGGCGGAGTTTTCAAACCATTCATCTCCCGAAGGCGATGGATTCTCGCGCACTTCGACCAATATGCTATTGGCTTTATTTATCAAAATTTGCTCAATATAGGCTTTCAGGCTGCGACCTTGAGCAACAGCCATTAACGAAAGTTTCTGAAGCACTTCAACGGGTAAATCAATGTTTTTTCTTTTAATTATCGTTTCCATATCATGATTGTTTTTTGCGATGCAAAGGTATCAGATATATTTTATACATACAATATACATTATATATTTTAACGCAAAAATTGACACATCCCCGATCTCTTCGAGGCCATTCCCGATTATTTTGATGCACTCTCAGGACGTGGAGCCCGAAGGTTAAGCGCAACGCAGCAATCTCGGCGGCTTAACAGTGGTTTTGCAATCTGCCGGAGCGCCCGGATGAAGCGCGAGGGGAATTAGTGATACAGGAAACGCTTGATGCTCATCTTGGGTGTTTTCTCAAACGGGGTGTCGAGCATCTCCACTTTGGCAATCTTGCTATAGTTGGGCAGTGACTTATTCGCCTCGTCGCGTATTGCGCCCGGAATTGCGGCCTTGGCCTCGGGGTCGAGGTTTTTGGGCAGGTCGGTATAGACAAGCGCCACGATCTTGCCGCCGCGATCCACCACGATGCACTCGTCAACGTTCCGGCAGTTGGCTAAAACTGCCTCAACCTCCTCGGGATAGATGTTTTGCCCCGACGAGCTGAGGAACATCGACTTGATGCGTCCGCGAATGAAGATGTTGCCTTTCTTGTCGATAATGCCTAAGTCGCCGGTGCGGAACCATCCGTCGTCGGTAAACGCTGCCGCCGTGGCTTCTTCGTTCTTGTAATAGCCTATGGTGAGGTTTGCGCCGCGCGCCTGTATCTCGCCGGGGATGCGCTGAGGATCGTCGGAGTCGATTCTGAGCTCGTGCACCGGTTTGCCGCAAGAGCCGGGGGCAAAGTCGGTCCACCATTCATAGCCCAGCAGCGGGCATGCTTCGGTCATTCCATAGCCCACGGTGAAGGGCAGGTGCATCTTTTTGAAGCAACGCTCAGCCTCGGGATTTAGTGCAGCACCGCCCATGATGAAGCAGCGCACATGTCCTCCGAACACCTTCAATATCGTCCTGCATGCAGCACGATAGACGAGTGTCTTCAACAGCGGGATGATGAACAGCTTTTTCCGCTTTTCGAGTGCCGGCTTAATGGAGTTGGCATAGATTTTCTCCATCACTAATGGCACAGTGACCACCATGTAGGGCTTCACCTCGCTCATGGCTTTGAGCAGGGTGGTGGGCGACGGCGTCTTGCCTAAGAAATAGACCGTTACGCCATCTACATTGGGATGAATAAACTCGATTGCCAAGCCATACATGTGCGCCATGGGCAGCATCGAGACCACAGTCTCGCCGGGATGGTTGGGGAAATGCGTGTTGGCAAAGTTGTCGGTGTCGGTCATGGCGCCATAGGTGAGCATCACACCCTTGGGGTTGCCGGTGGTGCCCGAGGTGTAGTTGATGATTGCCAAGTCATCAAGATTGTCGTCGGGATATTCCACCTGCCCCGGCATCATTCCGCTTGGATAAAGAGCGTCGAAAGCCGCCTTGCGACCCTGCCAGGCCTGCGCCACCACATCGTCGCGATGCCATAGCATGCTGCCGTCCTTCACGTTGATGGCTGCCCGGATTGTGGTGGTGTCATCGGGCGTCAACTTAGCCCAAATGTCGTCATCCACAAATAGCAGCACGCTGTCGGAATGATTAGTGAGTGTGGTCACATTGTCGGGGTGGAAGTCGGCAAGCAGCGGCACCGCCACGCGTTCATTCACATTGATGCCCCAGAATGCCATGCCCCAGCGGGCCGAGTTGCGAGCGCAGATAGCAATCTTTTCGCCCTTACCTATGCCGGCTGCCTCGAGAAACAGCCTGAATTGCTCAACATGGGCTGCCAGTTCGCTATAGGTAAACGAATCACCGTTATAATCGCACAATGCCTTTTGATTCCAGCACTTGCGCACAGTCTCTTCCAGATTTTTAAGATAATGTTTCATTAGTCATGTGTTTTTATACATCCGCCTCCCTATATGGCGAATGTGGCATATACAATTTTCGCAAATTTAGTCAAAATTCTCAATCAACCGGTCTATTAAGACAAAAAAATTATTTTTCTTAATTCAAAACCACATCCTTACACCCACTTTTACGACCACGACAAGCTGCACAAGTCAAATAATTCATAATTGGACAGCGAAGCGCTGAAGCGGCAGCGAAGCTCCAGGTCAAATAATTCATAATTCTTAATTCATAATTCACAATTAAACTGTGATTACCGCGCCACGTCAAATAATTCTTAATTCATAATTCATAATTCATAATTATTTTATACCTTTGCTTTTTGATAGAAAGATTAAACACTAAAGAATCATGAGCATATTACAAGACATAAAAAACAATATTCCAAACGCAGTGACAAGTCTGAACCTGCTGTGTGGCACCCTTGCAACGGTAGCGGCCTTCAGCTGCTTTGACGATGTGATGTGGGGGCTGCAAGGCTACCAACTGGCATTCGTGCTGATAGCCTTAGGCGCCGTGGCCGACTTTCTCGACGGCTTCACTGCCCGGTTGCTTCATGCCGTGAGCGGAATAGGCAAGGAACTTGACTCACTGAGCGACCTTGTAACCTTCGGGCTGGCACCGGCCATGGTTCTCTACAACATGATGCGTGCAGCCTACCCCGACAGCCTGCTGGCCTTTGCCGCAATGCTGCTGCCGGTGTTCGGCGCACTGCGTCTGGCTCGCTTCAACGTCGATACCAACCAAAGCACCACGTTCACCGGGCTGCCCATTCCGGCTAACGCCATCTTCTGGATTGGCTACACGGCATGGCTGGCAAAGCATCACACCATCAGTCCATGGGTGAGCGTGGCGTGTGCCGTGGCACTGTCGCTGCTCATGGTGTGCAACCTGCGCATGTTCTCGCTCAAGATGCACAATCTCAGCCCACGTGAAAATTGGGCACAGTTTTTGCTTGTTATCACCGCCGTGGCTTGTGTTGCCCTGATGGGGCTGCCCGGCCTGGCAGTGACTATCGCTGTCTATGTTTTATTATCAACAGCTAAAACTGAAACCAAATGAAACTCTTGTTATTAATAATCCTGTTTATCATCTTCTTCCCCATTTTCAAAATGTGGATGATGATGCGGCGCGCTCGCCGTAGCATGGAAGACGCCATCTTAGAGGCTCGACGACGCAGTCAGGCCGAAAACTATGCCACCGAAAAGCGCTATGACTACCCCGCGGGTGAATATGCCGACTATGAAGATGTGGCCGGCAGCAGGCCAACGGCTAACGATGCCACCGGCAGTACAGCCACATCCAGACCGGCCGAAGAGCAAATCGTTGACGCCGAATTTGAAGACATTAAATAGAAGTCAGTCTATGGAAGAAAAAGTGCGAGCTCAAAGAAATAGAACGCTGACTGTTTCAAAGAGCGAAATCCCCATTTTAGAACGATTCATCTTATCTGCAAACGATATTAAAACGTCGTTTGCCGATGATTGCGTAATTAATGGAGACCTATTTGACTGTCTTGATTGCATTCCGAATAATTACTTTAATTTGATAATCATCGACCCACCATACAACCTTGATAAGGACTTCAATGGCAAAAAGTTTTCAAGCATGAAATCTAATGCCTACGAAGATTACCTAAGAAGTTGGTTCATTAAAGTTTGCGACAAGCTCAAGCCCGATGGCTCGCTTTATATGTGTGGTGACTGGAAATGTGCATCATCAATGCAAAGAGTTATCGAAGAGCATCTAACGATTATCAATCGAATTACATGGCAACGCGAAAAAGGAAGAGGAGCGAAAAGTAATTGGAAAAATTCGATGGAAGATATTTGGTTTGCCGTAAAGAATCCAAAAGATTATTACTTTGATGTTGAATCCGTTAAGGTTAAACGTCGGGTTGTCGCGCCTTATAAAGTTGATGGCAAGCCAAAAGATTGGGAAGAAACAGAGCAAGGCAATTTTCGCATTACATACCCCTCCAATTTTTGGGATGACATTAGCATTCCATTCTGGTCTATGCCCGAAAACACCGACCATCCAACCCAAAAACCGGAAAAATTATATGCAAAACTGATTCTTGCATCATCAAAGCCTGGAGATAAAATCTTTGATCCTTTTTTAGGCAGTGGCACAGCTGCTGTCGTTGCCAAGAAACTCGGCAGAAGATATTGTGGTGTTGAAATCAACCGCGAATATTGCCAATGGGCGGTAAAAAGGCTGATTAATGCAACTTCCGACAAAACAATCCAAGGCTATGTCGATAAAGTGTTTTGGGAACGCAACACATTAAGCGACCAAAAGTCAAATAAATCAACAAAGATTACAGCCGAAGTTCAACCATCATTATTTCATTAAGCCATGAATGGGAATGTACATATATTTGTCGATTTCATAGAAAGAAACAAAGCTGTCAACACTAAAGAGCAAATGATAGAACTCGTTTGCAACAATTTCACTATGGTGAAAGATGGTAAAGCTCTATATCACACAGATTTCTTTGCCGTCGTTTTCTGCTACAGTAAAAACAATTCTTTTAGCAACGCAGTATTATCTCTTTCAAAACTTGAGAAATACGATCACATCCCTTGCTTTGTTGTTGTAGTAAAAAAAGATGTTGACAATGTCATATACATGATTAATACAACATTCCTAAACAAAATAAGCCACAGTTCAAAAGACTTAAGGGTTGACAATATCAAAGGCAGCTTGCTTGGCAGTGACATTCGCAAGAATTTTGAAGAAATCGGAAAGAGCAACAAGCCTTCGGATTTTGATGATTTATTCTCTTATCACCAGGGTTTTACATGGCAAGAAAATCTTGAAAGATTGGTCGAAAGCACTAATCAAATCAAGCCCCAAAAACAAAAAGCCATATTAGGTAAAGTCGAGCAAGACAACCTTTTCAAGGCACCGGAGAGAGCTAAAGAATTTATTAATTCAGAGGATTATATCACTCTTGTTGACGATTTGCGTAAAAGATGCGAGGAAGTGAAAGATGCCATTTTAGTTGCTTCTCGCATCGACAATGTCAATATTCGTGGAAGGCTCATTGAAGTTATCATAACCTCCAGTAAAGAAGAACGTAATCAGCTATTAATTAACTTGAAGAGAGCCGAAAGCCTTCTTCCCACCTACGACACAAAGAATGAATTAGGAGACTACATTCGTCGTTTTGACAAAGCCGACACATACACAGACATTAAGACTAAAGTGTTGTATCTCGACTCTAACCCTAAAGCCTATAATATTGATAAGTTTCTTGAGTGCATGAGCAAAGAAAAAACAGTCTTTATGTTTTTCTTCATTGGTATTGATGAAACCGGAATAATGAACACGGCATTAGTATCGGTGTTTCATGATCAATTACAAGAAACGACATTACTACAGCATCATTGGGCTGGCAGAGCCACCAGGGGCGTTGCACAGTTTAACGGGAAAACGATAAACGACATCCTAAATGACAATACATTTAAAAACAACATATGTGAAGTAAAATCCAAGGAATTCTTAAAAACACTCTTAAAACGCTAAAAAACACCGATTATGAAACGAAATAAAGTATTCATTACACTATTGCTCTCAATGGCACTGATAACGGTCACCAGTGCCCTGTGGTCGTGCAGCAGTTCTCCACTGGAGAAGGCCATCAAGCAGGCACTGGTGCAGCAGGATACCACCCAGGCACGGTTCGACTCGATCTGCAGCATCATCAAGGCTTATCCTGAACGCTACAAAGACTATCTGACCGACGACGGACAAATCGACATTGCCGCCCTGGCCTCGCTCATCGAGGAACAAGGGGCCAGCCTGCGCCCGCCCATGCACTGGAACGTCACGCAATATGGCCTGCAGCAGTTGTCGCTCACCATCTACTTTGAGCGCAGCGGCTCGATGGTGCCCTACGACGCCCCCGGCGGCCGCGGCCAGCTCAAGAAAGCTGTCAACGACCTCATCAACCACTTCCCGTCGGGCAACGTGGCCATCAACATCGTGAACGACGGCATCTACCCCTATCAGGGAAGCATCGACCAGTTTCTGCAAGACCGCAACATCTATGCCAGCACGCAGGGCGTGGGCAACGCCTCGTTCACCGACTTCCAGAAGATTTTCAACGACATCCTTGCCGCACAGCGCCCCGGCAACGTGAGCGTGCTGGTGACCGACCTCATCTACTCGCCTGCCGACACTCGCGACGTGAGTGTGGAGAAAATCTTCAACGAGGAGAACAGCCTCGCCACACGCATCTTCAAGCAGTACAAGGGCAAGTCGATCATCGTGCATCAGCTCATGGGCGACTATCAAGGCAAATACTACCCATATAACAACCAGCCGTTTAACTACACCGGCCAGCGACCCTTCTACCTGCTCGTGATTGCCGACACGCCCGTCATGGATGCCATGGCAGCCGGTGCCGACTATGCCCAGTTTATGCAACCGGCGGCCCTGCGCAACAGCTACCGCTTCAATCAGGCCGAAGCCGCTGTCGATTATTGCGTAATACCCGACTGGAAAGACAATGCCGGACGATTCCGCGTCGATCACCACGATGCAGCCCGGCTCACCCGCTGCGAGGGCGACAAGACCACCGGCATCATGTGCTTCACCATAGCAGTGAACCTGAGCAGCATGCACAAGTCGGCACAGTTTCTCGCCGACGCCGCCAACTATCAGCTGCACTCCACCAGCGGCTTCACCATGAAGGTGGTGCCCGTTGACCAAAGCATGATTACCGGCAACAACCGCTCCTACCTCGACGGCAAGACACACCTGATCACCCTCACCGGCAAGCTCACCGAGCCGCGCGACGAAATCACCATCTCGCTTGCCAACGACTTCCCGGCGTGGATCGAGCAGAGCACGGCACAGAGCGATGTCAACCCCGGCGCACCGGACTTTGCCACCACCACGTTAGGCCTGAAAGAGTTTCTCACAGGCATTGCAAGCGCATTCGGCTCAGGCGGTAACTACACCACCATCAAGCTGCACTTGGAACGCTGAGAGGGCAAGATTTTGCGAATTCCGACATTTTTCTCAAAAAAATTTTGCGAATTCCGACAAAAAGCGACAAAAAAATTTTGCGAATTCCGACAAACCACTCGGCGCAACATCGATAAACTATTAACACAGAATAAAATAGCTCTTGATATGAAAAAGCAACATCTCATCTATCTCATTGCAGGCATCGTGCTCACGGTGCTATTCTACGTCATGCGCGTGAATGCCTACGAGGCCGTTTATGCCGTGTCGGGCTTCAGCGACCAGCTCTACAATCTCGGGCTGTATGAAACCATTCCGCTCATCACCATCGCCGTGGCATGGGCCATGGCAGGCATCTACTACTACGCCATCAACTCGGTGCGCTTCGACCGCTGGTATCACTGGCTCGTGATGTTAGCATTAGTGGTGCTGATAGCACCCATCGCAGGCTATGCGATCAACAGCCACGTCTTCGACGAGAATGGGCTGAGCTATGCGACCGAGTCGCTCACCTTTGAAATGGTGAACATGATGTGGGCCGCCGTGCTCTTTGTCGTGGCATCGTTCTCGATGCGCTGGTGGAGCACCAACTGCCGCCACACTCCCATCCCACAGTAATAAGTCAAATTCAGAATATCATGCGTCTATTTCTTTTAGCAATAGGAGGAACCGGCTCACGGGTGCTGAAGTCGCTGCTGATGCTCTCGGCCGCCGGTGTGCGCCCCGTAGATGAAGACGGCAAGCCCGTCCCCAACCTGGAAATTGTGCCCGTTATCATCGACCCGCACAAGAGCAACGAAGACCTCAAGCGCACTGAGGCGTTGCTGACCAACTACCGCACCATTCGCAACAGGCTCTACGGCAACGAGGTGAATGTAGAAGGCTTTTTTGCCAACCGCATCGTCACACTGCGAGAGATCATGAGCGACAGCACCATTCAGCTCAACGACACGTTCATCTTCAATCTCAGCGCCGTGGAGCGCGAGAAGTTCCGCGACTTCATAGGCTACGACACCATGAACGAGGCCAACCAGGCGCTCACCTCGCTGCTCTTTGCCGACTATCAGCTCGAGAACAAGATGAACATCGGCTTTGTGGGCTCGCCCAACATAGGCAGTGTGGCACTGAACGAAATCAAGGACAGCGACGAGTTCAAGGCTCTTGCCAATGTGTTCAACGCCGGCGACCGCATCTTCTTCATCAGCTCGATATTCGGCGGCACAGGTGCTGCCGGCTTCCCCATCATGGTGAAGAACCTGCGCCAGGCCAAGAACTTAGAGATCAACAACCGCGATGTGCTGCGCCGCGCACCCATAGGCGGCATCACCGTGCTGCCCTACTTCAACATCGAGCACAACGATGACCACCGCATCGACAAGGCCGACTTCATCGTCAAGACCCAGAGCGCACTCTACTACTACAAAGAAACGCTGACCGGCGCCAACGACAGCGACCTGAACGCCATCTTCTACATTGGCGACCAGGAAGTGTCGAAGCCCTACGCCTACGACCCCGGCGAGCACGGCCAGCGCAACCGCGCCCACCTCATCGAGATGGTGGCGGCACTGGCACCCCTCAAGTTTGCCGGCATCGCCGACAGCCGTCTCACCGACCAAAACGGCTACCCGATGCCCACCATGGCATTTGAATTCGGGCTGGAGAAAGATGTGCGCGACATCGACTTCCTCGCCTTCGGGGCAAGCACACGCCGCCTCATCTACGAGCCGCTCGTGCGCTTCCACCTGCTGTTCCTGTTCCTGCGCACCGGGTTACGCGGCATGATAGGCCAGGGATTCACCGAAGACGAGCCCAAGCTCAAGAGCGACTTCCTCACTTCGCAGTTCTACCGCACACTCACCGACCAGTTCATGCGCGGCTATGTGGAGTGGCTCAGCGAGATGTATGACAACAACCGCAGCGTGCAGCTGTTCAACATGGGCGAGAACGACATGAGCAACGCAATCCACCATGTGCACACGCGCAAGACGCTGCTCGGGCGCAAGACCGTGGACAACAACACCTTCAAGGCCGAGATGAACCGCCTGAGCCGCGATGCCAAGTACAGCACCCGCACCACCGAGTACAAGCTGCTCGACCTGTTCAACCGCGCCGCCACCACCATCGTGCGCGACCGCTACGAGAACATCAATTAGATAAGCCAAGGTCAGTTACACAATTCAAGATAGCATTTAGAATAAACTAACCATATTGAAAAAGTTACATATTTGCAACTTACATCTATGTAACTTTTTCATAGATTTGCAGCCTAAGAACTATAACTGACAGAGGATTATGATTTCACAATTTCAACAAGGCCCATAGGTCGCACCCCCACGCAGGACCGCCTCGCCGAGAAATACTACCACATCTCCCCCTACGCCTGGTGCGCCGGGAATCCTATCAGCTATGGCGATGACGATGGCGAAGACATTATAATAAGAGGCAAAAACAGTTCAAGCGTCACATTCACTACCAACCAAATAAGTGTCAACGTCAATGCGGCACGATTAGGAGTTGACTGGGGCGGGAATTACACTCTTAAGGGACGTGAGGTGCTAAGTGCCGGTCTTGATCTTGCAGGCATAGTAGATCCCACAGGTGCGGCCGATGCCACAAATACAGCATTACAAGTCAGCAATGAGGAATGGGTTGGTGCCGTAATAAGCGGTTTGTCAATCATTCCTTATATTGGTGATATAGCCAAAATATTTAATATTAAGAAAGATTACAATATAATAAAAACAGCCATTCAGAATTTTCGGAATTCACATAAAGCACAAAAAAGCTTTTCTGACATTTTAGAGTCTGCTGAATTAGGAAGAATTACGAAAGGCAATACTAAAACTTCAGAAAGCAAGGCGGTTTTAAATCAGCAGAGAAAGACTTTAAAGATCTGAAACTCTCTGAAGTTAAAACATTTTCCACCAAATATGGTAAGGCAAAGAGAGGTGTTAATTCTAATGGAGAAACTATTATTTTAAGACGAGGGAGTTCCGATGGAGCACCGACTATTGAAAAGCAAGTTAATGGTCACAAAAAAATTGAAATAAGGTATGATGACTAAAAAAGCAAAAGAAATATGGATTCCTATAAGAAAACTTTCTGGTGAATGTTCTTTATATAGCATCAACTATGATGCGAATTCATTAAATATCGAACTGGAACCATTTAATAATAAGAGTCTTATAGATGTGTCATTTGATAGCGTTTTTGCTTATCGATTAACTCTGGAACATTTTAGATGGAATGGAATACCACCCGTTAATAAGCGAGAACATCCTCTTTATATAGTGGAAAATTCAATGTATATAAACTGGTTGTTAGATGAAGGTCTTAAACAATTATATGGCACAACCCTACCGTTAAAGCATTATGTCCTATACTGCACAGAGCACATAATAGACATTATATCATCTGAAATTGTTATTAGCAATAATAATTCATCTTCAAGTGATAACTACATATATAAAAAACACTAATCATCCAATAATGAAATCAATATTAAAAATATCTTTTAGTTTTATAATCTCGCTTTCATTTTTAATTTGTAAGTCTGAGAATATAAATGACATTCCTCATTTCTCGAATATGAAAATTGACAGCCTTGAAATTTCGTTATTGCCAGAAGACATTTATACGACAAGATGCATTACTCGAGATGGCTTTGACGAATTCTTAAATGTTTGTCAGCATTTTGTTATAACCGATGAAACAATAACATCTGAATTCTTAGCCAAATTATTGTCTTGCAAGATTGATTCTATAATTCCTTATCATGGAGATACCATTATCAAAAAAATGATACCATATAGAAGTAGAAACGGTAAAAATATTTCACTTTGGTTTAATGAAGATAAACTTGACATCAGGTGCCGCGTTGTTATATATACGAATGAACATTACATTGTTTTATGGTTATCTGACACAGGGGTATTAGATGCAGATAAGTATAGATGTTCCGGAGGAAAGGCTATTATTGATTTCTTAAGAGAATTATATAATAAGACAGCATCAAAGACTCATCATATCAGCAGTATGCACATTATGGAGCGTGAAGGCGTTGGCAATGAACTGACGCCGATGAGCGGCAACATTGCCGGCGAGGATATTTCCGGCTTTGTGGGTCCGGGCATACCTATCGACCCTATCAACCCAATCGATGACAACAGAGTCGTTACACTCATGGTGCGCGACTATTGCGGCAACCACATCTATCGCAACGACTCAGTAGAGCGCGTGCTCAAAATGAAATAAAAACCTATAAGTTTCAAATAAATCACTAAGCACTATCGTTATTATAATAATCAGCTAAATATACATGTTATGAGTAACATACTTTCATATAGCAAAGAAATACTCCCCTAAAAAAGTTACAATTATGTAACTTACATTTATGTAACTTTTCATATATTTGCAATCGGAAAACAACAATAGAATAAACATCATGGTTTCACCTTTTCAATATGGTTCATTGGTCGAAAAAGATAATTTTATCGATCGAACAGAAGACCGGGCATTGCTTAAACAATTATTAATGTCGGGAATACACGTTATGCTCATTTCACCACGACGTTGGGGGAAAAGCTCGCTGGTCAAGATGGTAACTGATGAACTTGCCGACGAAAACGAGAATGTGAGAATATGCCGCATAGATGCATTTTCTATAAATGATGAAACGGAATTCTATCGTACTTTTGCAAGCCGTGTGATGTCGTGTGCCGCCTCACGTTTTGAAAGGGGGCTCAAAGAGATGAAGAAATTCCTTACAGGTGTGGTGCCACAACTGGTTATAAAAGATGATTTGACCGACTTCCTGACCTTTGACCTGCGTTTTGAACCTCAAGAACGCGACAAACTTGAGATTTTAGCACTTCCCGAGAAGATTGCAAAAGACAAGAATCTGCGCATTATTGTATGCATAGATGAGTTCCAGCAACTTGCCCGCATACCGCAGTATAGTGACATGGAAGGCAAGATGAGGTCGGTGTGGCAGCATCAGCACAATGTGTCTTATTGTCTCTATGGCAGCAAGCGCCACATGATGACAGACATTTTCAACGACTCGTCCAAACCATTCTATCGTTTTGGCCAGGTTATATGGCTCAAAAAAATTGAGCAAGAATATTGGGTTAAGTTTATCGTTGAAGCATTTGCTAAAACAGGGAAAGGAATTTCATTAAAGATGGCTGAGCACATTTGCCATGTAACACAATGCCACTCGTGGTATGTGCAACAATTATGCTTCTTTGTGTGGAATGCTACCAATAATGAAGTGACTGATGAAATCTTTGCAACGGCATTACAACGCCTTATCGACACAAACTCCCCTATGTTCCAAAACGACATGGAACTACTCACTCCAAGTCAAAAGGCTATGCTTAGAGCAATCAACGATGGCGTGAAGCAACTGGCATCGGTCAAATCCAATCAGATTTATCATTTGGGCAATGCCAATACCATAGCTCGCAACAAGCGCATTCTACAAGACAAAGACATCATTGAGCATGACGGCGACCATTTCATCTTTGTTGATCCGATATTCAAACTATGGTTAACTCAAGAAACAGAATTAAATATATAAGACTATGAGCAATATACTTTCATATAGCAACAAGACGGCTCGCACAGGCGAGGAAGACTGGATTGCCGTAGAGCCTTATACCGACGACGACATCCAGCGCATCAAGGACCCCGACGGCGGACTGTCGCGCAACCCGCGCACGGCAATCCCCAGCCCGTTTGCACAGCTCGACTTGGTCAAGAATGCCTTCACAGCCCTGAGCAACCCCTACCTGCGTGGTGCTGCCATGAACGAGCGGCTGGTGTCGAATGCGCTCGACGTGGCACAGCTGCTGTTTGACTTTGAGAACCACAAGGACTATCTGCGCCTTGTGCGCTGGAACCGCGACGAGCAGTTGGCACAGCTCAAGGCCTCCGGCCAGCACCGCCTCTACGGCGAGACGCTTGAGCTGTTTCTCACCTCCGACAAGGTGTATAACTTCGACGACCTGCACGACTGGTACATCCTGCTGTGGGGCAGCCAGGTGGTGGGCGGCACGTCGCCGGCATCGCTGGTGATGGCAGCTCCGGTGAGCGCTCCCATCGAGGCCATCAAGGTGGAGCAGGGAGTGGCACTGTTCTCTACCGACAGGCCGCTGTGGGTGCGCGACGAGGAGTTTGTATATTACATGTACCTCCTGTTCAACGCCTACCCCGTGCTGCGCGAAAAGGTGGGCATGGTCTATAGCTATATGATGCACAACTTGGAATATCTGCGTCGCGAGCGCACAGCACTATACCAGCGCATTGTGCAAGTCATCCCCAACCCCAGCGCCCTCGACCGTGAGCGGGCGGCAACCATCCTCGAGACGCTCGAGCAGACCTACGACCGCTTTAACGGCGCCGCCGATGTGAGCGTGCTTGGTGCCCGCTTCTACCACAAGCGCGTGACCGACATTCGCACCAGTGCCGGCGAGAGCGACTTCGTGATCCAGCCCAGCATGCCTCAACCCGCCGGAAAGGTGATGCCGCTCGTGCTGCGCACCGGCTTTAACGGCAGCGTGGAGCACTTCAAATACATCGACCGTGAGTGGGACAGTGCCACCGAGGTCATTGCAGGCGCAACGCCCATCGACCAGCGCAAACTGCCCGACACAAGCATTCAGTACCCCTTTATCACCACAGCCGACTTCCTGGAAGAGAACATAATACGAGTGAGCAATGCTATCGACCGCAACCACTTCTTCGACGGCAATCTCAAGAGCAAAGACCTGGAGCCCACACGAGGCTACCTGCTGCCGCTCAAGCCTGAGTTTTTCCGCTGGTTCAAGGCCGACGACCTGAAGCACAGCGTGCTGGGACGCAACATGCTCGACATCGAGGAGAATGCCGACGGCAGCGTACTAGTGACCCTGCGCATCCCCATCAAGAAGCGCTACATAGAGCTCACACGGCGCTACTTTGCCATCAGCGACCACACGTGGACCTTCGACGAGCGTCGCGGCACAGGCCGCGTGGTGGACACGATTATCAGCACGGCGGTCTTCCCCTTTGTGCGCACCGGTCGCAACGACGACTACACGGTGCAGCTGTTCAGCATGATCAATGGCGGGAAAGCCTCACTGCGCTTCTTGTGCGACGGCAGCGACGCCACCACCATTCAGGTCACAAGCAAGCAGCGCGCCCGCAGCATCTACACCACCGAATACTACGACGTGAACGGCACATGGGACTATGCCGAAGCCACCGTGACCAACGACCTGGGCACTTTCAACGGCATCGTCCTGCCCATGTGGAAGAAATATACGCCCTCGGCACGCGAGCTGATCTTTGCCGTTGATTTCGGCACCACCAACACTCACCTCGAGTGGGCCGAACGCGGACAGACAAGCGAGCCGCTCACGTTTGCCAGCGGCGCCGAGCAGGTGCTCGTGGCATCGCTGCTCAAGCATGGCGGGCTCGACATCGCCGAGCAGTTGCAGCGCATCGAGTTCCTGCCGCCCGAAATCGACAACGTGTATGGCTTCCCACTGCGCTCGGCACTGGCCAGCAACGTAGGCAGCGATGGCGGACGGCGCTTGTTCCACGACGTGAACATCCCATTCCTGTATGAGCGCAAGTTCTTCGATGGCTACGACGTGACCACCGGACTCAAGTGGATGGGCGACACCACGCTTGCCAAAGAATTCCTGCGCGAGCTCACACTGCTCATCAAGGCCAAGACACTACTCGAAAACGTTGACCTGCGCAACGTGCATGTGGTGTATTTCTACCCCGTGAGCATGGGCGGCAGCGACCGCCGCAAACTGCAAGACACATGGGAAGAACTGTTCCGCACCTACATTGGCAACGACGTAGCCGACCACCTGCAAGCCTACCCCGAGTCGATAGCACCGGCCTACTACTACAAGAGTGCCGACGTGACCGGAAGCAGCTATGTCTCAATCGACATTGGCGGCGGCACAAGCGACACGGTAATCTACCAGCCCGCACCCGACGGAATGCGCAGCGAGCCAGTGGCAATATCATCGTTCCGATTTGCCGGAAATGCCATCTTCGGCGATGCCTTTGGCGAGCGCGACGCCGACAACAACCCACTGCTGCAGCACTACACGCGCTACTTCGAGCAAATCATCGACAACGACCGCTCAACCGGCATTGCCTATCTCACAAGCATCATGCAGGACATCATGCGCGGCAAGCGCAGTGAGGACATCAACGCGTTCCTGTTCTCGATCGAGAACGTGGAGGAACTGCGCGACCTGCGCGAGATCGACCGCAACCTCTACAGCTACAACGTGCTACTGCGCAACGACGGACAGCGAAAACTCGTGTTCATCTATTTCTATGCCGCTATCATCTACTACATTGCAAAGGCCATGCACGCACGAGGCTTCATCATGCCAAAGCAGATATACTTCAGCGGAACCGGCTCGAAAATCCTGAACATCCTCGGCTCGCACTCGCAAGTCGTGGAACTCACACAGACCATCATCGAGCGCGTCTATGGAAAGACCTACACCGAGCGGTTTGAAATAAAAATCGAAACCGAATGTCCGAAGCAAATCACTTGCCGAGGCGGAATACGCCTCGAGAACCAGCGACTTGACGGACGTGCCGACACGAGCCTATACACCGCTCGCAACGTTAACAACATCAAGTATTGCTACTCGATGCTCGGAGCCGAGCAGCTCACCTACGGCGACATGAACGACCCGGCCAAGCGCGAAGCTCTCGTCGAGCAGGTAAAGGAATTCAACACATTCTTCATCGGCCTGTGCGACAAGGTGATGAAAGACGAGTTTGGCATCGACAACAACGTGTTCCAGATCTTCTGCAACGTGCTGGGAGATGACCTGGCCAACTATCTGACCGCCGGCATCAACACCTTCTTGCAAGGACGCTACGAGGCAGCCGACGTCGTCGAAGACGTGCCGTTCTTCTACCCCATCGTGGGAGTGATCAGGTACAACCTGCTCAAGAACCTCAACAACGACGCCATCAGCCGCCTGCGCGCTTCAAACCAATCATTTTAGTCAAACAATCTCACATTACGTCATGAAAAAGCATTTCATCATCGCCATAGCAGCCGCGTGCTGCCTCACGGCAAGCGCTCAAGACTCCCTCCAGTGGGTGAGCGACACCATGACCAATGCCGACAGCGTGCAAGTGGAAGAAATACCCAGCGTCACATCCACGGCACAAGCACAGGTAGAACCGAAAGCCGAAGCCCCGCAGCATACGGGCGGATTAGGCTGGCTCGTAGTGGCTTGCGGCATCGCAACACTGCTGGCCGTGGGAGCCGGAGTGATGGCCTACATCACACGGCGCGAGCTGGCCGAGGTCAAGGAGACCATGCGCATTGAGCTGGAAAACACCGACAAGAACATGCGCCAGCTGGCCGAAGAGAGTGCACGCGAGGTTAACAAGCTGCGCGACGCATTGAGGGCACATCTCACACAGGTGACCGACGGCACAAGGCCCCGAACAGGTGTCACCGCACGACGTACGCAACCGGCCGACGCCGCAACACCGCCACCACGCACCGCGCCACAGACCATCTACCTGGCCAAGCCCGACGCCAAAGACTGCTTTACGCGTGCCAGCCAGCACTTCGAACTGGGCAACTCACTGTTTGAGCTCACGACCACCGACGGCCTGCACGGCACGTTCACCGTCATCGACAATGCCGACGCACAACGCTTCGCACTGATGATGCCCACCGAAAACCTCACACACGCATGCACCGGCACAGCCATTCAGGTCTCTACCGGCAAAACAGCCATCGTTACCGACGCACCCGGAGAAGCCGTGCTCGACAACGGAGCTTGGCGCATAACACGCAAGGCTGTTATACACTATGTGTAACAATGCAATAGCAACCGTTTACTTACTACTATTATTTAGTCAACACAGCTATGGAGTGGGTCTGCAAGAAATGCGGAAAGACACTTGAGGTGTCCGACGAGCAACTTCACGAAACGCAAGGCGTGGTGATTTGCCCGCAATGCCTCGGCAGCGAGCGTGTGCCGGGTTATAGGCACAAAGCCACGGCTAAAGCACCGGGAAGTAGCACTTCAACCAACAAAAGCAACGTTTCACACCAGGCCACTCCGGCACCCGTCAAAACCACCCCACCACCCTATCGCAAAAAAATCAATTTCGTGGAAGAGACACCTCAACGCCCAGCGGCACACCGAAGCACGGCACCGGCTTCAACCGCCAGACCGAAGAAAAAGAAAAGCAAGAAAAAGAAAAACCGCTCGCCGCTGGCACCCCACAGCACTGCCGGCTGCCTGTGGCGCTCGGTGCTCTACACACTCATCCTGATGGCAGCCACCACATTTGTCGGATTCATCCTCGACTTCATCTAACGGCACTACGCTACTCAAAACATCAAGTCCAGTTCTGGCGGATTTGCAATCCGCCAGAACTTAACGGGGGGATTTGCAATCCCCGTACAGGCACGGCACATCGGTAGCCATCACGGGATGGCGGATTGCAAATCCGCAGGTTA
>DGVT01000063.1:70182-70401 GCA_002395965.1 Porphyromonadaceae bacterium UBA4277
CGGATTGCAAATCCAGCCGAACGAGCATTTGGCCTAATGCAATTACCACTGAGTTTATAGACTATAAGCAACAAAAGAAAACATAATCTCTGAAACCAGTTCTGGCGGGTTTGCAATCCGCCAGGGATTAACGGGGGGATTTGCAATCCCCGCACCGGCACGGCACAGCGGTAGCCATCACGGGGTGGCGGATTACAAATCCGCAGGTTACCCGGCGGC
>DGVT01000063.1:70448-72052 GCA_002395965.1 Porphyromonadaceae bacterium UBA4277
GGCCGGATTGCAAATCCAGCCGAACAATGAAAATGGCAGGCGCCAGCCCCTATGAAACTTATGTTACTTATAGTCTAAAAAATCAATGAGACGATGAAAATGGCAGGCGCCAGCGTGCCGGAGCTGACACTCTTCACAGTAGCAGGAACCTCGCAATGGGCGGCACATATAGCCACACCGAAAATGCACTTTATTGCAAATATATGTTAACAACATAGAAATAGGAGCATCCCAAACACAACAAATGTTAAATATTAACATTATTCTGCTCGAAAATTATGTTGTATAACATATTGGTACTACTTTTGCATCGGTTTTTCATGGTATTAGTTTTTAAGGTTAAGAAAATCCAGGCGTCGTGATGACGGTTGCGAATTTTCAAGTTTGTATTAAGGTTTATGTTAATGGTATTAGAAGGTTAATTAGTTAAGCAATCCCCGACGTTGATGTCGAGGATTTTTTTTGCACCTATTACAACGTGAGCTCGATTCCGGAGAGCTCCCATATTTTTAACAACTGTCTGCCGGCGCTATCTCACTCACGTTTAGATAGCGCCGGCAGACACATAACTCAATGCGACGATTTCCGCCCCACTAATTTCTCATGATGATACTCAGGGCATTTTATCGCTTTATGATTTGCTTCATGCTCGGGGCGTTCTTGCCAAATTCACCGATCTTGTGGAGTTGGCCGCCACCCGCATCGTCGAAGTTACCCGTAATAGCACTCGCCGACAGAGGCGACACGATTATAGTTGCCAACAGTAAAAGCCGAAGAATAAGGTTATGAATTTTCATATTTAAGAAAATTTTATTATTCATTTATATTCAGACAATTAATTTCGTAATATTCCAATTTGCAAATTTACTACATAATTATCAATTACAAATTACAATTTAAGAAAAAATTAACTTGAATGTTATTGATTGTTACTATTGTTGCTGTTTTCAAACGATTTTCTAACGATGCACCACCTCGGCTTACCCTAAAACAGCAGTCCCGTGCACACAATGTTGCGCACGGGACTGCTACAAAAAAAATAGTTCTTGGGCTCTTCTGCCCTATTTCGTTATAGGTGAGTTCTCAAGCCCTGGAGGGCTTGGAACTTGAATTGCACATCAGCCGCAGTGGAAGTACTGCTGCACAAGCTCTTGCAACTCCTCGGGCTTGTTCTCAACATCGGCACGCAGGGTGCGGTCGTTGAAGGCACGCAGCCCGGCGATAATGCCGTCGATCATGTCGGGGCTGAACACTCCGTGCTCTTCAAACACCTTGCGGCTGCGCTCCAGGCAGTCGGCACTGGCCACGCAGCTGTCGGGCAGCTGGTCGAGGGTGTTGAGCACCTGCTCGTTGGCCTTGTCGTGAATGTTCACGTTCACATAGGTGCGCTGAGCCACGTCGAGGGCATTCTCCATCTCGAAGCCGTGACGGCATGCCACACACAGGCCTGCAATGAGCTGATAGATATCGGCCGAGCCATCGGGCGAGCGCATCTCCACGGTCTGCTTGATGGTGGTGTCGAAGTCGCTCGTGCCTTTCTCCTGCGGGTTAGCAAGTGCGCACATATCCACGCCCGAAGTCCAGCCCAGCGGCACGCGCACGAG
>DGVT01000071.1:0-18024 GCA_002395965.1 Porphyromonadaceae bacterium UBA4277
TTGTTTACTCGTCAGCTTGTTTACTAAATTATATTATTATGTATGAGCCTTTAGCTGAGCGCATGCGACCTCGCACGCTCGACGACTATATCGGACAATCGCACTTGGTGGGTGAAGGGGCGGTGATACGCCGCATGATAGAGAGCGGCAATATCTCCTCGTTCATCCTGTGGGGGCCGCCGGGAGTGGGGAAGACTACGCTGGCGCGCATCATTGCCGAGCAGACGCAAGTGCCGTTTTACACCCTGTCGGCAGTGACCAGCGGGGTGAAAGAGGTGCGTGAAGTGCTGGACCGGTGCCGGGCCGATGCCCGAAGCATGTTCACCAAGGGACGACCGGTGCTCTTTATCGACGAAATTCACCGCTTCAATAAGTCGCAACAAGACTCACTGCTCGGAGCTGTGGAGAATGGCACTGTGACCCTTATCGGCGCGACGACCGAGAACCCTTCGTTTGAAGTCATCAGGCCGCTATTATCACGTGCACAGGTATATGTGCTCAATCCACTTGGCAAGGACGACCTGCTGCATCTGCTTGACCGTGCCTTGAAAACCGACAAGATGTTTCAAGGCCGTGAGGTGCGTGTAGAGCAGACCGAGGCCTTGTTGAGGTTTGCCGGAGGAGATGCCCGAAAACTGCTCAACATCCTCGACCTGATTATGCAGTCGATAGGTGCCAACGACCCGTTTGTCATCAACGACGAGATAGTGACAAGCCGGTTGCAGCAGAATCCTGTCGCCTTCGACAAAAACGGTGAGATGCACTACGATATCATCTCGGCGTTTATCAAGAGCATACGCGGCAGCGACCCCGATGCCGCTGTCTATTGGCTTGCGCGGCTCATTGCCGGCGGTGAAGACCCGAAATTCATTGCCCGTCGCCTGTGCATCCTTGCAGCCGAGGACATCGGCCTTGCCAATCCCACGGCTTTGTTGCTGGCTAATGCCACATTCGACATTATTAACAAGATAGGGTGGCCCGAAGGCCGCATCCCTCTGAGCGAATGTGCCATCTATCTGGCTGCTTCGGCCAAGAGTAATAGCGCCTACCTGGCCATTGCCGAGGCACAGGCCATTGTCGAGAAAACCGGCGACGCTCCGGTGCCGCTGCATCTGCGCAATGCGCCCACCACGCTCATGAAGGAGTTGGGCTATGGCCATGACTATAAGTACGCCCACGATTTCCCGGGGCACTTTGTCAAGCAGCAGTATATGCCTGAGCAACTCAACCACCCCACGTTGTGGACGCCCCAGGACAATGCCGTTGAAAACCGACTGGCCGAGCGCATGCGACGCTTGTGGCATGGCGATGCTCCCGAAACTCCAATCAACTGATTTAAGCACATGAAGAATTACACCATAATAGTGGCCGGCGGCAGTGGCACCCGATTTGGTTCGGTGGTGCCCAAGCAATTTGTGCCTCTTGCAGGCCGACCGGTGCTGATGCGCACCATTGAGCGTTTTGCGTCATTTTATTCAACTCATGCAGCTGTGGGCGGTGAGATAATCGTGGTGTTGCCCAAGGCACATTTCGACACCTGGCGAAGCTTGTGCGGCGAGTATGGTTTCGCTGTCGCTCACCGGCTGGTGGCCGGAGGCCAAACGCGCTTTCACAGTGTGCTAAACGGCCTGAACGCCATCGCAGATGCTGATGGCGGTGCTGTAGTTGCCATCCACGATGGCGTGCGTCCGCTGGTGCCGATGCGCGTCATCGAAGCCGCATTCGATGCCGCGCGCGAGACGGGGGCGGCAATTCCTGTCGTGCCGGTTACCGACAGCGTGCGCATGCTGGATGCCTGCGGACACTCCCAGGCACTGATGCGGAGCGCATTGCGTGCTGTGCAGACACCACAAGCCTTCGGACTCGACGTGCTGCGAGAGGCCTATAGGCAACCCTATGACGACGCCTTTACCGACGACGCTTCGGTAGTCGAGAGCGCCGGTCATGAGGTGTGCTTGATCGAAGGCGATGTGAGAAATATAAAGATAACAAATTCGAGCGACCTGCGAGTGGCCGAAATGCTGATGAATGATGGCTGACCCTCTGAAAAACGACATAAAATATCTGCCTGGTGTGGGACCCCGGCGTGCCGAGTTGCTGAATAAGGAGCTGGGTATTTACACCTTTGGCGACTTGCTGTACTACTTCCCGTTCAGGCATGTTGACCGCAGCACCATACACCGCATTGCCGACGTCAATGGCGAGATGCCGTTTATTCAGTTGCGGGGGCGCTTTGTGTCGATTACAATGGTGGGCGAGGGGGCACGGCGGCGGTTGCAGGCTCTTTTTAGCGATGGCAGTGGAACAATCGAGGTTGTGTGGTTCAATCGGGTGAAAAGCATTGCCGATTCACTCAAGACCGGCACCGAATATTTGCTATTCGGCAAGCCCACTGTCTTTAAGAATCATTATAACATCGTCCATCCCGAGCTTGACGTCTATAATGCCTCGCAGCCCCAAGCCATGGGACTGCAAGGTGTGTATAACCTCACTGAGAAGCTGCACTCGCACTCATTTACGTCGCGCACCATCCAGAAGTTGGTTTCCACCCTGCTTGAACAGACTTTCATCGCCAACATCCCCGATACCCTGCCGGCATCGCTGCTGGCCAAACGCAGGCTCATGCCCCTGTCCGAGGCACTTGTGGCTATGCACCAGCCCGCCAGTGTGCGCGCCTTGCAGCAAGCTCAGCTGCGCATGAAATATGAGGAGCTGTTTTTCCTCGAACTGAACATATTGCGTTATATCAAGCGCTCGGGCGACAAGGCTCCCGGCTTTACCTTTCATCGCGTGGGGGCATATTTTAACGATTTCTACTTCAATGTGCTGCAATTCCCGCTCACCGGAGCACAGAAGCGAGTCATCAAGGAGATGAGGCGCGACATGGGAAGCGGCCACCAGATGAATAGATTGTTGCAGGGCGACGTGGGCAGTGGCAAGACTGTGGTGGCATTCATGGTGATGCTGCTGGCTCTGGACAATGATTACCAGGCAGCCATCATGGCTCCGACCGAGATTCTTGCCACACAGCACTACGAAACCATCAGCGCCATGGCCACACCGCTGGGCGTGAAGGTGGCCCTGCTCACCGGCAGCACTCGCAAGCGTGAGCGCGAGCGCATCCATGCGCAGCTGTTAGGCGGTGAGCTGCAAATCCTAATAGGCACCCATGCTCTTATTGAAGACGTGGTGAAGTTTCACAACTTAGGGCTCGCCGTGATCGACGAGCAGCATCGCTTCGGAGTGGCACAGCGTGCCCGCCTGTGGCAAAAGAATGTGATTCCGCCGCATGTGCTGGTAATGACAGCCACGCCCATCCCGCGCACGCTGGCCATGACCGTGTATGGTGACCTCGACGTGAGCATCATCGACGAGTTGCCCCCCGGACGCAAGCCGGTGAACACCATTATGCGCTATGAGAAAGACCGTGATGCCATGTATCGCTTTGTGGGGCAGCAGTTGAGGCAGGGACGACAGGCCTATATCGTTTATCCCCTTATCGAGGAGAACGAAAAACTCGACCTTTTGGCGCTTGAACAAGGCTATGAACAGGTGTGCGCGACATTTCCGCATTATCGCGTGGCCTATGTGCACGGGCGCATGAAACCTGCCGAAAAAGACCACCAGATGCAGCTCTTTGCGTCGGGTCAGGCGCAAATTCTTGTGGCGACCACGGTGATTGAAGTGGGAGTGAACGTGCCCAATGCCTCGGTTATGGTAATTGAGAATGCCGAGCGCTTCGGGCTCTCGCAGCTCCACCAGCTCAGAGGGCGAGTGGGACGCGGAGCCGATCAGAGCTATTGTGTGCTGATGACAAAATATGAGCTTGGGCGTGACACCCGCCATCGCCTTGAAGTGATGACGCAGACGTCCGACGGTTTTGTCGTGGCCGAAGAAGACATGAAGTTGCGTGGCCCGGGCGACTTGGAAGGAACGCAGCAAAGTGGCATCGCATTCAACCTGCGTGTGGCAAACCTGGCCAAAGACGGCCAGATTGTACAGATGGCTCGTGATGATGCCGAAGAAATCCTCAAAGCCGATCCACAACTCTCCACACCCTCCGGAAAAGCCCTCGATGCGCGCATCCATCAGCTCTATGACAAGCAGGCCGACTGGTCACAGATAAGCTGAAAGACGAGCCCTCTTTACAGTTCTGAACCAAATGTGACATTTTTTAACTGTGTTTTTTGCCACTGTTATAAAATAAAATGCTAATTTTGAACGTTTTTATTGCAAACAAATTTGATTTGGCTATGAAATTACGTGGAAAAATATTGGCATTTGTCCTTGCTGCGACTGCTATGATGAGCTCTTCGGTGCTTATGGCGCAAGAGCTGCGCAGTTCGTCAAATTCTTATATCGGCAAGGTGGAGAGCGACGGAACGATACGGAACAGCAGTAACTCATACGTGGGTAAGATATACGATGACGGTACCATACGCAACAGGAGTAATTCCTATGTAGGAAAGATTGAACGTGACGGTACCATACGCAACAGCAGCAACAGCTACATCGGCAAAGTTTACGATGACGGCACTGTGCGCAACAGCAGCAACAGCTACATCGGCAAGGTGGAGAGCGACGGCACTGTGCGCAACAGCAGCAACAGCAACATTGGCAGTGCCAGAGGAGTCAACCGCAGGTATGCGGCAGTGATTTTTTTCTATGATTTGTTTAAATAAATCATTCAAAAGTTTAACAAGAGCACTCAATTAGCTCAATGATTAAGGGTTGAAGTTTAATGCTTAGTGATAGGCATCAGATTGTAGTGCGATGTTCACCCAACAAACAACTAAACTTTGACCTATAACCTTCAGGTTTTTGCGTTTTCAAAAACTTGAAAAAACAAAATGATGATGAATTTTAGAAAAATATTTTTTGTGGCCATAGCGGCCTTTATGACATTTAGTGTAGCGCAAGCACAAAACCTGCAGTCGGCTAAGAATGCCTCGCAGATGCATAAGAACCTTCTTGCTCGTCAGCAGCGAGTGAAAGATCAGATCAAACTCGAAGAAACACAACGTTTTGCCAACGACCTCTATGAAGAGGTAGAGCCAGAGCCCGATATCTATACCGAAGGGTGGGAGAGTGGACTCGTCAATCCGTTTAAGGAAAGTGATGTGCCCATGAGCAAGGTTATCAACCTCAAGGGCTATGTTATGCCGGTGCGCAGCACCCGCGTGACGTCGCACTATGGCTATCGTCCGGCCTTTGGCCGTAATCACAAGGGCGTCGATATCGGCGTTCCCATGGGCGACACAGTGCGTGCCGCATTCAGCGGAAGGGTGCGCCTGACAAAGTTTGAGCGTAACGGATTTGGCTTCTATGTGATTGTGCGCCACGAAAACGGCCTCGAAACCGTGTATGGCCACCTGTCGCGCTTCCTCGTATCGCCCAACCAGACCGTTAAAGCCGGCCAGCCCATCGCTCTCAGCGGCTCAACCGGACGAAGCACAGGCCCGCACCTGCACTTTGAGACTCGTTTCATGGGCTATGCCATCAATCCTGAGGCGATCTTCGACTTTCAAAACCGTGTCACTCACACCGACACCTACACCTTTAATAAAAACAACTACACTAAGTCGCGCAGCTATGCACCTGCAAGGCGTTACGCATCGGCACTGTCGGCAAGTAGCTCGGCAAGCTATAGCAAGGGTCGCCATGTGAGCAAGCGCTCATCGGACAGAGCAGCACGATCGACCTATAAGGTGCGCAAGGGTGACAGCCTGAGCAAGATCGCATCGCGCAATGGTGTTACCGTGGCACAGCTCAAGAAGATGAATGGCATAAAAGGCAACGACGTAAGGAGCGGAAAAGTGCTAAGAGTGAAGTAGTCAATTCATATATTGAAGTAAAGAAATCCTCATCATGCTGTACTCCCACCATAGGGAAAAGCAGCGATGAGGATTTTTTGTTTATTTCAGCACATGAGTTTAGGATTGGCCTTGTCGGCACACCTAAGTGTAATAATTAGTCGCTGGTTGCTCATTATTCATAATTATTTTATAATTTTGCATTGCGGTGAGCTTGGTGCATAATAATGAAATCAAGGCTCTCGTTAAGAGAATATATCACAATTATTATCTAACACACAGTTATGAATAAGAGAATACTCCTTCTTGCTATGGTGGCATTGGTGCTCAGTTGGTTGACTGCCAGTGCAATTCCTGCGCTGCGGCAGTGGCGCACTATTACCCAGCCCGATGGCACTAAGCTCGACGTAATGCTCGTGGGCGATGAGAATGTGCATTATTATATCACTCGCGACAACGTGCCCCTTGTCACATCCGACGGGCTGACCTATACCTACGCCAGGGTGTCGGGCGGCAGGCTGCACGATAGCGGTGTCCTGGCTCACGAGCTCCCGGCTCGCAGCCATGATGAGCTTGCTCATGTGGCGAGTCGCGAGCTCATGAAGGGTGTCGCGGCACCCAGGAGCACGCGTTCGCGTGTGAGCAGAAGGGTAGGGCAGCCGGCAGGCAATTTCACGGGTTCTCGCCGTGCCATTGTAATTTTAGCTGCATTCTTGGGTAAGCCGTTTTCAACGGCCGATGCTTCTACTCTTGAGTTCTATAGCAACATGCTCAATCAAGACGGGTTCAATGTCGATGGTGCGGTCGGTAGCGTCCACAACTATTTTTCCGACATGAGTCGCGGAGTGTTCGACTTGCAGTTTGATGTCTATGGCCCGGTGCGAGTGAGCAATTCGGCCACATATTATGGTGGTCAGTCGCCACTGTACGGTGGCTTCGACCATGCCGGGGAATTTATTACCGAAGCCATTGAGAAAGCCGATGCAGATTATGATATCGACTGGACCATATATGACTGGGATGGCGACGGCGAGGTGGAGCAAGTGTTTGTGCTATATTCCGGCTTCGGGCGGGCCACAGGCGGGCCGATAGGCACCATATGGCCGCACGCCTGGACTCTCGACGATGCCTTTGAAGGAGAAACCGGAGGCAACGGAGGCATCAGCAAAGACGGTGTGTATATCAACCGGTATGCTTGCGGCAACGAGCTGTATGGCTCCTCGGGGAGCACACGCATGGGAATGGGGGTGTTTTGCCATGAGTTCTCACATTGCATGGGGTTGCCCGACATGTACGACACGGGCTATGGCGGCAACTATGGCATGGACGACTGGGACTTGCTGGACCATGGCAGCTACAACGGACCCAACGGCCGTGGCGAGTGTCCGGCAGCATGGACAAGCTATGAGCGTCACTTTGCAGGGTGGCTCGACTACACTGTGCTCAAGCCCGGTGATGTGATATCGGGAATGAAGCCGATAACCGACCCCGATGGCGCAGCCTACATTATCTATAATGATGCGCAACCCGACGAGTATTTTCTGCTCGAGAACCGCCAGAAGCAATCGTGGGATAAATATGTGCCCGACCGTGGCCTGCTCATTATTCATGTGGACTATGACCCGCTATTGTGGGAAAACAATGTGGTGAACACCACGGGCACGTTCAACAAGAGTGATGGCTACACGGCCAATTTCACCAACGACCACCCGCGCATGACACCTATCCACAAGTTGCGCAGCATAGCCAACGACACCTACTACGACACTTACCCGATAATCAGTTCGAAACTGAACATCGACAGCCTTACCGACCGTTCAAATCCGGCTGCAACGCTCTATAACGCCAATGTGGATGGGTCGTACCTCATGCACAAACCTATAACGCACATCAGCCTCGATGGCAACGGCGAGATCTCTTTCGTGTTTATGGAAGGTGCCCAGGCCGGCATCGTGGGTGATGTGAACTGCGACGGCACCGTCGATGTGGATGATGTTGACGCAGTAATTGCCATAATACTTGGCAAGTCCACCCCCGACCAGTATGGTGGCAATGCCGACATTGATGGCACCGGCGCAGTCGATGTGGATGATGTCAATGAATTGATAATGATTATTTTGAGTGAAAAGTGATGTCTTGACTTAAATAAAAAATAGTTAAATTGTATGCGGTTTGGTAGCCGTTACAAGAAAAATGTGTAACTTTGCTTTTTATTCATCATTAAAGACATTGTTATGGAAAAGAAAATAATTCCTGATTCCGAACTCATCATCAATGACGATGGCTCAGTGTTCCACATCCACTTGCGCCCCGACCAGCTGTGCGACAACATAATCATCTGCGGCGACCCCGGGCGGGTTAACATGATTGCTTCTTACTTCGATACTAAGGACTTCGAGGTGTCGAGTCGCGAATTTCATACGATAGGCGGAACCTATCACGGCAAGCCTATCATGGCATTATCGCATGGCATAGGTGGTGATAATATCGACATTGTCATGACCGAGCTTGATGCCCTGGCCAACGTCGATTTCTCAACGCGTATGCCAAAAGATGAGCACCGCACGCTCAACATCGTGCGCGTTGGCACCAGTGGCGGTCTGCAGCCCTATGTGCCCGTTGGCACCAGTGTGATTGCCACTAAGGCATTAGGCTTCGACGGAGTGCTGAACTACTATGCACAGCGCAACGCCGTGAGTGACCTGGACTTTGAGCGCGAGTTCTGCAAGTTTGTTAATTGGAACCCGCTATTTGCCAAGCCCTATGTCGTGGATGCCGACCCATGGCTCGTGGAGCGTATTGGCCGCGACGACATGGTGCGAGGCTACACGATATCGGCCGTGGGCTTCTATGGCCCGCAGGGGCGCGAAGTGCGTGCCCGCCTGGCCGAGCCTGAACTGAACCACCGCATCGAAGCATTTGAGTATGCCGGTGGGCACATCACAAACTATGAGATGGAGAGTGCGGCATTGCAAGGCCTGGCCCGCATTTTAGGGCATCGTGCAATGACGGTGTGCTCGATTATTGCTAATCGTGTCGCAACCGAGGCTAATCCCAATTACAAGACAGCCGTCAACGACCTCATAGCTACCGTTATTGCTCGTCTCATCGATGATTGACGTAGTGCTGGCGAGTGCGCGGCAGCATCGTGTGCATTGAGTGTGATTAGATGCAAAAAGTCACGTCCGGTGAGGGCGTGACTTAATTTTTTGGCTTTGCGGGAGATTAATGCTTCCAAGTTCAGTTGACAATGAGTCCGCCAAGTCCCACAGTGAGCAACGGGTTGAACGTATAAACACGTGCAAACTGCTTGATAAACTCTACGGTAGCCTTTTTTGGGCGTGGATCAACTTGTTGCATGCTCGTCTCCTCGTTTTTAATTTGAGTAGAGGTTTTTTGCATAGGCAAACTGGTTTTAGAGTTAATACATACATATAACGCTATCTTAGCTCGCTTATTATGTAGGCACTACGTTTTTCAGTTATTTTCACATTTTGCCGCAAAATGGAGTGTCAATTCAGCAATTCACTTTAAGCAGCTAATATTTTTTGATTTATTATCGTCCGGTGAAAATTAATATTAGCAGTAGAAAGTGGAACTATTCGGACGAAAGTAAAATATCGACTTTTGATACACTTTCAAGCTGTCGCGGCTTGTTATTGTTGTTGTTCGACAATGGCCGAGTGATGCGTAAAAAGGCTTAAATGTAAATGAAGGTTAAAGTTTCGAGTGATATTAAACTTTTCCTGTTTTTCTGAGTCAGTATAGTGTAATTATTTTATAGCTTCAAACATTCATACAACTGACTTTTTCTTAATAAAACATTTTGCCGTGTCATTAATCTGTGTCACAATGCAGAACACGACACACTATAGAGCCTCACAATAATTCACAGTTGCGAGGCTTTATTTTTTGCAAATATAGTTTTTTTGGCTCGGTAAATGCTGGATTTTCACAATAAGTTAGTAACTTTGCACTCGTAATGTAAAAGAAAACCGATTATGAAAGCAAATCTGTATAACGAAGTGGAGCAACCCATCGAGCCCATAGATGAACATAAAATGGCAATAGCTGCCGAGCGCCCGGCGCCTGTTGATGCCCCAAAGCAAGAACTGTATATCGTGGATTATAAGACGCTGGTTAAGCCCACCCTGATAGCACTGGTGATTTTTGGAGTTTGGGCTGTGGCCACATGGCTGCTGTAATGTGTTGTGAGTGTGCATATTATTGCCGCAGGCCTTTTTTGATGAAAATTTTTTTCAAAAAAAGTTGCTAAAATATTTTGCCAATTCACCGAAAAGCAGTAATTTTGCACTCGCAATAAGGAAATAACGGCTCCCTAGCTCAACTGAATAGAGCATCTGACTACGGATCAGAAGGTTGTGGGTTTGAATCCCGCGGGAGTCACAAAGAGAAATATCTCAGCTGAAAGTTTACTTTCAAGCTGAGATTTTTTCTTTGTGTATCTCGGCCCGTGGCAGGGCAGGGATGCAGCGCGCGAAAATTCTGCAGTTTGCAGAGATTTTACGCACCTCCCACTGCTTCGGGCGCACTCCCCCTGCACCGCGGAATGGCCGCCTGCCGGCGGGAAATTAATCATAATTTAATTCAGAATTAAACAGATAGATATTCTTGGAAAATTTGTTTATAATTTGAATAATTTCCCACGCAAAGCGTGGTCACTTTTCTCCGGCGCACTCCACTACCATTGTGTGTACTCCCACTGCTTCGGGCACACTCCCCCTGACCCCCTCTAACTTAGAGGGGGAGCTGACGCGCGTGATAACTCGCTGATTTGATGATGCTTTCCCCTACGCCCCCATTGCTTCGGGCACACTCCCCCTGGCCCCCTCTAACTTAGAGGGGGAGCTGACGCGCGTGATAACTCGCTGATTTGATGATGCTTTCCACTACGCCCCCACTGCTTCGGGCACTCCACTGCTTCGGGCACACTCCCCCTGACCCCCTCTAACTTAGAGGGGGAGCTGGCGCGCGTGATAACTCGTTGATTTGATGATGCTTTCCGCTACGCCCCCACATCTTCTGGTACTCCACTGCTTCGGGCACACTCCCCCTGACCCCCTCTAACTTAGAGGGGGAGCTGACGCATGGATCTGCGCACTGGGGGGCTGGCGGCTTGCTGGCTTGCCTCGGGGTGGGCTATGGCTAACAGAGCTTGAGGAGTTGCAACGCTTCGGGGCGGCCGCTGTCGATGAGGGCTGGGTAGTGGGCGTCGCTGTTGACGATGATGGGAGCGTTGTATTTCTTTAGCAAGGGAAAATATTTCTGGTTTGGGAAGAAGCGGTTGTGCTGCTGCCACGCCTTAGTGTTGATCTCTATGATATAGCCGTGGTCGAGTATTGCCTCGAGCAGGTTGATTACAAGTCGGTCATACCACGGCTGTTGATCAATGCCGGTGCTGTAAAGACTTGCATTAAGTCCAATCTTGTCGAAGTGGCCGATGATGTCGAAGCCTCCGGTTTCTACCATCAGCATTTGCTGGTTAAAATAGGATTTCACCACGGCCTCGATGTCGCCGTGAAAGTAGAGGCTCATTTTAGGCTTGAATCGCTCGAACCGGCCGTCGATGTCAATGTATTGATCGGTGTCGTCGAATGCCGGAATAAAATGCACTGAGCCTATGCGGTAGTCGAGTTGTGCAGCCATGGTGCTTTGGGTGAGTTCGGTAAATTGCCGGGTGTTGAGAAAATCCATTTCCATTCCGGCATAGATGTGTATGGCGCTTGCATGGATGGCTTGCATGCGTCTCACCTCGTTGACGAATGGCACGACGTCGGCCCGACTCATGTTGCATGGCGACTCAACGTTGAGCGGTCCGTGTGGCGTGAATCCCAGGTGCTTGAATTGGCGGTTGACGGCTTCTTCGACAAATTCTTGGATTGTAGCGTGTCCGTCGCAGAACTGGGTGTGAGTGTGGAAGTTGTAGGAGTGGGTGGATGATGTAATGGCGCTGAAGTTGATCATGTGAAAAATGTGTGGAGGAGTGTCAGAAAAGTTTGCTTATGTGGTCATTGGGGATGACAACCATGACTGTGCGTCCGTCGGGGGTGTAGTTGGGGTTGGGAAGCGATAGCAGTTCGGCCGTGAGCAGGTCCATTTCTTGTTGTGACAGTCGCCGGCCGTAGGGGATTGCTGCAGCGTTGGCAATCTTGAGTGTTATTTGCTCGATGATGCGGTTTTTAAGTGGTGTTCCGCCGTCGTCGATAGAGTTGATGACTTGCAGGATGATGTCGTTGGCATTGGTTCCTTCGATTCCCGATGGTATGGCCGTTACGGCCCAGTCGTTGTTGCCGAGTTGTGAAATCACAAATCCTATTTCCTCAAGGTCGTTAACCAGGCTGCACATCATCACGTTCTGGGCGCTGTCGAGGTGCAGGACTTCGGGGAAGAGGATGCTCTGTGATGTTATGGAATGCTTGGTGATTTGCTGAATGTATCGGGCAAAGAGCACCGCCACGTGTGCCCGGTGCTGGTCGATCACCATCAGTCCCGACTTGATGGGCGTGACGATGTAGTGGCCGTTGAGCTGTGCATAGACGGCCGAGTCGAAGTCGCTGCCGGTGATGCCCATGTCAACTTGTTGTGGTTCTTGCTGCTGTGTGGCATCGTCTTGCCCGGGTTGTAGCGTGAGGAAGTTGTCGCCCGGTGCCGATGCGTCGTTGCTATGTGTCGTGCCGTCGGCATGGGTGCGTTTTTGCTCGAAGTTGCGATACAGCTGGTCCCAGTCAACGGCGTGCTGCTTGTAGGACTGCCTGAAGCTGTCGTCTTGCTTGAAGGGGTTGTAGGTCTTGTCAACATCGATTTTGGGCGGTGCCACGTTGATGCCATCGTGATAGGCCGGTATTGAGGGGGCACCTTGCTGGTCGAAGTCGATCGACGGCACTTCGTTGAACCGTCCGAGCGACTCCTTGATGCCGGCAGCCAGGATTTGCCAGATGGGGGCTTCGTTCTCAAACTTTATCTCGGTCTTGGTGGGGTGGATGTTCACGTCGATTGATTGCGGATCCACCTCGAAGACGAGGAAATAGTTGGGCTGCTCGTCGCCGGGGATGAGCTGCTCGTAGCAGTTGAGCACGGCCTTGTGAAAGTAGGGGTGGCGCATAAATCGCCCGTTGACGAAGAAGTACTGCAGTGCGTTGCGCTTGCGAGCATTCTCGGGCTTTCCCACATAGCCGTGGACGCGCACTATCGATGTGCTGATGTTGACCGGGATGAGTTGTGTCTCAAGGTTCTTGCCCATGAGTGCGGCGATGCGCTGTAGCAAATTGCCCGGCGAGAGCTTGTACATCACGTTGCCATTGTGCATTAGGGTGAATTCTACGCCCGTATTGACCAGTGCCAGTTTCTCAAATTCCTTGACAATGTTGCTTAGTTCCACCTGATTGCTCTTGAGAAACTTGCGTCGTGCCGGAACGTTAAAGAACAGGTTCTTGATCATGAAGTTGGAGCCGGCAGGGCACATGTCGGGTTCCTGGCTCTCACATTTTGAGGCATTGATAATGAGCTTAGTGCCTAATTGTGCGTCGTGTGTGCGTGTGCGCAGCTCCACCTGTGCAATGGCAGCAATCGAAGCCAGTGCTTCGCCCCTGAATCCCATGGTGTGCAGGCTGAACAAGTCGTCGGCTTGCCTGATTTTGGATGTGCTGTGTCGCTCAAAGGCCAGTCGTGCATCGGTCTCGGTCATTCCAGTGCCGTTGTCGATAATCTGGATGAGAGTTCGCCCGGCATCTTTAAGGATGATTTGAACTGATGTGGCTTGTGCGTCGATGGCATTCTCCACAAGTTCTTTGATAACCGATGCCGGTCGCTGTATCACTTCGCCGGCGGCTATTTGATTGGCCACCGAGTCGGGCAGTAGTTTAATGACGTCGCTCATTGCTTGGGTGCTTGGTTGGTATTAAGTGATGATGATAACGAACGCCGTCCGCTTGCCGGCAATGCGATTGTTGCCTGGCGGAAGATGTCGTCGGGCGAAGCCGGTCTTGCCTCGCCATACCACCGGAATTGCGGTAGATACAGTTGTGAGCGTTTGAGCAGATAGAGCGGTGTAACCTCGCCTTGCACATCGGGCCACATCGAGGCCTTCTCCACTTCCTGCTTGGGTTTGAGAAGCAGCTGCAGGTAGCTTGCTTCGGCTGTTATCTGCTTGTTATAGGTGGAGTCTTCCTCCTGGGGATACATAATGAGCATCACGTTGCCGTTGGCGTCGAGGCGCCGCAGTTCCTTGTTATGGAAATATGCCTTCATTTTCTTGCCGCTCAGCTGGTCGTAGTAGTCTTCGCCCAGGTGCTGTGTCATGAAGCCGAAGTTGGGCAGAGTGGCCCAGTCGGCTGCCGAGTCGTTGAGGTGAAGGTTTATTTCCTCGCCACTCACTTGCCGCTCGTCGCTCCACACGACAGCATTGCGATACATGTTGATGATGGTGTCGGCCTCCGAGAGCTGCAATGAGTCGCAGATGCCTTGCACGTCTGAGCGGTAGAACCTCACGGCATTGAAAGCCCTGAGGATGCGCACCGAGTCGTCGTTGAGCAGTGTGCACAGTGTGTCGGCATGCAGGTAAACGGTGTCCTTCTGCGAGAACTCCCGGGCGCGCGCGTGACGTGTGACGTAGGAGTAGTGTGCGTTGTCGTCGTGGTAGCCGAAGTCGCCGTCGAGGATGACCTTGTTGTTAGGGTCGGTGATAACCACGTTGCCTCTTGCCTCGCCATAGTTTCGCTTGCGGTTGTAATACACGGTGTCGCCCACGAGCGTCTTGCCGTCTTTGGCATTGATTTGCGACCGCTCATAGAGCGTAGCGTCGTCGGCACTGGTGTTGTACCAGCCGTTGGTGGTGACTATCGAGTTGCTATCGCTCAGAATGGTGGTCTGATCCACTATTGTGGCTATGTGCGATTGCAGGTTGTACTGTAACAGGTTGGTGAACATTTCATATTTGTCGTTGATCAGATGGACGTCGGTCGAGAACTCGGCCTGCTTTGTAGCGAGCTCATATCGTCCATACTGCGACGAGAGCTCGGTATTGTTGCGGTTATCCACTATCACGCCGCGGTTGAAATAGTAGCCCACATTCGACACCATGTCGTAGTCAAGGCTGTCGGTGACGAGTGTGGTGGAGCGGTTTTCGAGCCTAACGTTGTGGCGCAACTCGGCCACCTGGTCTTCGCCGTAGTAGTGCAGTACGTCGGCATAGACAAAGAGCGTGTCGCCCTGTGTCATGCGCACGTTGCCGAAGGCATCGAGCGAGCTGGTCTTGTCGTAGAAGTAGGCGCTGTCGCAGTACATGAACATGTCTCCGCGGCGGAAGCGCACGTTGCCTTTTAGGCGCTGGAAGTCGGTGCTGATGTTCTCGTCGGCGCTCAGCACGTCGGCATTCTCGAGAAATACTTTGTTCTTTTGGTAGCGGTTGGCCTTGGGTATCTGTGGCTGTATCTTGGCACTCTGCTTGGGGTGTGCTCCGGCTCTGGCAGCCCTCACGGGCTGAGTGGCCCACATGGTGGCAACGACAGCATTGGCCATCATGAGTGCGACGAGGCACAGGAAGGCGTGCTTGAGTCCCCTGCGATGTGATGTGTGGTTATGTTTGCCGGTCATGTCGGTGAGTGGGCGGTGTGTGAGCTTGTTGTGTGAGTGTTGAGAAATCAGTCTTGTTGCTTAAGCCACTGGTAGCGGAACTCGCAGTTGCGCCAGTTCTCGTCGATAAAGACGTAGGTGGTGCGTTGCTTTTCCTTTACCCAGTTTTCTACGATTTCGGCTTTTTTGCGGTTCTCATACAGCCCTTTGAGCGTCTGGTAATCCTCGGCCAGGTCGGCCTTGTGACCCTCGATGCGGCGGTGCAGCTTCACGATGGCCACTTGCTCGCGGCGAGTCTTGGGGTTCACCATGACGAATGGCTGTGAAATGTCGCCCACTTCCATCTTGTCGATGAGCTTACCCACTTCCGATGGCAGCTGAGCCATCTCAAACAGGTTGGAGTGTGACTGCTCGTTGAGCATGATGCCGTTATTGTTGCGCGAGTCTTTGTCTTGCGAAATATAGAGTGCCGACTGCTCGAAGGTGAACTTGCCGGCAATGATGTCGCTACGCACGCTGTCGAGGCGGGTGATAGCCTGGGTCAGGTCTTTGTCGGCCACCTTGGGACGCAGCAGGATGTGGCGTGTGTTGATGCGGTCGCCGCGTTTCTCGATGAGCTGGATGATGTGGAAGCCGTCGTCGGTCTCTACGATGTTCGACACTTTCTTTGTGTCGTTAAGGTTGAATGCTGCCGTGGCATATTCGGGTAGCAGCGTGGCCTTGCTCATGAAGCCCGTTTCGCCGCCATAGACGGCTGTGCCTGGGTCTTCGCTATAGAGGATTGCCATGGTCGAGAACTCGCTCTCACCGTTGGTGATGCGCTGGGCGTAGTCGCGCAGTCGCGATTTCACCTCGTCGATTTCCTGCTGAGGGATGACGGGGTTCACGGTGATGATTTGCACTTCCACCTGCTTGGGAACGTAGGGCAGCGAGTCTTTGGGGATGGAGTTGTAGAATTTCCTCACCTCGGCAGGTGTGGCCTTTACTTTCTTGGTGAGGTTGTATTGCACCTGCTGGATGCTGTTCTGGTCGCGCACCATCTCGGTGAGTTTTTCGCGTAGCTGCGGCAGGGGCTTGTGGAAGTATTCCTCCACTTTCTCTTTCGAGCCTAAGTTGGCAATGAAGTAGTTGATGCGTGCATCCACTTCGCGTGTCACTTGTGAGTCTTGAATTTCCACGGTGTCGATGCGTGCTTGATGCAGAAATAGCTTGTCGATAGCCATCTGCTCGGGGATCACGCAGTAGGGGTTGCCGTCGATGGCTGTGCGCTCCTGCTGCAGGTTGAGGTACTGCTCTTCGATGTCGCTCTTGAAAATGGGCTCATCACCCACTACCCAGGCCACTTCTTCGGCAATGTTGTTCTGTGCGCTTGCCGATAAGGCCAGTGCTGCTATGGCACAAGCCATGTAGTATTTTATTTTTCTTGTCATAGTCGCTAATGATGATTTAACCTACAAATTTCCGCATTTTTCGTCACACCACCAAAATATACTCTATAAAGAATGTTATTTTTTCGCAAACTGCTTGATGTGGGGCTAATCCACGGGTATGAGCGGGCTCTGTGCCGTGAATTTCGGGAAGAGTTTTACCATTACGGGGATGATGACGAACATTGCCGCCATGGTGATGCCCCACTTCACGAGGGCCATGGTGGTGGCAGGCATCTGTGCGTCGGCCATTATGGCATCGAGAGGGGTGAGGATGAGGTCGTGTGTGCCTAAGACGATGAGCGAGAACTGGCCGATGTAGCCTATCACCGGAATGCGGGCATAGGCCGAGGCCGTTAAGCTGCCATGCTCGTCGCGACGCCACCAGCGCAGGTTCTTGCATGCCCACAGAAGCGCCAGGATGGCTGTCATGGGAAGCACGTAGAGCTGGCCGTAGTTGGGGTATTGCTGAATTAAGATGTCGATATGCCCGGCAAAGAGGTATATAATGATTGCTGCTGCGGGAAACACGGCTATTCCCCATTTGTCGTAACGGGCAGGCTTTAGCAGGTCATGGCCCTTAATCGTCGTGCCCAAGGTGAAGAACGGAAGTCCCACAAATGCAGTGTCGATCATCAGTGGGGGTGTAATGCTGTAACGGGTAAAGATGTAGGGTATAAACGATAGCACGATGATGAGTGCCGTGCGCCATGTTGATGGCATGAATTTGCTCAGTGCATAGTAGATAATGTTCACTTCAAACAGGCTGATCAAGAACCATAGCGGAATGGTGTAGGACCACCAGCGCTGGGTGAGGGGCATGAAAATCCCGTGCCAGTTGAAGGTGCCGCCGGGGTGGATGAAGTGAAACGTTATTGCAGCCACTAAGTAGCCAACGATGTGGAAAAACACAAACGGAATGATGAGGTTGTTCACCTTGCGGCGCAGGAAGTTGCCAAAACCGGTGTAGGTCTTGAAAAACAGGCCCGAGAGGAAGTAGTACATCGGCACACGAAACGACTGCAAAGCATTGTCGAGTCCGGGTGCTACGGCGTCGAAAAACTTTACGTCGGTGTGGTGCATCACTATCAGCATGATGCACAGTCCTTTCATGAAGTCGATAAAACCGAGTCTTTTCTTTGACATGACGATTTTATAGTAAACGTGCTTTTTTAGTAAACGAGTAAACAAGT
>DGVT01000071.1:18095-21500 GCA_002395965.1 Porphyromonadaceae bacterium UBA4277
TAAACGAGTAAACAAGTAAACAAGCTGGCTGACGCCTGAGCAATGATGAATTATGAATTATGAATTGTGGGGCAAGCCGTCGGGTAGTGCCAAGCATTGCTTGGTAGTTACGAGCGGCTAAAGCACTGCCCTCCGAGCCCCTTAACTCTTTACCCCCCTTGTAACTTAATAAAATGCCCATTGAGGCGGAGTTGTTATTCCCGTCTCAATGGGCATTCAAGGTATTGTTGAGGATTATGGTTTCACCTTTTTAAGTACTTTCTTGTTGACCTTAGCCGGATACTTGGTCTTGAGTTCTTGCAGCCAGCGTTTCTCAAGCACGTCCTGGTAGTCGCTTGTCACCTGTCCGCGCACGTCGGCCACTTCCTGCGGAGCATTGATGAGTCCGCCTTCAAGTGTCATGGCCAATGGGTAGTTCTCGTTGGTTGGCTTCGGGCCGTTGAAGTAGAGGTAGTCCACCAGTTCGTTCTCACCTTGCGGGAAGTTCATGCGTTCCATCTTTATGTCGCGGCCATATTTCTTGTGGAGTCCCATGGTGAGCGTGTCGGCAGCCATTGTGGCAATGTCGGCTTTCACTGCCTGCATCACGCTGTCGTTCTTGGCGCTGAGGATGATGCCCTTGAAGTGCGGTGACGGCCAGGTATATTTGCTGCGATTAGCTTCGAAATATTCCTTCAGGCCTGTGGTGTCGCGCGAGGCTGCTTCCCACACGCGGCGGTTGCTGATTTCAAACAGCAGCATGCCGTCGCGGTATTCGTTGAGCAGGTTGCGGTAGTCCACATTGTCGTCGATCAGGTTGTTGGTGTAGTGAGTCATGACCTCCTTGTTGGCAAAATCGGGGATGGCTCTCTTAATATAATCCTTTGCATCTTGCACGTCGAGGATGCGCATCTTGCTGTTGAGGCGCTTGCTGATGTCCTTGAGCACATAAGTCTTTCCGGCAAACGAGAAGATAGGCTCGGTGCTTTTCTTGAGCACGTCGGCCACAAATGTTGAGTCGTAGCCGCCATTGCGCTCGAGCTGCGTGGTGAGGTATTTGTCGAGGCCGTTGTTCTCGGCGTAGTTGTATTTCACTTTCATGCGGTCGATGATGGCCTGCTGAGGCATCTTCGAGCGTTCGTCGCGGCTCATGGCGTTAATGATGTCGCCGCGCACCTCCTCCAGCGGAATGCTCTTGCGGGTGGCAATCTTCTTGATGATGTGGTAGCCGTAGGCCGTCTCAAACGGCTCGCTGATGGCGCCGTCGGGCAGGTCGAAAGCCACCTTCTCAAACTGTGGCACCATGCGTCCGCGGCCAAACCAGCCCAGGTCGCCGCCGCGCTTGGCCGAACCGGGGTCTTCCGACTGGGCCTTGGCAATCTCGGCGAAGTCGGCACCGGGAGCGGTTACAAGGGCATACACCGAGTCGATTTTTGCCTTGGTGGCCTGCTTGGCGCTGTCGGTGGCATTGCGGGGGAAGAGCTTGAGGATGTGCTGCACGTTCACCTTGCCCTCGTCGGGACGCTCACCATTCACTCTGATCAGGTGGAAGCCATAGGCTGTGCGGATGGGCTCGCTCACCGTGCCTACGGGTGTGTTGAATGCTGCGTATTCAAATTCATAGGGGAAAACACCGGCGGTGATGTAGCCGTAGTGACCCTTGTTGCGGGCCTTCGACTGATCTACTGAGTATTTCTCTACGAGGGTCTCCCAGTCTTCGCCGTTGAGCACGCACTGGCGGATGCTGTCAACAAACGCCTTGTTTTTGCGCTGCTCGGTGGGGGTGCGGCCCAGGTTATACATGAAATGGTCGATGTCAACGTTGCGTCCCATTCGCTCATAGGCTTCGTTGACGAGGCGGTCGCGAACGGTGGTGTCTTCAAGTGCGTGCGACTGGTTGACGATGTCGCGTTTATAGCCGTCAAACTCCTTGATGAAGCTGGGCAGTGTGTCGATGCGGGCTGCCTCGGCGTCGGCAACCTTCTGCTTGTAGATTATAAAGCGATCCACATACTGCTCGAGCGACTCTTTCTCTACTTGCTGCTGGTTGTTTTTGTGATAAAGATACTCAAATTCCGACAATTTCACGTCCTTACCATTTATCGTCATCAAGACGGGGTCGGTGGCTGCGAGAGCCATCAAGGCAGTGCCTGCAAGCACCGATGAGACTAAAAACTTACTTTTCATATTTCAGTTATTATCTAATAAATATTTTTATCATGCAATATTAATAAAAACGGCTATCGTGCAATTTTATTGCATCGCTGCTAAGTTTTTTACAAAATAGCAGCTGATTGGAGGCAAAATTAATCATTAACCTTGAAACTGCCAAATTTTTTTCATTCGGTCGGCAATCGTAGCGTTGCCTTAGTCGTTGCAAAACTGATAAAAGGTGGTGGAAGGGGAGATTATTTGGCTGTGTGCGGAATTATGACTAACTTTGTGCAGTGGGCTTGTAGTTTGCAAGCCTTTAATTAAAATGAGATGGCAAAGATTGTAATTCCAGACGAGTGGTGGAGCGCTCCGGCGCAGAGCAGCGACGGGCAGCTGATAATAGTAACCGGCCGTCGCAATATGGATGAAATTATTGCGATGCGAGTCTATAACTATCGCATCGAGGTGACGTGGCGCTACGCCCCCGACGCGAGTGGCATGCCCGACTATGCCACATCGGTGCTCATGGAACAGGTGACCGATGCCATGCAAGCGGCTTTCACGCGCGACCCGGTGGCCATCGTCACTGGCATTTATACGGGTGCCGGCGAGCGTAACTGGGTGTTTTACACTCGCAGTCTGCACATCTTTCAGCGCAAGCTGAACGAGATTCTCGCCCCGTTGCCTGTGTTGCCACTCGAGTTCTATGCTGCCGACGACCCCGACTGGGAGGAGTACCGCGAGATGCGTGAGACCGAAATAGCCATCGAGTGAATAATGAATCCGGCACGCCCTCCCTCGGCGCGGGAGAACACGCGCGTCAGCTCCCCCTCTAAGTTAGAGGGGGCCAGGGGGAGTGTGCCCGAAGCAGTGGGAGTGTGCATCGGAGAGAAGAAGCCACGCGATGCGTGGGAAATTTTCCAAATTATAAACAAATTTCCACAGACTATCTATCTGTTTAATTTTGAATTAAATGTTGAATAATTTCCCGCCGCCAGGCGGCCATTCCGCGGTGCGGATGAGCACGCCAGAGAAAAGGTAGCCACGCTTTGCGTGGAAAATTTTCCAAATTATAAACAAATTACCCAAGAATATCTATCTGTTTAATTTTGAATTAAATTATGATTAATTTCCCGCCGCCAGGCGGCCATTCCGCGATGCGGGGCGTGTGGCAGTGGTTTGCTTGAACTGCACTCTCCCTTTGCTTGAACTGCACTCTCCCTTTGCTTGAACCACACTCCCCCTAACCCCCTCTAACTTTGAACTGCACCC
>DGVT01000090.1:0-8473 GCA_002395965.1 Porphyromonadaceae bacterium UBA4277
GGTAACCTGCGGATTTGTAATCCGCAAGCCCGTGAGGGCTATCGGGATGCGCCGTGCCGGCACGGGGATTGCAAATCCCCCGTTAAGCCCTGGCGGATTGCAAATCCGCCAGAACTGAAAAAGCGTCAGCCACCCGTAGCTCGTAGCTAAAGAAAGCGTCAGCCCGCTTGTAGCCCGTAGCTAAGAAAGCGTCAGCCCGCTTGTTTACTCGTTTACTCGTTTACTTGTTTACTAAAAAAATCTCGTTTACTAAAAAAAATTTATGGAAACATATAAAAGCGACATTCAGCACATTAATTGTGACATCGACACAATATATAACAAACTCGTATCACCATCAGTGTTCAAGGCACACATCGATGCCAATCGCGACCGTCTGCCAAAAGAAGCACTTGCCAACCTCGACAAAGTGCGACTCGAAGACGATGCCATAGCCATCGACTCGCCCATGGGAGCACTGCGACTCGTTGTGGACAAACAGCGCAGCAGCCAGCCCGGCACCATCGTCTATCAGGCAGCGCAGTCGCCGGTAGCATTCAATATGGTCATCTCACTAAGCCCACTGAGCGATACCGAGACTCAAAGCATTGCATCGCTCGAGCTCGACCTGCCGGCATTCATGCGCGCCATGGTGGGCAAGCAGCTCGAGCAGGCAGCAAGCAAGTTCGGCGAGTTGCTGGCCCAACTGCCATACGGCGCCCTATAACTCCCCACCACACCCCATAAAGCCCCATAAAACCCCGTCATGGAAAAGTCCAAGGCACTCAGCCGGGCAGCAGCACTGTGCAGCCGCAGCGAGCAGTGCGAAAGCGATGTGCGCAAGAAGCTCCACACCTGGCTCGACGACGACAGTCAGGCCGATGACATCATCACGCAGCTCAGGCAAGAAGGCTACATCGACGACGACCGTTACGCCAGAGCCTACGTTCACGACAAGTTGCTCTATAACGGCTGGGGACGCATTAAGCTCAGACTCATGTTGCGAGCCAAGCAACTCAGCGACGAAGCCATCGACCAAGCATTAGAGCAAATCGACCCGCAGCAGTACACTGCCACGCTCGAGCACATCGTTAAAGCCAAATGGCGCACCGTGGCACAGCGCGAGCAGCGACAAGCACGAGCAGCACTGCTGCGCCACGCTGCCGGCCGAGGCTTCGAGCCGCACCTCATCGCACGGTGCATCAACCACCTCACAGGCAGCAGCGATGACGATGAAATCTACTATTAAACAAATCATCAGGGCCGCTGCCGACGTCGTCCTGCCGCGCACCTGCCCGGTGTGCGGGCAGGCTCTCAATGCCAGCGAGCGGTGGTTGTGCGTGGGGTGCCTGGCCGACATGCCGCTCACCCACCTGCACACCAAGCCAAGCAACGACATGGAGCAGCTCTTCTACGGCAAGACCCCCATGCCCATCGACAAGGCGGCAGGCTACTTCTGGTATGAGAAAAGCAGTCCCTACTCAGCCATCATCCACGACATCAAGTATCGCCACATGCCACGCATGGGGATGTGGCTTGCGTACCGTGCCGCCAGTGGCATGACCGATTTCTTTAGCGACATAGACATCATCGTGCCTGTGCCGCTGCACTTCACCAAGCTCGCGCAGCGCGGCTATAACCAGAGCCTGTACATAGCCCGCGGCATAGCGCAAGCCTGCGGGGCGCAGGTGGTCGAGGCACTCAAAGCCACGCGCAGCCACAGCACACAGACTCGCAAGGGCGCCTACGACCGCTGGAAAAACATTGCAGGGGCCTATGCCCTGGCACCGGCAGCCGCTCACAAGCTGCAAGACCGCCATGTGCTCATAGTGGATGATGTGGTGACCACAGGCAGCACGCTCGAGGTGTGTGCAGCACAAGTGCAAACACTGCCGGGCGTGAAGGTGAGCCTCTTCACGCTGGCCGTGGCGCGACTGGGCTGACGGCTGCCGGCACTCGGCCACACGTCCTCTAAAGTTACACACCACTACTAATATCAATAATTTTCTTGAAATTTATTATTATTTTTTGATTATTCATAAATTTTTATTACATTTGCGACAGTTATTCAATTCAATCACTAAACAAGACTAATACACCGGCAAAATCACTTAATAAAATACTTTTAATTCACCTAATGTTTAACTCTAACTATTTATCCTATGTACAGAAAACTACTATTTAGTTTGGTTTTGATGGCATTGGGGTTTGCAACAACCGCAACTGCCCAAGAAACCCTGACGGTGTATGACGGACAAGGTCAAAGCAACGTTGTACCGGCATACATCTTTTACTGGGACGACTTCACCCGAAGTCAAGTAGTGTTCCCCGCTGCCGACTTGAAAGTAATGAAAGAAGGCACAATCACTGCCCTGACGTTCTACACCGACCAGACTGTCGAGTACACCAGCGTATCTACTTGCCATGTGTATCTGATGGAGGTTAACTACACCGAGATGACTGCCTTTGAACCTAAAGGCACTGTTCTCTACTACGGTACAGTCACAGTGCTTGCCGACGGCACTCTCACCATCGAGCTTGCCACACCCTACAAGTATAACGGTGGCAACTTGCTCCTGGGCATTGAGAACACTACCGATTCCGGCTACAAGAACGTTAAGTTCTACGGCCAGACCGGACATTCAGGTGCTTCGTTTGCCGGCTACAACAGCGGCAGCACCGATGCTGTGACAGGTAGCGTTCGTGACTTCATTCCAAAGACCACCTTCACCTACGTTTCCAGTGGCGGCGTGATCGTTCCCAAGCCCATCAACCTGGCTGTGAGCAACATCACCACCAACGGTGCTACAGTGACCTGGGCAGCAGGTGCCGAGGAAACTTCGTGGAACTTCGAGTACAAGAAGAAAGCCGACGAGACTTGGACTTCGCAGGTTGTAACCACACCCAGCGTCACTCTCGACGCTCTGCAGAATGGCTGCGAGTATAACGTTCGCGTCAACGCCATCGCCGGTGAAAACACCAGTGTTTGGGTAACCGCAAACTTCGCGACTCCCACCTGCGACGATGCCGACAAGGGCGAGATTAGCTACTCGCTCATCGACTCCTACGGCGACGGCTGGAGTGGCAACGCACTTGAGTTCTACAACAGCAACGGCGCGCTCGAGGCAAGCGTTACTCTTACATCCGGAGCCAGCGCCGAAGGCACAGTAGCTCTGTGCTACGGCGAGACCTACACCATCAAGTGGAAAGCTGGCAGCTATGGCAGCGAGTGTGGCTTCGTAGTTTACGGCCCCGACGGTACCGAGCTCGTCAACCACGCAACTGGCACTGCTCCCACAGCAGGCGAGACCCTGGCCGAGTTCCTGATGGCTGTTCCTTCATGCTTCACTCCTCAGGATCTCACTGTGGGCGAGGTTACCTACAACACCGCAGCCTTGAGCTGGACTCCCGGCGACGCAGAGCAGGATGCATGGCAAGTAGCCGTTGGTGCTAAGGGCTTCAACCCCGACCAGGAGAACTATGTTTACACCGATGTTACCGGCGAGCCCAGCGTTGTTATCGAGGGTCTGACCGAGAACACTGCTTACGACGCTTACGTGCGCGGCAACTGCGGCGAGGGCGACGTGAGCGCATGGAGCAAGGTGGCTACATTCACCACTCCACTGCAGTTCCCGCTGCCCACATCTCTTGCTGTGACCGACATCACTGCTAAGAGCGCCAGGGCAAGCTGGACTGGAACCACCGAGAGCTACAACCTGCGCTACCGCGAGAAGAGCGATCTTGACGAGAGCTTCGAGGCAACGACTGCACCCGATGGCTGGAACATCAACACTTGGCAGATAATGCCCATCTCTCAATACAATATGGCTGGCACTGCACTCTTTGCTGCCGACGGCGAGTCGTGCATCTCATCGAAGAGTATGGATGACAGTAGTTCGGCACTCACACCACTTAACGTTGACAACTGGCTGATTTCTCCAAAGGTTGACCTCGCCGGAGCACTCGAGTTCTACGTTGCCGACCTGGGTGCCAACTACATCGAGAACTACGGAGTTTATGTTTCTACTACCGGGACAGCTACTGCCGACTTCACTGCCCTTGAGGACAACATTGCCACCCAGGGTCTGATGCCTTCGGCTGTTGACAACTGGCAGAAGAAAGAGTTTGACCTGAGCGCTTACGCAGGCCAGAAGGGCTACATCGCAATCCGTCACCACGACGCCCAAGGCTACTACCTCCTTATCGACGCTGTGAAGATTGCCGGCGAGGATGTAGGCGCTGAGTGGATAACCGTTGAGAACACTACCGCTCCCGTAACTATGGAGCCTCTCGCTCCAAGCACCACCTATGAGTGCCAGGTGCAAGGCATCTATGATGAAGGCATCAGCGGCTGGACCGAGAGCGTGAACTTCACTACCAAACCTGCCGATGCAATGCCTATCAATCTGGCCGTAAGCGACATCACTGCTACCACAGCCGACGCTAACTGGGAGGGAAGCCAGGATGCTTACAACCTGCGCTACCGCACTGCCGGTATAATTGGAAGCTATGAGGAAGGCTTCGAGTATGGCCTCGAAAGCGGTGCATTCCCCACCGAGAGCGGCTGGACCACCATCGATGCCGATGGCGACGGCTATGCTTGGTACACCTTCAGTCCCGACAATACTGTGGACAACAACGGCAATCCTGCCGTTCTTGATGCTTCGTGCATGACCTCGGCAAGCTACATGGGTGGTGCACTCACTCCCGACGACTGGTTGATCAGCCCGGCACTCGACCTGGGCGGCACGCTGTCGTTCATGGTTCGCGGTCAGGATCCCAGCTGGGCTGCTGAGCACTATGCAGTCTATATTTCGACAGGTGATCCCACCGACCTCACCTCGTTCGTTGAGCTGATTCCTGAGGCTGTTTCGACCGGTGCTTACGAGGAGATCACTGCCGACTTGAGCGCTTATGCAGGCCAGAAGGGCTACATAGCAATCCGCCACTTCAACTGCACCGACCAGTTCCGCCTGAACATCGACAACTTCCGCATCATCAACGATGCTGAGACGGTTGAACCGGGCGAATGGGTGGTTATTGAGAATGTAACTCCTATTTACACTATCGAGGGGCTGACACCTGAGACCGACTATGAGGTACAGGTACAAGGCATCGTCGATGAGCAGAACACTTCCGAATGGACGAGGTCGGTATTCTTCACCACTCTCGAGGCCGAGGACGAAGGCATCAGCGAGTTCTACCTCGTAGGCTCGTTCAACGGCTGGAACTGGGAGAGCGAGGAAGGACGCCTGGCTATGACCGAGGATGATGGCGGCTATGCTGTTACTCTCGACCTCGCCTCAGGCGATGAGTTCAAGATCATCACTCCCAACGAGGAAGATCCCACCGGCTACACTTGGTTTGGTGGAGTTGACGAGAACCAGGTAGGCTACTTCTTAGTAACCGAAGAGCTGCTGAATGCCGGCATCACGCTGACTCAAGGCTCTAACTTCCGCATGGCCGACGCCGGTAACTACACCATCACCATCAAGGAAGCTCCCATTACCTTCAATGGTATCAAGGCTCCGTTTGTGATGGAAGTGGTTAAGAATCCTGTTACCGCCATCAGCGATATCAACGCTGGCAAGGTTGCCGACAACAACTGGTACAACATCCACGGCATGAAGCTCCAGGGTGTTCCCACCGAGCCCGGCATCTACTTCAACGGCGGAAAGAAGGTTGTTGTAAAATAATCTCCTTTAAGACCTATTCTAAAAAATGCACTCGCGGAGGTGCGAGTGCATTTTTTATTTATTAGTGCCCCACAACAGTTAATATCACGAGTAACAAGTGGAACGATTAGGGACAAGTCGAAGACTTGGCTATCGCGTTTCAAGGAGGAAGAAGGCACTGTGTGAATGAATGGCAAAGTCGTTGTCGCACGTCGTTAGATGTACGGCTGCAGTGTAGAAACACCTACAAAATTGAATTATTTTTAAGCAAAAAACAATTTTTTTATCATAAAATTTTGCACTATGTCGGCAAATCATTACCTTTAGGGCTTGTAAACTAATAATTGCGAATTTGCCAAATAAGAAACAGCCACAACTTGAGGATTAATGGGTTCTGTCCTTATGAGTGACTCTAAAAAACAAAATTTAGAACCCACGATAAACTAAAAAAACTATTATGAAGAAATTCTTAACCATTTCAATGGCGCTCATGCTTGCCGCAACCGGTGCATGGGCAATCAAGGCCAAAGTTGACACTACGACCAAGGTCAAGAAGCAAATCGAGGTTGCCGACAAAGAATTTGGCACCACCACCATCAAGACTCTGCGTGCAGTAGGCGCAAAGGCTCCTGAGGGTGCAGTCACAGTTCCTTATTTCAACACCTTTGATACCGATGAGGAAATAGCTCAGTTATCGCTTTACGACGCTAACAACGATGGAACAACATGGGGTCTCGCCACAGTATCAGGTGGTGGTTATGAAGCAGCGTATAGCTATAGCTCTACTAATGCTGCCGACGACTACCTCATGCTGCCTCCCATGCAGCTCGCTGCCGGCATAAGCTACAAGTTTGCCATCGATGTACGCTCACGCTCTACTAGCTATGTAGAGCGCTTCGAGGTGGTGCTCCTGGATGAGGACCTTAATATCACTCCTGTGCAGACGGTGATTGCTGCCACCGATGTAACAAGTGCAGTCTATTCAACCTTCTCTAACGACAATTTCACCGTGGCAGAGACCGGCTACTATACATTTGCCATTCACGCCATCTCCGAAGCCGACATGTGGGCACTCTATGTTGACAATGTGGCTGTGACTGCCAATATCGACAACGACCTGGCTATTAACCTCAGTGCTCCTGCCACTGTTAAGGCCGGTCAAACTGTGACTGCCACCGCCACCGTGACCAACGCCGGTGGAAATGCTGCTCAGAACTACGTCGTGTCGATCACCGAGGGCAACTTTGCACTCATGAATCAGATTGTTGATGAGGAATTGGTTCCCGGTGCTACTAAGAGCTTCACAGTAGAAGTTCCCACCACCGTATTCGATGACGAGAAGGTAATCACCCTTGTGGCTCAAGTGACCTATGATGCCGACGAGAACGAGAGCAACAACAGCGCCGAAGCTTCCACAACGGTTGAGGCCAGCAACGTGAATGCTCCCGAGAACCTCACTGGCGAGGGTGCCGAAGGCGGAGCAATTGAGCTCAGCTGGACAATGCCCGCAGCGCCCGAGGTTTATACCGAGGACTTTGAGAACACCGAGGTCTTCCCCGAGTTCGATCTGGGTGGCATCACCACCAGCGTGCACAACGGCGCAATAGGCGAGTGGACTCTCTATGACGCCAATGGAACTGCAACCTACGGCTACAGCAGCGTAGAAGTGCCCAATCTTGGCTCGGCAATGGCATGGATTGTGTTCGCACCTAATTCATCTCTTATCAGCCAAAACCTGATGGACACTCAGGCTCCCCACAGTGGCTTCCAGGCTATGGCATCTTACTGTGTAACCGAGGGCGCTACCGACCACTGGCTGATCTCGCCCGAACTCACCGGCGAAGCACAGACCATCAGCTTCTACGCTCGCGAACTCACCGACCAGTATGGAGCTGAGACCTTCGAGGTGCTGGCTTCTTCTACCGACAACGTTTCGACCAACTTCACTCAGGTAGCATCACTCTCGAGCGCCACCACCGACTGGGCCGAATACACCGCTGACCTCCCCGAGGGCACCAAGTATTTCGCCATCCGCCACACTTCTAACGACATCTTTGCACTCTTCGTCGACGACATCACTTGCAAGACCGCCAATCCTCCTGCAGGCACAGTGCCCGACGCATTCAATATCTACCTGGATGGTGAGTTTATTGCCACTGTTGAAGGCGACGTCAACACCTATACCATCGAGGGAGCTGAGGAAGGCGGACACGTATGCTCGGTAACCGCAGTTTATGGTGAGACCGAGTCGGCACCCGTTTCGGTCGATGTCACAGTTCCCGAGGCTGCTGCTGAGCTCAGCGAGTTCTACCTCGTTGGCTCGTTCAACGGCTGGAACTGGGAGAGCGAGGAAGGACGTCTGGCTATGACCGAGGGCAATGGCGGCTACACAGTTACTCTCGACCTCGTCGCCAACGATGAGTTCAAGATCATCACTCCCAATGAGGAAGATCCCACCGGCTACACTTGGTTTGGTGGAGTTGACGAGAATCAGGTTGGCTACTTCTTAGTAAACCAAGAATTGCTGAATACCGGCATCACTCTGACTCAAGGCTCTAACTTCCGCATGGCCGAAACCGGTAACTACACTATCACCATCAAGGAAGCTCCCATTACCTTCAACGGTATCAAGGCTCCGTTTATGATGGAGGTGGCTAAGAATCCCGAAACTTATACTGCCATCAGCGACATCAACGCTGGCAAGGTTGCCGATAAGAACTGGTACAACATCCACGGCATGAAGCTCCAGGGTGTTCCCACCCAGCCCGGCATCTACGTCAACGGCGGCCGCAAAGTCGTGGTTAAGTGAGTGAGGAACT
>DGVT01000090.1:8637-8914 GCA_002395965.1 Porphyromonadaceae bacterium UBA4277
ACTCCGAACGGCAACGACTTAGAGCCATAAGGCTCAACGTCGTGGTTAAGTGAGATTATCAGGTACCCTATAGTACCTCATAAAACCCCATAGGGGAAAAACCGAAAGAGAATGGCTGGCGCAAATCGGCGCCAGCCATTCTCATTATCAAACATGCAGGTGAAACCCGGCTTAACCCAGCGCCAAGCACAGCGCCTTAGCACGGAAGTTTTTTCGTCTTCGACGTAAAACTGTCCAACACGCGTCAGCCAGCTTGTTTACTCGTCTGCTTGTTTAC
>DGVT01000090.1:8979-34093 GCA_002395965.1 Porphyromonadaceae bacterium UBA4277
TTTACTTGTTTACTCGTCTGCTCGTCTGCTTGTTCGGCTGGATTTGCAATCCGGCCGTCGGGTAACCTGCGGATTTGCAATCCGCCACCCCGTGAGGGCTACCGAGGTGCCGTGCCGGCACGGGGATTGCAAATCCCCCGTTAAGCCCTGGCGGATTGCAAATCCGCCAGAACTGACACTTGTAGCTCGTAGCTAAACCGGCGTCAGCCCGCTTGTTTACTCGTTTACTCGTTTACTCGTCTGCTTGTTTACTTGTCTGCTCGTTTACTATAAAAACTCGTTTACTTGCTAAGAATGATGTTAATCAGCGCATTCACATCGTCAACATCCACAAGGCCGTTGCCGTCAAGGTCGGCGTTACCGGGATACTTGTCCTTATATTGGTCGTAGAGCAAGATAAGGTTAATCATCGCGTTCACGTCGTCAACATCCACGATGCCGCTGCCATCCACGTCGCCGTTGAGGGTCTCTTGGGTGCGAATTTCACCCGTATAGCTGATGGTGAAGTCATCGAGGTAAATGGCCTGAGTCTTGGAGCCGGCAATGATGTTGATGCGATAACGCACTGCCCCAGACTGTCTGTTGAGCCAGCTTAGCTCGGTAGCAGAATTTCCTTCCACCACCTGAGTCCCCACTTCTTGCCACGAGCTGCCGCCATTAGTAGATACACTCAGCTTCACCTTGGCATCATTATTGGTGGGATTATTCACGTTAGCACTCACCATGACCACATCGGCATCCACGTCGCCGGCCATCGTCATCACACTGGGTGACACCATCGAGCAGGCCTGAGCACCGTTACAAAGCCCGGTACTGTCGGGAGCTGTGACAAAGCACTGGTTGAAGTTCCACGGCACAAAACGGCCCTGCACGCCCTCCACTTTCTTAACGGTGGTGACAGGCATTGTCTCAAAGTCCTCAACGAGCGCATTGAGTGTGGCAGCTTTCTTGACGGTGAACGTCACCGTGGCATCCTGCATCATGTGTTCGGCTATCTCACTGAGTTCATAGTCATTGGGCAGACCGGCCCATGTGAGCAGGCCCGGAAACGTGAAATTGCCTATCTCGGTCACTGCCGCCTCCCCACTGCCGGGGAATGCCGGGCTGTTCTCGGCATTGCGCAGCAGTTCATAGTAGTTGTGCTCGGGGTAGTTGTTCACGGCATTCCAGTCCCAAATGCGCGGGTTAGTATTATCCACTCTGGCTATTACCATTCCGTGCGAAGGCAAGGCAGCATCCCACTTGGTGGGCTGGCGGTTCTCAAGCAGGAAGTATTCGCGCGGCTCAGGAGTGTTGATACGGTAGCCCTCGTTCGACCGGCTGAGGTCGATGAGGGTGTAGTTTCCCTCAGCTTCAATCAGCGTAGGGGTGGCCCACCCCAGTTCGGTGCGCTCCCACAGGCTGTAGCCCACCGGACGGCGCCCGCGATCGGCCGAGCTGCCGCCGGCCATCACGTCCCAATCACCGGGATGATTGCTCTGCCCGTTCTCGGCGTAATCGGTGTCATAAAGGTCGGGCAAGCCTAACACATGGCCGAACTCATGGCAAATGGTGCCGATGCCGTTAGGACCGGTCATGCCATAGGATTCCCAGCCATAGATTTCGGTTGAAGAGGCATAGCGGCCCATATACATGCCGTCATACTGCAGGTAATAATAATCACCGGTCTCATCCTGGCCGTAAAGGTAGGACATGTGAGGCCACAGATACTCGTCGCTGTTGCCGCTATAGCTTGCCGAGTAGCCGGCCACGAGGAAGAACACCATGTCGATGCCGCCGTCGCTGTCGCTGTCGTAGAGTGTGAAGTCCACCTGGTCGTCAACCATGTCGAGGGCCGTCTTGAACACCTCGCTATAGTTCTCACCGCACTCGCGCACCGAGAATGGCACGTTCACCGGCCCCACCACGTCGAACACCGGGTCGAACTGCCCCATCGACTGGTCGTAGAAATAGTCACGCACACTGCCGGGGCAGCTATTGAAGCGACCTGCGTTTGTGAAACCTGTATAGTTCTTGGTATTCACCATATCGTTATAGAAATCATATGGCTCATTTACCAAGAACGCCCTGTCATTGAAATTAATGAGCACAATCAGGCCGCGGAACTTGCCGTAATCGACCACCGGTTCACGATGGGGCGCACCGGCATTGTCGCGGGCCGCACGGCTCTTGAGGGCGGCCTTGGTCTTTGGGCGGTCAACGAGGTATTTCGGTGTAGTCGAGAGCAGCTTCAGCTCCTCGGCACTGCGGCGTGAAGCATCGTGTGCCGCCACACCGGTTGACTCGAGGCGGTTGCCACTCAGGCGGGCATATTCCCAGCGGCCCCGGTGGTTCACCACGGTATAGCCATCGGCTGTGGTGTTATAGTGATAATACTCATCGCCCACAAGGCGCAGGGTGATGCTGTCGCCGTCGGGCTGAGCCACCCGCACAGGTGTGGGGTCGGCAGGAATGGCACCGGCAGTGATCACAGCCAGTGCACATAATAAAAACATCAATGTTCTATTCATACTCTAATGTTTAAGAATGAATACTTTTCGATTCAAATTTTAATTTACACCTAAGATTATGTTTATTACAGCATTCACGTCATCGACGTCAACGATGCCGCTGCCATCCACATCGGCCACACCCTTGTAATCGCTCGAGTGCTTCATGCCCAGGATGATGTTAACAATGGCGTTCACGTCATCGACGTCAACGATGCCGCTGCCGTCCACATCGCCCTTGGCATACTCGGGTGCAAAGTCGCCATCGTGATAAACGGTCACCTGGTCAACATAGCAACGCCCGGTCTTGGTGCCCGAGGTCATGTTCATGCGGAAGCGCACAGGCTCATTGAAATCCAAGGGCCAGTAAACACCCGCGGTGGAGTTGGCCGGAACGGTGCGGATGCTGTTGGGCACCTCTTTCCACGTCTTGCCGCCGTCAACCGAGTAGTTGAGCTTGAACTTGGCTTCGTTGGCATTGGGATTGTAGATATTAGCCGAGAAGGCATAGCAACGCTTGTCCATGTCTTCGCACATGCGAATCAGGCTGGGCTGATACATGCCCACACTGTGTGTGCCCACACGATAGGATGCAGCCGGAGCCATCACGTCGCAGTTGGTCAGGTCCCACTTCACCATGTCGCCTTGCACACCGGTGCTCTTGCCACTTGTGGTTACCGACATCCGCTCAAATCCCTCGACCAGCATGTTGATTTTGCTCTCGTCGATCAGTTCAAAGCTGATGTTGCCATCCACATCCTCGGTGATGCGGTTCAGTGCCAGCGGCATGGAGGTCTTGTTCCACGTCTGCCATGGGATGACGGTGGTGGCACTCAGGCGCGATGTGCCGGTGGCACCCGGGAAGGCATCGCACGGGCCGCTATAATCGGTGGCCTGTGTAGCAGCCGGGCGCACCATCTCGTAGTAGTTGCGGCTGGCATTATCGTTAACGTTGTTATCCACCCACACACTGGTGCTGGCCGAGTCCACACGCACCACGAGCATGCCGTGGCCGGGCAGGTAGGCATCCCACTTGGTGGGCTGGCGGTTCTCGATCATGAAGAATTCCTTAGCCAGCGGCGACTTCACGATGAAGCCGGTGTTGCTGTTGCCCAAGGCCTCAAGCGAGTAGTTGCCTTCTTGCGAGATAACCTGCGGATTGGCAAATCCCAAGGCATAACGTTCCCAGATGCCATAGCCGGCCGGAGTGCGAGAGTAGTTATGATAGCTGCCGCCGGCCATGATGTCCCATTCACCCGGGTCATGACTCTGGCCGCCGGTGGCGTAGTTGGTGTCGTACAAGTCGGGCAAGCCCAGCACATGGGTGAACTCGTGGCAAATGGTACCGATGCCATCCACGATGGTCGAGCCCACCGAGCCGTTCATCTCCACCGAGCAGGCATACAGGTCAAAGTAAACACCATTGAACCTTACCATGGTGTTCAGCGATTCCGACTTGTGAGGCCACAGCAGTCCCGAGGGGTTGCCTTGAGTGTTGGAGCCATAGCCGGCCACGATAAAGAAGACCATATCTACATAGCCGTTATTATCGGTGTCATAGATGCTGAAGTCGGTAGAGCTCCTGAGTTGCGACAGAGCACTGTTGAATGCCGCACGCGAGCTGTTATTAAATTGCTCGGCCTTATAATTGACAGTGACAGGCCCCACAACATCAAAGACCGGGTCGAAGATGCCGTTGGAGTTTTCATAGTAGTAGTCACGCACACTGCCTGTATAGCGGCCCGAGGTCGTATTGTCAAAACCTGTGAAGTTGTGCGTGTTAACCATTGTGTTATAATAAGCGCGGGCTGCTTCGTCACTACCATGCGAGAACTGCTTGTCGCTGGGCTGCACAAGCACGATGAGCCCATGGAACTTTGAGTAGTCAAAGAGTTTCATGCGCCGGGGACCCTGAGCATTAAAGCGCGCAGTTTTCGACCGGGCCACTGCCTGGATGTCGGTAACACGCTTGGGCTGCTTGACCAGGAAGGCCTGCTCGGCAGCGGTGCGCTCGGCCGGATTGTGGGCTACAATAGCCGTGGCTTTGAGGCCGGTATCGCCCTGGGCGGCATACACCCATGCTCCGGCAGTGTTCTTGACGATGGTATAATCGTCGAGAGTGGTATTGAAGTGATAGAACTCATCGCCCACAAGACGAACGGTGAGCGTGCTCCCGTCGGGCTGAGTCACCACGCCGGGCTTCGGGTTGGCTGGTACGGCCGCAGCGCTAAGGGCAAGCACGGCAGCGCATAATAAGGTTGCAATTTTTTTCATTGTGTTTATGTGTAATTTAAGTTTATGTCAAATCGGAACAGGGGTTTTATCGCTGGCTTGAAGCATTTTACACGCTATCAGAGCCAATGAATTGCAAATTTCCGAAAAAAAACTCACATTGCCAACTAAATGCCTCTATTTAACTAATTTTCAAAGCGCACTGCATCAAAAAAATGCGAAGACCGACAGTCAAGTCGGTTTCCGCATTTTGTCATGACCTTAATCGTGCCCACAATGGCAGCAAGCCGCCACCAGCACGCGCACACTACTTGACCACCTTGGTGGCAGTGGTGGAGCCGTCGCCGTAGGTGCGCACCACGATGTTGATGCCATCGAAGGGGACGTTGCTCTCGTTGCCGTTGGCGTTATAATAGCGCACGCTCTTCAGCTCCTTGCTCGCGGCCACATCGCTCACGGCTGTTTCATAATAGTCCTTGATTTCATACCACACTATGTCGCTCTCGTTGAAGGCAACGTCACCGTCGGCGCCAATCACCGGGGCAGCATCGGCATCCTCGCCATAGTAAACTGTCTGAATACCCACTCGGTTGAAATAGCTCACCGTGGGCTGGTTGAGATACACCATGGCACCGGCACGGGCTATGTCGTAGCCGTCGGTAAAGCTATAGGGTATCTCGGTCATCGACTGAGTCAAGTGCGAATACAATCCCGGTGAGAACTTGAGACGCATGATTTCGTGCTCCATGTCGCCATAAATGCGGTAATAGAGCTTGTCGGCAAGCAGCGGATTGCCTTGCACATCCTCCACCGGTATCATGCAGTTGATATAGGTGTATCTGTTGCTCTCATTGTAAACAAAATCGGTAATCTGCGGATTGGCAGGCTTGGCGCTACGCTCCTCCACCAGCTGCATCTGCGACTGCGTAAAGACATGATAGGGCGACGTCAGAGTGGTCGCATTGTCATTGTCGATGATATAGACGTCCTCACCCGAATAGGTGCCGCTCTCGGCATCATAGGCCAGAACGATGTCTTGCAGACCACTGGCTCCGTAACCCAGCAGATAGTGCTCATAGGTATATTCATAGCCGAAATAGTTCGACGTCACATAGCCCAGGTACTGGCCCGACGCTATCACAAGGCCGTTATCGCCGTTATGGGAGGCTTGCACCCATGCTTCGGGCAAGTCGGGACACAGTCCTTTCAGATAGATGTTATTACCGGCGTCAACTCCCATGGTCACAGGCAGATACACGGGCGTATAAATCTCCTTGTTATTGTCGATTGTGAGCTCCTGAGCCCGCACTAAATAGGGGTAGGTATTCAAGCCTTCGGGAGGGGTTATCACATCGGGTGTTGCTTGCATTGTCGCCATCGTGGCGAGCGCAGCAGCAATGAGGTAGAATTTCTTCATAAGACTATAAAAATTAAATAAAGGCTAATAGCTAAATTTTGCGCCCGTAAAGGTAATACTTTTTCACCTAACAGGCAATTTTGTTTGTTGTTTTTTTGCTATTCGCCCCCATTTATTCACTTTTTTATTCACACAACCATATTAACGCTCATCCAACGGCCACCGGGGCAAAATCTTATTTGCACATGACAATAAAAGTCAGTAACTTTGCATCTTATAATAAAAAATAGAGGAAATGAAGACTGAAAACAATTCGCGCATCAAGCTCGACCAAGTGTCGCCGCGCTATTACTGCCCCGAGAGCGAAATAGAACTCGCCTCGCTCACCAGGTGTGAGAAAGTTAACACCCAGATTTTGCCCACTCGCGAAAAAGGCGCCGCCAGCGCCGCCCTCGACGTGGCTGCAATCATCGGGCAACAAGTGCGCGAGCGCGGACGCTGCGTGATTGGTTTCGGTGCCGGGAAGTGCGCACTCGACGTCTATGACGAACTCGTGAAGCTCTACTTTGCCGACAAGGTGAGCTTTGCCGACGTCATTGCCTACAACATCAGCGAGCTGGAACTGGGAGTTGTGGATGAAGATAGCGAGCAGAGCACCATGACACGACTCAAGCGACGCCTGTTTAACAAGGTTGACATCGAGCCGGGCAACATCCACACCTTCAGCCACGAGGCCACCAAGGAGAACGTTCACCACCTGTGCAAGGCCTATGAAGCCGACATTGCCGACAACGGCGGTCTGGACCTGGTGGTGTGCGAGCTGACAAAGAACGGCTCGCTGGCATTCAACGAGCCGGGCTCGAGCATGAACACCTCATGCCGCCTGATGCTGCTGGGCAGCGACTCGCGCACACGCGTGGCCGAGGCTTTCCAGTGCGACGACGCGCCAAACACGGCAGTCACTCTGGGCATCAGCAACATCATGAGCGCGCGCCACATCATTGCCGTGGCATGGGGCGAAGACAGTGCCCGCGCCGTGCTCGACACCATCGAGGGGCGAGTGACCGACCTTGTGCCGGCATCATTCCTGCAGATGCACCACAACGTGAAGCTGGTGGTTGACCTCGAGGCAGCATCGCGGCTCACTCGCATCAGCTACCCCTGGAAGGTCACGTCGTGCCAGTGGAATGCCTACCTCATTCGCCGAGCCATCGTGTGGCTGTGCCAGCAGACCGGCAAGCCCATCCTCAAGCTCACCAACAAGGATTATAACGACTACGGCCTGAGCGAGCTGGTGGCTCTCTACGGCTCGGCCTATAACGTGAACATCATCATCTTCAACGACCTGCAGCACACCATCACCGGATGGCCCGGAGGCAAGCCCAACGCCGACGACACCTACCGCCCCGAGCGAGCCACACCCTACCCCAAGCGCGTGCTCGCCTTCAGCCCGCACCCCGACGACGTGGTGGTGTCGATGGGCGGCACGCTGCGACGACTGGTGCAGCAGGGGCACGACGTGCATGTGGCGTTCCAAACCATCGGCGATGTGGCCGTGAGCGACGAAGACCTGCTGCGAACCATCATGCTCAGCGAGAAGATGGCTTTGCTCTATGGCAACATCTCGCCTGAGCAGGAGCGCATCAATAGCAGCATCAGGCAAGAACTGAGCAAGAAGAGCTCGGGCGATGCCGATAGCAGCAACATGCGGTTTATCAAAGGGCAAATCTTCACCTGCGAGGGAATAATGGCGTGCAGCTACATGGGCGTGCCTCGAGAGAAAATTCATGAAATCAACCTGCCATTCTACACACAAGACCCCTATGGCAACGGACGCGTCACACACGATGACGTGCAACGGGTCATCGACCTGATTGAGCGCATCGAGCCGCACCAGATTTTCGTGGCCGACGATAACACCGACCCCTTCGGCACACACCTGCCGGCACAGGCCACCGTACTAATGGCACTCAAGGAGCTGGCCGACAAGCCCTTCATGCGCGACTGCTGCGTGTGGCTGTATCGCGGACAATGGGGACAGTGGGACGTCGATCGCGTGGAGATGGCTGTGCCCATGAGCCCCGAGGAATTCAGGGTCAAGCGCGATGCTATTCTCAAATATCAGTCGCAAATTCACGACGCACCATTCCGCGACGACGCCGACGGAAGGCTCAGCTGGCAGCGAAGCATCGACCGAAACCGAGAAATGGCCGAGCAATACAGCCGCCTCGGACTCGCAAGCTATGAAGCCATCGAGGCCTTCGTGCAATGGGCCATATAACGGACAACCCAGCGAACTGGAATATCACGAGCACTTACCGCTAAAAACCAACTTTCACAGCATCGCAAATTGCTACGGCACAAACACTTAACGTTTATTAACAGCTAAATCTGCAACTTTTATGCGCTTTTGAGCGTCTATTGAGCAGATACTTTCATTTTTCACACACATTCAACTTATGCAAAGAGCTATTATTACCATAGCGATGCTGACTGCGTGCCTGACGATGATGGCGCAAAGCAGCACCACCGAGCAGCCCGACAGCATCGACGACATACAGCTCAGCGTGCAACTGCAAGACCTGGAAGTGGTCACACAGCGACAGCTCATCAAGACCGAAATCGACCGAGTGAGCTACGACGTGCAGGCCGACGGCGAGAGCAAGACAAAAACCGTGATGGACATGCTGCGCAAGGTGCCACTGGTGAGCGTCGATGGCGATGACAACATCCGCGTCAAGGGTGGCACGTCATTCAAAATCTACAAAAACGGACACCCCGACCCCAGCATCTCACAGAACCCCAAAGAAGTGCTAAAAGCCATCCCGGCAAGCATGATCAAGCGCATCGAAGTCATCACCGAGCCTGGAGCAAAATATGACGCCGAAGGCGTGACCGCCATCCTCAACATTGTCATGAAAGATGCGTCAGGAATGAGCGGCGCCACCGGAACAGTGAGCGCCGGCATCGATATCATGGGCAATCCTAACGCCAACGCCTATGTAACAGCACAGCGAGGAAAGTTCGTCACAAGCATCAACTATGGCTTCATGCACCGCAATCGCAACGGCGGCAGCCAGAGGCAAGACATGTTGCAAGTGTACCGCGCCACAGGCGACACACTGCACACCACCGGGGCTGGCGATGCAATGGTCAACGTGCACTACGGCAACCTCGAGGCAAGCTACGAAGCCGACTCGCTGAACCTGATCACAGCATCGGTGGGAGGGTTCTACTCGAGCTACGGCGGCGACGGCGACGGCACAACCACTATGACAGCCGCTTCAGGAGCACCAATCTACAGCTTCGGCTCACGCAACCACACCACAGGCAGCCATTACTATAATGTGAACGGCCGTCTCGACTACCAGCACCGCACTCACCGCAAAGACGAGGCCATCACTGCCAGCTATATGCTATCGAGCACGCTCAACAAGACCGACCAGGAGATGAGATATTACGATGGCTGGAACTCACCCATGCCCTACGACTTCACCCACCAGAAGGGCAACGAGCGATTCTGGGAGCACACTTGGCAGCTCGACTGGACGCGCCCCATAGCTGCAGGCCACAAGATTGAGACCGGACTGAAGTATATCTACCGCTCCAACACCAGTCACACCACAATGACCTATCAAACCGACAACGTTGAGACCGACGGCATGGACTCGCGCTTCAAGCACCTCACTCAGGTGGGAGCAGCCTACGCCAGCTACACGTTCACTCGCAACAAGTGGACGGCACGCGCAGGACTGCGCTACGAGTGGAGCTACCTCAAGGCAAGCTACCCCGACGGCTCACAGCAGTCGTTCCACCGCTCGCTCAACGACTGGGTGCCCAGCGCAAGCCTAAACTACCAGATCGACTATGCACGAAGCATCAAGTGGGCATTCGCCACAAGCATCAACCGCCCGGGCATCAGCTACCTGAACCCAGCAGTGATCGAAGGCCCCACTACCATACACTACGGTAACGCACACTTGGGCAGTGCCCGCAACTACTCCACCAGCATCACCTACATGCAAATCGGGCCGAAGTTCACATTTAATGTGGCACCGAGCTTCTCATGGACCAGCAATGCCATCACGGCAGTGAAATGGAGCGAGGGCGGAAAGGACATCGACACCTACCGCAACACACTCACACACCGCCGCATGGGGCTCAACGGCTTCTTCCAGTGGCAGGTGACACCCACCACGAGCATGATGTTCAACGGCGACTTAGGGCATGACTACTTCCACAGCAAGGAACTGAGCCTCACCAACAAAGGGCACTGGGCTTCGTTCTTCTACACACAAGTCACACAGCAACTGCCGTGGAAGCTGCGCCTCACAGCACATGCCGGCAAGTGGGGCGGCGGCGCCGACGACCTCTACAGCCACAGCGGAAATGCGTGGTTCTACGGGCTGAGCCTGCAGCGCAGCTTCCTCAAGGAAGACCGGCTCACCGTCAGCATCAGCGCACAGAAGCCGTTCTCGCCAAAATATGGAGGCTTCTCAAGCTACATCACACAAGGCGACTACACAGGGCGCAACCAGTTTGAGTGGCGCGAGCGCAACTTCAACCTGAGAATCAGCTACCGCTTCGGCTCACTCAAAGCACGAGTGAAGAAGACCGACAAGACCATCGAGAACGACGACGTGGTGGGTGGCAGCAACAGTGCCGGTGGTAACCAGGGTGGAGGTGCCCAGGGTGGAGGCAGCCAAATGGGTGGAAACTAAAATCAGGCATTCCACAATGCATTTTCAGCCATACAAAAATCATACAATCATAAACTAAACGCAATTACATTAAGTCATACTAAATCTAACACCATGCCACTAAGGCCTTTGTTTTGAACCAATTCAACCGAGAGTGAAACTATTACCGGTAATAACAATGAAGAGGGTGTGCCTGAATTCAGACACACCCTCCTATATGTGAATAATCGGTTACAAAGTCTTAGCAGCAGCCGCCACCGCAACTGTCGCAGTCGCAGCCATGGCCGTGGTCGTGGCCGCAGTCGCAGCCACCGCCACAGTGGTGCTTGGGTGCCAGTTCCTCGGCAGTGGCATCGCGCACGAGCAGCACCTTTCCGGCATAGCGCACGCGCTCACCGGCCAGCTGATGGTTGAAATCGAGCGTCACGTTCTCCTCGTCGATGGCTTTCACCAGGCCGTCGATGCGATAACCGTCGCCGGTCTGCATGGGCACCATGGCACCCACAAACACGCGCTCGTTGTCAAACTCTCCCTCAACCTCAAACGTCGATCGCGGAATGCTCATCACCATTTCAGGGTTGCGCTCGCCGAAAGCCTCGGCAGGCTCCAAGGTGAAGTCGAAGCTGTCGCCCATCGACAAGGCCTCAATATGATTAACAAAGGCCTCGATCATGCCCAGGTCCTGACCGAAGACAAAACCATCGGGACGCTCATCGGTAAACTTATACACCGATGTCTCGCCATCGTTGTTGACAACAAAAATCTCGTAGGCCAACTCTACATATTTTCCTAAACTTACTTTCTCCATGATTAAAATATTATTATACAGGCTGCGAAGCTATTATTTCACGATTATCAGATAGTAATTCTTCTTGCCGCGCTGGGCGAGGATGTACTTGTCGTTGAGCAGCATCGAGGTGCTGACGGGAGTGTTGGGGTCGGCAAGTTTTTCCTTGTTGATGCTCACGCCGCCACCCTGGGTGAGCTTGCGCATCTCACCCTTGCTGGGGAACACGGCAGCGTTCTCAACGAGCAGGTTGATGAGCGGAGTGCCTGCCTCAATCAGGTCGCGACTCACCTCAAACTGCGGCACACCTTCAAACACGGCCAGGAGCGTGTCCTCGTCGATGCGGTGCAGCACGTCCTGAGCCTTGTTGGAGAACAGTATCTGCGAAGCCTCCACGGCCATTTCATAGTCTTTCTCGCTGTGAACCATGATGGTGATTTCCTTGGCAAGGCGCTTCTGCAACGGGCGCTGGCCGGGATCCTGGGCGTGCTCGGCCTCGATGGCCTCGATTTCTTCGCGCGACAGGTCGGTGAAGATGCGAATATATTTCGACGCATCGGCATCGCTCACGTTGAGCCAGAACTGATAGAACTTATAGGGCGAAGTGCGCTTGGGGTCGAGCCACACGTTGCCGCTCTCGGTCTTGCCAAACTTGCCGCCGTCAGCCTTGGTAATCAGCGGGCAGGTGATAGCATAGGCCTCACCGCCGGCCATGCGGCGAATGAGCTCGGTGCCGGTGGTGATGTTGCCCCACTGGTCGCTGCCACCCATCTGCAGCTTGCAGCCTTGGTGCTCATACAGGTATAGATAGTCATAACCCTGCAGAAGCTGGTAGCTGAACTCGGTGAACGACATGCCGTGGTCGGCATTGGCGGCCAGGCGCTTCTTGACCGAGTCCTTGGCCATCATATAGTTGACAGTGATGTGCTTGCCCACGTTGCGAATGAAGTCGAGGAACGAGAAGTTCTTCATCCAGTCGTAGTTGTTGACCAGAATGGCATGATTGGGCGCGTCGCTGTCGAAGTCGAGGAAGTGCGACAGCTGGCGGCGGATGCACTCCTGGTTGTGACGCAGTGTCTCCTCGTCGATGAGCACGCGCTCCTGGCTCTTCATCGAGGGGTCGCCAATCATACCCGTAGCACCACCAACGAGGGCTATGGGACGGTGCCCGGCACGCTGGAAGTGCTTGAGCATCATGATGCTCACTAAGTGGCCGATGTGCAACGAGTCGGCTGTGGGGTCGATGCCAACATAGGCCGATGTCATTTCCTTTTTCAGTTGTTCTTCGGTGCCAGGCATGATATTGTTGATCATGCCGCGCCATGTGAGTTCTTCTACAAAGTTAATCTTACTCATCGTGGTGTGAGATATTTAATGATTTGTATGATAATTTATTTCAAACTGCAAATTTAGCAATTAATTGTTAATTGGCAATGAACAATTAATATTTACCGTAATCAGACAATCTAACTCAGGTTTACTCAAATTCAAAAAATCATATAAAAACTTGTTTTTTCTTTGTGTTTTCCGCGTTTGTTCGTAATTTTGACATTTCAAATTTTGTAATAGCTCTCATTACGCGTAATAGACTTCAACAATGAAACACGCCAATAGAGTTTACTTAAAAACAACCACATAAAGTATGACAAATTACAAGGATACTATTAATAATATTTGCAAAAACATACATACTGGGCTCATCGATTTTAACGAGCCACGAAGTGCAGCGTCTATGCCCACACAAGCATCATCTGAGTTTATCACAAACAAGCAACAGGGCGACTGGGCTGAAGATGTTATATTTAGAGCAATCAATGACAATTCAGATAATATTGTGGCCGTCAGATATGGAAAGTCAGACGATTTGGTTGCTGGCGATACGGGGTTTGAGCAGTTTTTCAACGACTATCAAAACGAATTAGACACAATAGGCAAAAGACCTGACATCCTTCTTTTTAACAAGCATGATTTTGATGAGCAGTTGGGCTATGACATAAGCTCTCAAAAAAGTAGCGAGATTAGCCATTATGTCTCTAAAGCCATTGCTGGTATTGAGGTTCGCTCCAGTGCATTTTTAATTAATAAATACTCTGAAGATGCTAATAGAATTATTCGCGAGAACACTGAAAAAGCAATAATATTAACAAGTGAAGTATTAACTAATTATAAAGATTTGCTGGAACAAAAACGTCCTGAACTTATTGGAATATTGCAACAGCTAAATAAAGTTTCTGTCAGAACTCTTGACTTTAGAGTCACATCATGGCGCTCATCACAGCGCTTGCATGATTTATCATTAAAACTTTCTGAGATTAAGAAATGCCTCAAAGCTATTCAAAAAAGGAATACCCTTTCAATCACGCCTAAAGTTGAAGACATCAAAGTAGTACATAAGTGGATTATGACTTACAATGTCCCGCATTTCTATGTTCAGGTTTTCTTTGATAGAGTCTATGGCATCTCATTCAAGCATATCTTGGAATTAGTTTCCAACCCCGATTTAGAAGACGACAAATATTATATTGAACAAGACGCAAAGAATCAAAATAAGACAACTATTAAGATACCTTCCCAAGATGGAGTATGCTTAGCGCAGGCTGTAACTGAGCCAAATCATCAAAGCGTCAGAAAAGAATTAAACAAAGGAAGATTACTTTTTTATGTCAAATTTGATGGCGGAAAGGCATTCTTGGATAAACAGAATTTTGACTCATTATTTGGCTGCAATCTATGATGACAGAATCAGAATATATCAGGCAAATCCCAATGGAGCACAGAAAGAAATATGCCCAGTTTTTTACTCCTGAGTATATTTCCGATTTTATGGCATCATGGGTGCTTGATGGGAAGGAGGGTGAAATTGACATTCTTGAACCGGCTTTTGGTTTAGGAGTGTTCAGTAGGTCTCTATATAGACTTAACCCACAGATAAGAGTCGTAGGGTATGACATAGACAAAACTATTTTTACATACGCAAGCAATAACTTTAAGAAGCTAAAAAACAATGTCTTTATCTATAATGAGGATTATATAACAGCGTCATGGGCCGAAAAATACGATGGTATTATTTGCAACCCACCCTACCTCAAATTTCATGACTACGACAACACAACTCTTATACCCCTCGTTAACAGCAAACTAAATATTCATCTCAACGGATTTACAAACATCTATACCTTGTTTCTTCTGAAATCAATTTTTCAGATGAAACAAGGAGCAAAAATGGCCTATATTATACCATCTGAATTTTTGAATTCTGATTACGGAGTGGAAGTTAAACGTGCACTCTTAAAAAGCAGAGTATTGAAGTATGTTATCATTGTTGACTTTACACAATGTGCCTTTGACGATGCTTTAACCACGGCATGCATTCTTCTTTGTGAGAATAATGTTAATTCCGACCATATTTATTTTTCAAACATTAACAGTGTTGAAGAATTGGACTCTTCTTTGACTAAATATAAGACATATTCTGCACAACAGCTAAATCCCGAAGTGAAATGGAAGCAATATTATGAGGATACAAGTTCGGCTAAATATAACAGTTTAGTTCCTTTCTCGACATTTGCCAAGGTATCCCGCGGGATTGCAACAGGAGCAAACGACTACTTCACATTTAAGGTATCAAAAATTGATTCATGCAACATTCCTGAAGAAGCTTTTCGCAGATGTATTTGTCATGCAGCAGACGTACAAAACCTGCTCTTTTCTGAAAACGATTTCATTAGGCTTGCTAATCAAGACAAAACAGTGTTTCTATTTGATGGCTGTGTAGCTGAAAAAGAGCCGCACATACAAAATTACATCCGTTATGGCATAGAAACGGGTGTTAACAAGAAATATCTAACGGCAAATCGCACTCCATGGTATGCGCTCGAAAATAGGCAGCCATCACCAATATGGGTGTCGGTTTTTAACAGGAAGGGATTACGTTTTGTTCGAAATATGGCAGGAGTTTATAACTTGACAACTTTTCATTGTATCTATAATATTGGAGTTATCGATACAAACATACTCTTTGCATATCTTGTTACAAATGTAGCAAAAGAAATATTTATGGACAATTCACGTCAATACGGGAATGGTTTAGTTAAGTTTGAGCCTAACGATTTAAATAAAGGTAATGTACTTGACTTAAGAATACTGACATCTGAAGAAAAAGACTTTGTCTATAAGGCTTTCGACAAATTACAATATACTGGAAACATCTGTAACAATACGATTCACATTCTTGACGACTTCTTTAGGATTAAATACACTAATGGACAGACAGATTTGAACTACTATTATGATAGGCTTGAAAAATTGTCCAACGGCAAGACAATCATAAAAGAAAAAGTAATTAAAACCGAGCGAATAAAACAACTCAACCTTTTGGATCTTTTCGACCGTTATGCCGACAATCCTATTATAGAAAACTGTATGGTGCAAGAAGATTTACAGACCGACTACACCACCCATTATCACCACCAAATAGACACAACAAAAAACTGTCTTATTAGCCTTGTAAAAGAAGATAATTTTCATCACTACACTGATAAGACTGCGAAGATTTATTATACCGGAAAGAAATTCCCATCTGTTGTAAAACTTAAAAAGTTGTATTACTTCATACCATATTTGAAAGGTAAGGGCATTCGTGACCTATATTTTATTAAGAATGCACGCGTGGGTACTCGTAAAGAAGGACAACTTGAAGAAGACAAAAACGATTTTAGAATAGTATTTGAGATTGAGTTTATAAAACAACTCTTTAATGAATACATGCCTGTTAAATTAAACATATGGAGGACCTATACCGTCACGACCATAAATACATTGCTAAATGGCGACTTAGCATATCATCAACATAACAACACTCACTCAAATATCAGTTAGCTATGAAACAGAATTGGCGACCGGGCACCATGATCTACCCGCTGCCGGCAGTGCTGGTGAGTTGCGGGGCCACACCGCAGGAGTATAACCTGTTCACGGCGGCTTGGACGGGCACACTGTGCAGCGACCCGGCGATGTGCTATGTGTCGATACGGCCCGAGCGGCACAGCCACGACATCGTGAAGCGCAACATGGCCTTCACGCTCAACCTCACCACACGCTCGATGGCACGTGCCACCGACTGGTGCGGCGTGCGCAGCGGGCGGGACTACGACAAGTGGAAGGAATGCGGGCTGACACCCGTGGCCGGAGCGACGGTGGCAGCACCATATATCGAAGAGGCACCGGTGAGCATCGAGTGTGAGGTGCGCGACATCGTGCACTTGGGCACACACGACATGTTTATTGCACAGGTGACCAACGTCATTGTGGATGACCGATACCTCGACCCCGCCACAGGAGCACTCGACCTGCAGCGTGCCGACCTCATCACCTACTGTCATGGGCACTACTATGGCATAGGCGACGAGCTGGGCCACTTCGGGTGGAGCGTGCGTAAAAAGAAGAAAGCTGCAAAAAAATAAATTTCCTAAAGCTTCCTAGAACTTCCTAGGATTTCCTAAGATCTCCTAAGAATCCCCTAAAAGCTCGTTTACTAAAAAATAATATGAAACAATACCTCGACCTACTCAATCATGTGATGCAAAACGGCACGTTGAAGACCGACCGCACAGGCACCGGCACCAAGAGCGTGTTCGGCTACCAGTTGCGCTGCAACCTTGCCGACGGCTTCCCACTGCTCACCACAAAGAAAGTTCACCTCAAGTCGATAATATATGAGTTGTTGTGGTTCTTGCGCGGCGACACCAACGTGCACTGGCTGCAAGAGCACGGAGTGCGCATCTGGAACGAATGGGCCGATGCCGATGGCAACCTCGGGCCGGTCTATGGGCACCAGTGGCGCTCATGGCCCGACTATCACGGCGGCACCATCGACCAGATTGCCCAGGTAGTGGAAATGATCAAGACCACGCCCGACAGCCGCCGCCTGCTCGTGAGTGCATGGAACGTGGCCGAAGTGCCCACCATGAAGTTGCCGCCATGCCACACACTGTTCCAGTTCTATGTGGCCGACGGCAAGCTCAGCCTGCAGCTCTACCAGCGCAGTGCCGACCTCTTCCTGGGCGTGCCCTTCAACATCGCCAGTTATGCCTTGCTGCTGATGATGGTGGCACACGTCACGGGGCTCGAGCCCGGAGAGTTTGTCCACAGCTTCGGCGATGCACACATCTACCTTAACCACTTCGAGCAGGTGCGCGAGCAACTCACCCGCACGCCGCGCCCCCTGCCACGCATGGTGCTCAACCCCGACGTGAAGAGCATCTTCGACTACCGCTACGAAGACTTCACCATCGAGGGCTATGACCCATACCCAACCATTAAAGCCACAGTAGCAGTATAAACAATTATGAATTACGAATTATGAAATGGGCTAAAGATGATTTAGTTTCAAGTAACACACGCCATGCTACCGACGCTGAAGTGCCCCTTGCACTCCGCGAGATCGCAGCAATCGCAGTAGTGGCTCAGGACGGAGCCATAGGGCGACGTGGCCACCTGCTGTGCCACCTGCCTGCCGACCTCAAGCACTTCAAGCAGCTCACCATGGGGCACAGCATAATCATGGGGCGGCGCACCTTCGAGTCATTTCCCAAGGGCGCACTGCCCGGGCGGCAGAACATCGTCATCACCCGCAACCAGCACTTCACCGCCCCCGATGTCACAGTTGCCCATAGCGTGGACGAAGCCATCGCTGCCGCCACCATGCCCGGCGAGGTGTTCATAATAGGCGGGGCACAGATATATGAAGCCGCCATGCCACTTGTGGGCACGCTACACCTCACCCGGCTCCATGCCACCTTCGACGGTGCCGACGCCTTCTTCCCGGCCATCAACCCCCACCAGTGGGAAACAACATCCGAAGAGCATCACGACCCCGACGAGCGCAACCCCTACCCCTACTCCTTCGTCACCCTCACACGCATTCGCCCCACCAAAAGTGCTGTTTAGCTGAACTTTTGCCCCTCATTTGCTTAAAAAAAACCACAGATTTGTGGGTAAAAGAAAAAAAAATTAACTTTGCAGGCATTTTAGGTGAGTTCTATAAAAAATGTTTTAGTAAAAAATTATACTTACAAATGATATGAAACGCCAAATTCTCACATCACTCATGGCACTCACTTGCCTCATAATGCTTCACAGCCAGCAGACGCTGTGGGTGGCTCAGGGGCATGTAAAATATGCCTTCGACACTCAGCAAGTGGGCCAGATGCCGTTTTCGCATGGCGGCGACACACTCACCATTCAAAGCAAGGCCTTTGCCGTGGCCGACATCGACAGCATCTATGTGACCGACGACCTCGTCGAAAGCAACACTGTGACAGTGGATTACCAAGACAGCGAAGCATGGGTGACCATCGCCGGCAACATTGCATCGGCTCTCACTCCCACTGTGAATGCAGCCAACGTGAGCATGGCTCAGGACACCACATCACAATTAGAGGTGTTCTACACACTGAGCGGCACATCGAGCAACGGCTCGTTCTACCACAGCGGCGATTATAAAGCCACCCTCATCCTCAACGGCCTCACGCTCACCAGCACCAGCGGGCCGGCCATCAACATCGACGACGGAAAGCGCATCGAAATCCAGCTCGTGGATAGCACAACCACCACGCTGGCCGATGGCGCGAAAGGCACACACAAGGCGGCATTTGTGGTCGAAGGCCACAGCGAGTTTAAGGGGGCCGGAACGCTCGTGCTCACCGGCAACACCAAGCACGGCTTCAAGAGCGACGAATACATGGAGCTCAAGAAGAGCTTCACCGGCCTGATCAGGGTGAAAAATGCCAAGGGCGATGGCGTGAGCATCAACCAATACCTTGAAGTGAAAAGCGGCAGCATCATTGTTGAAGCCTGCGAAGGCGACGGCATTCAAATTGATGCCAAGACCGACACCACCAAGGAGTTCAACGGTCAGTTCATCATGAGCGGCGGCCTCATTCAGGTGGCTCAGACGGGCGATGGAGGCAAGGGCATCAAGGTAGAGGCCGATGTGAATATTTCAGACGGCGTCATCGAGCTTACGGCCAATGACAACGCTTTAAGCTCTAAGGGCAACATAGTTATCGGCGGCGGAAAGATTTATGCCTACTCGGCTGCTGCCCACGGCATAAGCTCAAGCCTGAATCTGACCATTGCCGGCGGCGACATTACCGCCTTTGCCGCCACCACCGTGGGCTACAGCTTGCGCGGGGCCACCAACTTCTACATCACCGGTGGCAATATAGCTGCCGTGGGAGCTTTAGTGTCAACCCCCAAGACCATCGAGGGCGCTCAACCCGCACTCACCTATCAAGGCACCATCACCAAGACCGACCTTGCACTCACCGATGCCTCGGGCAATGCCGTAATGGCCTTTGCACAGCAGCGCAGCTACTCATCGAGCAAGAAGCACACCCTGCTGCTGTCGATGCCCACCATCGCTGCAGGCAGTGCCTACACCCTATGCAACGGTGCCACGCTCGACGCCACAGCCGACAACTGGCATGGCATGTACACCACAGCCACCGGCATCACAGCCACCGGCACGAGCCTTGCCACCGGCACAGCCGCAGCACCTTATAGCGCAATGCAATAAACAACACGTTTAACGACCGACAAATACATCACTATGAAAAAATATATATTACTGCTAATCATGGCCATCACGCTTGTCAGCGCACATGCCGAAGGCTACACCTACCTCAACTTCGTGGACAACAACGCCGCCACCACGCAGCTATCGGCCCAAGGGCTGAAAATCACATTCGACGGTGGCAATGCCATCATCACAGCCGGTGGCGAAACCACCCAGATAGCGCTCTCAACGCTTGATTACATGGAGTTTACCGACACCCAGCATCACGAGGGCACCTACGCCACAGGCGACGTGGATGGTAGCGGCATCGTCGATGTGGACGATGTGAATGCCATTATCAACGTCATTCTGGGCAATAACGCCATCAGCGACTATAAAGGCAATGCCGACGTGGATGGCAGCGGCATCGTTGACGTGGACGACGTGAATGCTGTTATCAACATCATCCTGAGCATGTAGCAACAGCTTTGATAGTGTGCCCGCACCACAATGCCTGAGTTTTGTCATTCACACTTGCGTGAACACAAACTCAGGCATTAGCATTAACTGACCAATTAGGTTTATTAATTGAAAATTATTGTTATTTTAATACCAATGTAATAATTTTGCAACTCTTTTCTCGTTATTATAACAAAAAGCACAAGCAATGCTAAGGCGTATAATATCACAGTTCGAGCCCATATCACTTGAGCAGATGAGCGGCATCAAGTTGATGAATCGCACCGACACCAAATTCGTGACGTCGGAGCGCCTGCTCTACGAACTGCTGCAGCTGGCCCACAGCCACTACTACGCCCAGCAGATAGGCGACGAGCGCATAGCTCGCTACTTCACGGCCTATTTCGACACCGTGCCTCACGACATGTACATCATGCACCAGAACGGGCACCTCAACCGCCAGAAGGTGCGCATACGCTCCTATGTGGATTCACATCTCGACTTCCTTGAAGTGAAGACCAAAGACAACCACGGCCGCACCAAGAAGAAGCGCATCACCATGCAAAACTTCGACGCCGCACATCCGCAACACGACATCCTGTTTCGCCGGCAAGACGACGACTTCGTGGCCTACGACGACTTCCTGCGCCAGCACCTGCGGTTTGCGCCCGAGAGTCTCACACAGCAGCTCGAAAACAATTTCAACCGCATCACACTGGTGAACAAGGCCCGCACCGAGCGGCTCACCATCGACACCGGCTTGCGCTTCTACAACCTGGTGACAGGATGCCGGCGCGACCTCACCGGCCTGGCTATTATAGAACTCAAACGCGACGGGCTGCAACCCTCACCCATCCTCGACATGATGCTCGAGCTGCGCATCAAGCCCAGCGGCTTCAGCAAGTACTGCATGGGGCAGGCACTCACCAACGCCGACCTCAAGCACAACCGCTTCAAGCCGCGCATGCGACTCGTTGAGCGCCTGCTCGGCAACGACACATAGACAACGATAAAAATAAAAACACAATATTATGGATAACGAATTTCTCTCAATGTGCCAGCAACTATTCACCACAGGCATGTTTGGCCACCTATCGGTGACCAGCTTCTTGCTTAACGTGGTGGTGGTGTGGATCATGGTACACTTCATGTACTACCGCAAGAGCAAGCGGCGCGATTTCTACTTCACCTTCACCCTTTTAGGCGTGGCAATATACCTGCTCGTCTATTCCATGATCTTCGTGCTCGAAGACATGAAGGGAAAGACCGGCATCGGCATCGGCATCGGCTTGTTTGGCATCTTCAGCATCATGCGCTATCGCACCGACGCCATGCCAGTGCGCGAGATGACATATCTGTTCAGCATCATCTGCCTGTCGGTGATCAACGCGCTGGGCTCGGCCATCAGCCTGTATGAGTCGCTGCTGCCCAACGCCTTCATGCTGCTTGCCATGTTCATGTGCGAGCACTTCCTGCTCAACAAAAACGAGCAGTCAAAGCTCGTGCTTTATGACCGCGTCAAGCTCATCACACCCGACAAGCGCGAAGAGCTGATTGCCGACTTAAAGAAGCGTCTGGGTCTCGACATAACCAACGTGCATGTGGGCAGCGTAGATTACCTGCGCGACACTGCCGTGCTGCGCGTGTTCTATACCGACAAAGGCGACACCGAGACTATCAACAACACCCTTAAAGTGAAACGTGACGAATGGGAAAGCGTAAATTGACAACCGCCATCTCGGCACTGCTGATGGCAGCGGCATGCCTGATGCCACTCAACGCACTTGCCGACGACACCGGCCTCATCATCTCGGCCGGTGCCGAAAAGAAATTAAACAAGCAGGCAAGCATATCGGTTGAAGGCGAGTTCAGGTCTCGCAACGACTTCCGCACGGCCGACCGCCTGTCGCTGTCGCTCACAGGGCAATACAAGCTCACGTCGTGGCTGAAGGCCGATGCCGGCTACCAGCTGCTCATCGACAACAACATCCAGAAGCTCAGCCTCAACCCCGAGGGCACCTACAACAACTGGCGCCCCAGCTACTGGGCAACAAGGCACCGCGTCTTTGCATCGCTCACGGCATCCTACAAGCTGCAGCGCGTCAGCTTCTCGCTGCGCGAGCGCTATCGCTACACCTACCGCCCGCAGCACACCACCACACGCTATGACTTCGACAACAGCTGGTGGGAAGACACCGACGTCAGTGCAAAGCACAAGCACACCTTGCGGTCGCGACTCAAAATAGACTGGGACATACCCAGCTGCAAGTTCGACCCCTGGGTAAGCGTGGAATTATTTAACTCTCTCTCACTCGACAAGACACGAATACAGGCCGGTGTTGACTACTCGATAAAGAAGAAACATGCCTTCGAGGTGTTCTACCGTTACCAGATCATCAACGAAGATGATGAGGAAGCCAATGCCCACTACCTGGGACTGGGCTACAAATTCAAGTTTTAACAAGCAGTAAAACCTTTCTTATCTTGCACAAGATGAAGCATCTATCAACATATGCCACCGTGGCCCTGCTGGCAATGTGCCTGGCAAGCTGCATCAGCGACAACAGCGACCTCGACACACTCATCAAGCAGTCGGACGAGGCCATACAGCCCATCGACATCAGCTTCGACTACACTACCCTGGTCGAAGCCCCCGACGTGCCCATAACCGACGTTGACGACCCCTACTACAACGACTATGTGGAGAACGACGACTTCGACCGCGTGGTCTATATCACCTTCGACGGCGATAACGCTACCGTCGAAAGCCAGTACGACGGCAACACAATCACCGTCGATGGTGCACATGTGACCATCAGCAACACCAAGGGCCGCATGGACTATGTGCTTCGCGGCACGTCGAGCAATGGGTCGCTGAAAATCTACAGCGAGAACAAGTTCAAGCTCACCCTCGACGGCGTCACACTCACCAACCCCACCGGGGCACCCATCAACAACCAGTGCGGCAAGTCGCTGTATTTAGTGCTTAACGACGGCACCGAAAACGCCCTCACCGACGGCACAACCTATACCATCCCTGCCAACGAGCAGATGAAGGGGGCCTTGTTCAGCGAGGGACAGGTGATCGTGAGTGGCACAGGACTGCTCACCGTCAACGCCCGCGGAGGGCACGGCATTGCCAGCGACGACTACATCCGCTTCCGACCCGGATGCCGACTGATCATTGATGCCGGGGCCGGGCACGGCGTTAAGGCCAACGACGGCATCTTCGTCGATGGCGGCGTGCTCAACATCAACGTCACCGGCAACGGCAACAAGGGCCTGAAAAGCGACTTGGACATCGAGATTAATGGCGGACGCACGACGGTGATTACCAGCGGCGACACAAAGCTCATCGAACAGACACTCGAAACCATGGCCGACACCAGCAGCTGCGCCGGCATCAAGAGCGATGGCATCACCACCATCAATGGCGGCACACTGTGCCTCAAGAGCACCGGCGAGGGCGGAAAGGGCATCAACTCAACAGGCAACCTCACCATCAATGGCGGCATAATAAAAGTTGTCACTACCGGAAGCAAGCTACTGTCTTCGCCCAAGGGCATCAAGAGTGATGAACAAGTGAACATCAACGGAGGGTCGATCTACAGCTACAGCAAGGCGGGCACACCCCTCGACGGCATCACCATCAACATTGCGCAAGGCTACACCTCCTACGAGTCAATCAAGCGGCGATTTATTGTCACCTACCCATAGCCCGTGGCGTGAGACATCGCAGTCATGTCGCAATTAACCAGCGAAAATTCAGCGTTTACCGATTTTTTCGGTTAAACTGCTGATTTTTCGTGTGAATTATTAAACTTTTTCACTAAATTTGTTTCTAATTAGAAACAATTATGCTGTGACAATGAAAACGACCACAAGAAAAGAATTAATAACATACCTTGCCATTTGGACTGTACTCTTCCTGGCACCTCTGCTCAGCACGCTTGTTCACAGCATTGTCGAGGAAGATTACACATTCAAGTGGATGCCCGTGCTGCACATGTGGGACGGACTCGTGGTCATGCTCATAGCATTCATTGTGCACAACTTTTTCCTGGCTCCAAGGCTCTTGTTCCAGCATAAGTGGAAAGGCTATGCCATTGCAATAATCGTTATTGCTGCTCTCTTCACCACCTATAAGTATTACTGCTCACCACCACAATTTCTCAAAGACAAGCTGCCACCTCCCATCGAGAGGCACATGGCAGACGATAATAAAGCCGACAAAGAGCAGCTCAAAGAATTCAACCCCGATGACATGTCGCCCCGGCGGCCCGAGGCAGACATCCCATCGGGTCCACCGAGGCATCACGACGGCAGGCCGCCATTGTCGCCCATGGACTTAATGTCAGCAATGCTGCTCTTGTCGCTCCTTGCAACCAACCTCGGCCTCAAGACACTCTTTCACAACATCGACGAGGGCGAGCGGCAACGCAAGCTCGAGCAGCAGAACCTCAAGCAAGAGCTGTCCTATCTCAAATATCAGGTAAACCCCCACTTCCTGATGAACACGCTCAACAACATCCA
>DGVT01000018.1 GCA_002395965.1 Porphyromonadaceae bacterium UBA4277
GCGGCGAGGCGGGCGATGGGCACGCGATAGGGTGAGCATGACACGTAGTTCATGTTGAGCTTAGCACAGAATTTCACCGACGATGGCTCGCCTCCGTGCTCGCCGCAGATGCCCACGTTGAGGTCTGGCTTGGTCTGGCGGCCTTTTTCGGTACCCATGGTGACGAGTTGTCCCACGCCTTCCTGGTCGAGCACTGCAAATGGGTCAACCTTGAGAATGCCTAATTTCTTGTACTCTCCAAGGAATCTGGGTGCGTCGTCGCGTGAGTAGCCGAATGTCATCTGTGTCAGGTCGTTGGTGCCGAATGAGAAGAAGTCGGCCACCTTGGCGATTTGGTCGGCTACGAGAGCAGCGCGCGGGATTTCAATCATTGTACCAATCTTGTAGGCTACGGTCTTGCCTCGCTCGGCAAACACCTGTTGTGCCGTGCGGTTGATAATGTCGGCCTGGAGCTCGATTTCTTTGAGCACGCCCACGAGTGGCACCATGATCTTGGGATGCACGTCGATGCCGCGTTCCTTAACGTTGATGGCTGCCTCAATGATTGCGCGAGCCTGCATCTCGGTGATTTCGGGGTAGGTGTTGCCCAGGCGGCAGCCGCGGTGTCCTAACATGGGGTTGAACTCTTCGAGGCTTGCGCAGATGGTCTTCACTTGCTCGAGGGTGATGCCCACTTCTTCGGCCAGCTCCTTCTGTGTGGCCAGCTGGTGAGGTACGAACTCGTGCAATGGCGGGTCGAGCAGGCGGATGGTCACGTCGTAGCCGTCCATGGCTTCGAAGATGCCTTCAAAGTCGCCGCGCTGCAGCGGGAGCAGCTTGGCCAGTGCCACGCGGCGGCTGGGCTCGTCGGGTGCGATAATCATCTCGCGCATGGCCTTGATGCGGTCGCCTTCGAAGAACATGTGCTCGGTGCGGCACAGTCCGATGCCCTTGGCGCCGAACTTGCGTGCCACCTTGGCGTCGCGTGGTGAGTCGGCGTTGGTATAGACCATCATCTTTGTGTATTTGTCGGCAAGTTTCATCACTGCAGCAAAGTTGCCGCTCATGTCGGGCTCAACGGTCGAAACCAGTCCGTCGTAGATTTCACCAGTGCTGCCGTTGATCGAAATCCAGTCGCCTTCTTTATATGTCTTTCCGCCCATTTCCACGGTCTTGGTCTTATAGTTGACCTTGATGTCGCCTGCACCGCTCACGCAGCACTTGCCGATGCCTCGGGCCACCACAGCGGCGTGTGATGTCATGCCGCCGCGTGCGGTGAGGATGCCTTGTGCCACAACCATGCCTCGCAGGTCTTCGGGCGAAGTCTCCATGCGCACCAGGATCACTTTCTTCTTGCGTGAAGCCCATTCTTCGGCATCATCGGCAAAGAAGACGATGTGTCCTGTGGCTGCACCGGGCGATGCGGGCAGACCCTTTCCTATCACCTTTGCGCTTTTTACTGCGCTCTTGTCGAATACGGGGTGGAGCAGCTCGTCGAGTTTTTCAGGTTCCATGCGCTTGAGCACGGTCTTCTCGTCGATTTTGCCTTCGCGCAGCAGGTCCATGGCTATTTTCACCATAGCGGCACCGGTGCGCTTTCCGTTGCGTGTCTGCAGCAGCCACAGCTTGCCGTTCTGGATGGTGAACTCCATGTCTTGCATGTCGCGGTAGTGGTCTTCGAGACGTTGCTGTATCTCAACGAGTTGAGCGGCGCACTCGGGCATAGACTCCTCGAGTGAGGGATACTTTGAGGCGCGTTCTTCCTCGCTGATGCCTTGCAGCGCAGCCCAGCGGCGGCTGCCTTCGGTCATTATTTGTTGTGGTGTGCGCACACCGGCCACCACGTCTTCGCCCTGAGCGTTGATCAGGTACTCGCCGTTGAAGATATTCTCGCCAGTTGCGGCATCGCGTGAGAAGCACACGCCAGTGGCCGATGTGTTGCCCATGTTGCCGTACACCATAGCCTGGACGTTCACTGCTGTACCATATTCCTCGGGAATCTGGTTCATGCGGCGATACAGGATGGCGCGCTCGTTATTCCAGCTGTCGAACACGGCATATATTGCGCCCCACAGCTGATCCCATGCGCTGCTTGGGAAGTCCTTTCCGGTGTTCTTTTTCACTGCATCTTTGAAGCGTGCAACCAGCAGCTTGAGGTCATCGACATCGAGCTCGGTGTCAAATTTCACACCTTTTTTAGCCTTAACGTCTTCTATGATTTCCTCGAAGGGGTCGATATCGGTCTTGTTTTTTGGCTTCATGCCCAGCACCACGTCACCATACATTTGCACGAAGCGGCGGTAGCTGTCCCATGCGAAACGTGGATTTCCGCTCTTTTGTGCCAGTGTCTCGGCCACGGCATCGTTGATGCCAAGGTTGAGCACGGTGTCCATCATGCCAGGCATCGACACCGGTGCGCCCGAGCGAACTGAAACCAGCTGCGGGTTGGTTGGGTCGTCAAATTTGTTGCCTGTGAGGTTCTCTATGTGAGCTATAGCCTTTTCGACGTCGGCTTTAATTGTTTTCACAACAGCCTCGCGCCCCTCGACGTTGTAGAGACGGCAAACGTCGGTTGTAATAGTAAATCCCGGTGGCACGGGAACTCCGATTAAATTCATCTCGGCCAGGTTTGCGCCTTTGCCGCCGAGCAAGTCTCTCATGTCGGCGCGGCCTTCGGCCTTGCCGTTACCGAAAGTGTAGATTGTTTTCATTAATTATAACGTTATAATAAACAGATAGTTAGTTTGCGATAGTCGTCATTTAGTTGCCGTGGAGAGGCAAAAATTTCCCGAGTTTTCAGCAATTAGACTGCAAAGTTACGATTAAGCGAGCGAAAAATCAAATTTATTTGAATTTTTCCGAGCGAGAGTAACTTCGAGGTGTGTCGAGGTGCGTCCTCAACGTTACGATTAAGCGAGCGAAAAATCAAATTTATTTGATTTTTTATATAATAATGGCTTCGAGGGTGTGTCATAATTCAAATTATAGAAAATCAGAGGTGATCGAAGTATAACCCGACACTTGTTGTGCATCTTCGAAGCACCCTTTTAATTCGCTGTCTTTCACCAAGCTGCGCACATCTTCGATGTTGCTTGCATGGTGTTAAAGAAATGGTCGCATCTTCGATGCGTCTGCGTTTTCAACGTTTTTTTGAATTATGACACACTCCGTATTTCCCTTTATTCTATGTCGCGCTGCTGATTGTGAGGGGGATTAATGCTTGAAGTGATTGAAGTTTTTGACAGCCCAGCCGATGAGCTCGCCCAAAATGGGCATTAGGCTCTTTCCCAATTCGGTGAGTGAATATTCCACCTTAGGCGGAATTTCAGCGAATATGTGGCGACTTATCATTCCATCCTTTTCGAGGCTCTTAAGCGTGTCGCTCAGTACCTTTGATGAAATGTCGGGTATTGCCTTTGCTATCGCATTGAAGCGTGTGGCTTCGTTTTCGTTTAATATGCTCAGAATGAGTATGGCCCACTTGCCCGAAAAGCGCGACAGCACGTTCCTCACCGGACAATGCTCGATGGCAGAATATTTTTTTAAGTTTTCTTGCAATGCTATTGTGCTCATAATCAATGTTACTTACTTAAATGTTACTGGCTTACATCCAGGTAACGTCTTGCATAAGTGATAAAATGGCTTTAACTTTGCGGTGTTAAAAATAAAGCGGTTTTCTGCCGCAAAGTTAGTAATAATTTGAAATAAATACAAATCATGAGCGAATTAAAACTTCTCAACAGTGGCGATAAGTACGCCCACACCTCGGTAGGTAAATTAAACGCATTCGAGGGAAAACAGTTTGTAAAGGATGTGGTAGGTGCCACGTCGTGCGAAATCTCTTTTGGTACGCTGCCAACGGGTGTGGCGGTGCCATTCTATCACAGTCACAAGGAGAATGAGGAAAACTACATTATCCTTTCGGGGGCAGGACGTTTTCAGGTCGGTGATGACGCATTTGACATTGCTGAAGGCTCGGTGGTCAGGGTGGCCACAAACTGTGACCGCAACATCAAGTGCACCTCGGCTGAGCCAATGACCTACATCTGCATTCAGGCAAAGGAAGGTTCTCTGAACCAATATACACAAGGCGATGCCGAAATAACTGAGCATGAAAACAAGATGTAATTGAGCACACATCTGTCGCTTGATAAAAAAGTGCCTCCGAGAATCTTTACCGGCTCTCGGGGGCACTTTTTACTAAAAGAAGATGTCTTATCGCCGAACCTTAATTCTGCGATTTTATCGTAATCGGAAAAAACAATTACTGGAATGCGTTCTCGCTCAGGCCCTTTCCGCCTATGGAAAGGTCCTTCATATAAGCAGGCACGGGCTTGCCTAAGTATTTGTCGACATATAGTTTGGCAAGGTACTGGCCGAGCATGAACCCGTGGCCGCGCAGTCCTGTGAGCAATCCCACCTCGGGGTCGATGATGTAGCGTGGCTCGATATAGTAGCCTGCCCACACGGCGTGGAAGCCAACTGATGCCAGATTGGGAATCCACTGTGCAAACATCTCGCTCACCACCTTGAGGAATGCCTGGCTGTTGTATTTCAGGTCTTGACGTGCCTCGTAGGCGTCGCAGTCGGGCGACGCACATCCTATTATTTGCCCGGTGTGCAGGAATTGCTGGCCATATACGGCATTGAAGCCCTTGTAGTGGCGTCGGTCGATAATCATGTCGAGCGAGTCGCCGCCCACACCCATGTTTGGCAGCCGGCGAGTGATGAAAGCCTGGTGCTTGACGGGGTAGAGCTGTGTGTCGATGCCAAGCATGTCGGTAAACTTCTCCGAGCCCCAGCCCATGGCGTTGACAAAGTGGTCGCAAGTGATTTCGACATAGTGCTTATCGTGTCGCCGCACCAGCACGCGGAATTTGTCGCCGGCCCGCTCCACATGCAGCACCTCACAGTCTTCCAGCACTTGGCCACCATGCTGCTTGCCCACGGTGCGCACATAGTCGATGGTGCGGCCCGGCGTAGCCTGCCAACAATTTTCAGATATCAGTGCGTGACTGTAAATGTTGTCGTTTGGATTCCAGTAGGGTGAGATTTCCTTGGTGAAGTCTTTGCGGTCGATCATGTATGCCTCGCTCCAAGCGCGCGAGGCATCGAGTGAGCGGTAGGTGGCATCATCGTGCACAAGGTTGACATAGCGAGTCATCTTCAAGTCGATGTTGCAGTGCTGCTGGTCGTCGCGGAAGATTTCCAGGTTGTGCATGGCGATATCGCTAATGTCGGGGTTGGAGAATGCCGGTCGCCCGCCGCCAATGCAGCGCCATGTCGAACCACGGTCATAGTTTACCAGGATTGTGCGTTTACCCGCTTCGGCAAAATAGCGGAAGGCAGCACTGCCCGCCATGCCGCCACCGGCAACAAGGATTTGGGTCTCGGCTTTCTCGATGACTGAGCCGTGTTCAAAGACGAAAGTCTCTTTGGCTTCGCCATTGTAAACATCGCCCAGGGTGACTTGGTTGGCAAGAGGGGCTCGTGGTGTGCTGTCGCCGGTCACTTCGATGCCGTGTGAGCGCAATATCTGTTTGGCTCGCGACACACAACGCTTGCCACGGCAGGGGCCCATACCCATGCGGGTGGTGTGCTTTAGCTCGTCAACCGAAATGTACTTGCGGTCGCCAATAACAGCGAGCAGGGTCTTTACGTCCACATCTTCGCAATGGCATACGAATGCTTTGCCCTCGTCGGGGTCAATGAGCGGGCGCAGGTCCAGCGGCTCGGGGTAGCGGTCCTTGATGATGAAACCTTTCACTTGGTTCAGCTCATCGACCTGCGTAGCCTGCACGCGAGCCACATTAGTCTTGTTGTCTTTCTTGAGCACTTTCTCGATGATGCCTTCGCCCACCTTGGCACCGTTGTCATCTACTAAGAACACTTCTTTGCCTTCTTCGACTTCATATTCAACCGGCAGGAACACCACATTCTTGCGCTTGTCGTAGCCAAAGATCGCCAGACCGGGGCAGTGGTTCACACACTGCATGCAGCCGATGCACTTGTCGTAATCAACCATGGGCACCGACGACGTTGTGGGCTTGCTAATGGCACCTTGCGGGCACGAGAACGTGCATGGATTGCATGCGAACCCGTAAAGGCAGTTGATCTGAATGTATGGTTTGATTGCCATGCGCTCTTCGCCGGGTGCGAGCGGCTTGTCGAGCAGTCGCACGGGTCGCTGCTGTGAGTCGATATACTGTCGCGAGACGTCCAGGTAATCCTCGTAAGCGAAGCGGATGCCCAATTCCTGTGCAACTTCGTAAGCCACTTGCTTGCCGCGCAGCACGGCACTGGTGCCTTCGCCGATGCGGATGGCATCGCCGGCGCCATACACGTTACGCCCAAACACCGCGCGGCCCTTCACAAGCAGCTGGTTGTCGGGAATCAGACCTGTGCAAATGTTTATTATGTCGATGCCGTCGATCACGCGCTCAGTGCCCGGGATGGGCTTGAAGTTGCGGCACTCGGCAATCACGGCGCCAGTAACGCCGGTGTAATCGTCGTTGGGAATGGCGCGGATGAGCACATGCGAGGTCATGATGGGTATGCCCAGGCGTCGCACGCGATTGGCCTGCACCGGGAAGCCACCCTCGTGGTCCATGCCTTCGATGATGGCTTTTATGGTTGCGCCGGCTTGCATTGCCTGGTAGCTGGTGAGGTAGCCGATGTTGCCGGCACCCACGGTGAGCACGCGCTTGCCCAGCAACGTGTGTTCCTGGTTCATCATCTTCTGGAACACTGCCGCTGTATATACTCCCGGCACATCGTCGTTCTCAAATACCGGCATAAACGGCACCGCGCCAGTGGCAACCACCAGATGGTCGGCATCGATGTAGCTCACCTCTTGGGTGACGATATTCTTCAAGGCAATGCGGCGGCCTTCGAGCAAGTCCCACACGGTGTTGTTGAGCAAGATGCCGTCGTGATTGTCGCCGGCAAGTGTCTTTGCTATGTCAAAGCCGCGCATGCCACCGAACTTTTGCTCTTTTTCAAAGAAGAAGAACTGGTGTGTCTGCATGTTAAACTGGCCGCCTTCGGTAGCATTGTTGTCAACCACAATGTTTGGTATTCCCAATGAGATGAGTTGCTCGCGGCATGCCAATCCGGCCGGACCGCCGCCAATAATGGCAACTGTGGTCTTGTAAATCTTTGTTTCGGCGGTGGCGTGTGCCTTGGCTTCGGGCATATAGTCCTTTGGAATCTCGCGCACCTCTTTCACCCCGTCAACGCAGGTGATGCAGATGCGCCGCACCTGGCCGTCAACAAGCATCTCGCATGCACCGCACTTGCCAATGCCGCACTCGAGACTGCGGTTGCGACCGGTGGTGCTGTGGCTGTGAACGACGAGCCCGGCCTGATGCAGGGCTGCAGCGATGGTTTTACCTTTCTGTCCGCGAATGGTTCTGCCTTCAAACGTGAAATCCACGTATTCCTCCTTGGGAAGGTCGAGAATGGGATGATTTACAATCTTATACATGGCGATTATTTTTTAATAACGAATTAAGAATAGCGAATTATGCTGCGAGGTGTAGTCTCATCACGATTTTGCCTGTTGCGCCTTGACTGCACGTTGGGCCGGCATGGGTTTGGTGTGCTCCATAATTCAAAATCCAAAATCCGTGATTTGCCCTGGCTTACGGGTATCTTGGTTAATGACTAATAATGTTGAAATCCTTGCAAATTTATATGATTATTTTAGTTTTTGCAAATAAAAGTATCGATTTCTTGCCGATTGCTTTATTTTTGTTACTTACCGTAATTTCCTCCTTCGGCTTTTGGCAAAAAAGAATTTATTTTCCTCTCACAGGCTTAAAAATCAGAATTTATATATAAATTTGTGAGCTGAAACAAAAACCGACTAAAGATATGAGAATACTTTTAATGCTGCTGATGTGTGCTGCGTGTATGGCCGCGCCAGCTCAGCAAGTGCGAGTTGAACAGCGCCAGCGCGTGCTGCCGTGGCTTGAAGAGCCTGCCTACAGGCCCGTGCTTAATGCCACAGGTGATAAGTTGCTCTTTACCGATGCCGATGCATCGCACCTGAAGCTATATGACTTTACCACCGGCGATGTGGTGACCGTGAGCGAAGAACCCGGCTCGGGAGGGGATGCTTTTTTTGAAGGTGACGAGAGGGTGTATTACGTTACCAGTCGCCGCGATGAACGCAATCTCGTGTTCCGCACAGGGCATTGCTATGACCTGAAGAGCAAAGCCGGCCGCGTGGTGCTGCCTCCGCAGCATGGTGCTGTGCATGCCGTGAAGGCAATCTCGGGTGCAGGACTGAAGAGCGATGCCGGCATGTATCGCGCTGCTGCCACATCGCGTGCAGCGGTATATACCCAAGACTGCGAGGTGGTGGTGCTCACCGGCAGAACAGAGCGCCGCTTCACGCCCATCGCCGGTTCGGCAGGCTACTTGTGGCCGTCGCTATCGCCCGATGGACAAAGGATTGCATTTGTTGCTGCCGGGCAAGGCATCGTGATTATTGACCTGAACGGGAAAATACTTGCGCAGCTTGGTAATTATGAGATGCCGTCGTGGCTGAACGACGACTATGTGGTTGCCCAGCATGCAACCGACGACGGCCACCAGTTCACCTCGTCGCAGATAGTGCTGCTCAAGGCCGACGGCACCTGGAGCACGGCTCTCACGTCGCCCTCGTCGATGACCATGCAGCCCACGGCGGCCAACGGACGCGTAGTCTATACAAGCATCGACGGTAAGCTCTACCGCATGGACCTGAACATTGAATAATAATGAAAAAGTGTGACAACGATGATACACAGACATATAATAATAGGTGTGCTTGCCGGCATTTCGGTAATGGCCGGTATGGCAGTCAGTGCGCAAGTGCCGCACGTCTATATTAATCCGGGCCATGGCGGTCATGGCAGCGACGACCGCAATATTGTGGTGCCGCCCTTTGCCGCCGGCGATACGGCAGGGTTCTGGGAGTCGAACTCTAATCTGAAGAAGGGATTTGCCGTGCAGGAAATCTTGCGCAAAAAGGGGTACCGCACCACAATTTCGCGCATCAGGAATGAGGAAGCCAACGACCTGTACCTGTCAACAATAGTTGCCTTGAGCAATGCCAGCGGTGCCGATGTGTTCTATTCAATACACAGTAATGCCGTGGGCTATGGCGAGAGCAACCGCTATAACTATCCCTTAGGAATTTATCGAGGCTATACCGGCCAGCCACAGGTGCCGGGAAGCGATAAACTGGCCTCAGACTTGGGTACGTTCCTGATCGAGAATAAATCCACCGTGTGGTCAAATGGAGGTAGCTATGCTCTTGTGGGCGACTGGACATTTCGGTCCGACTGGGGCACTCAGGGCTATGGCGTGCTACGAGGCAATAACGTGGTGTCGATGCTCAGCGAGGGCTCCCATCATGATTATTACCCCGAGACCTATCGTCTTCTCAACGATGACTATTGCTGGGTCGAAGGATGGAATATCTCGCTCGGGGCCGACCGATATTTCGGCCGGAGCGACCGCTTTGACTACGGCATTATAACCGGAAACATACGCGACGACCGAATGGAGCGTGAGGCCACCTATATCATGAACGGCGACGACCGCCGCAGGCCGGTAAACAATGCAACCGTCAGATTGCTTGACGATGCCGGCAACGAGCTGGACGTGACCCACACCGACAATCTGGAAAATGGCATCTATCTGTTCAAGTATGTGCAACCGGGTAACTATAATGTTGAAGTGAGCGAAGGCGAGCATTTCACGATGACCAAACCGGTGACCGTGACAGCCAACCTGCCTTCGTATTGTAACTTCGACCTAAAGCGTGTGCGCGACACTGCTCCCGAAGTCGTGGACTACTCTCCGCAGTGGGCTGCCGGCGACGACCCAATGCCGTGTAACAGCCCCATTGTGTTGCAGTTCAACTGGGACATGGATGTGGAAAGTGTGGAGGACGCCTTCTCCATTTCGCCGGCCGTGGATGGTAAAATCACTTGGGAGGATTCGAATTACCGCATGCGGTTTGTGCCCGACGACGCATTTGATGTTAACACACATTATACTGTCACGTTGCGCCGCTCGGCCAGGCATGGCGGCGGCATGCAAATGAACGAAGACTTCGTTTTCGGCTTCACAACCCAGGAGCGCAATCACCTTGAGGTCTTGGCCTTCTTCCCGCAGGCTGATGCTGCCGTGCATTTTGCAAAACCTATAATAGAATTCCGTGCCGATTCGATTCTCAATACTGCCGGCTTATTTTCCAAGATAAGGGTACTTGACAAAGATGGCAACGAAATGTCGAGGTTAAATCGTTCAATTAAATTCAATAAACGCGGCGATGTCTATGGCTACATACGTCTGCCGCTGGCCGGCAACCTGAATGTGGGAGAACAATATGTCCTGCAGATTGACCGCGATGTTGCCGATAATGCCGGCTTGCACTTGCCGTCGGCCATTGAGGTCGGTTTCAATGCTGTGGATGCCGGAGCGATGACGCCGCGCGAGAAGGTGCTGCTCAATGTTGAGCGCACCGGCGAGCCTGCCCTCGACGCAAATGATGACCGTGTCGCATTGTCATCATCCGCGACGGCTTTGTTCGGCGCAGCTTCGGCCTCGATAGGCTATGATTTTTCGAGTGTAAGCGACGACCCGGTAGAAGTCACATTTGTTAACCGGCCGCTTGTGCAACTTGGCGACACAGTTGCTTTTCACATTAACGGCGACATGAGCTTCAACTCGCTGGCAGCCGTGCTCGTGCCCGAAGGCGGTGATGGTGCTGCAGCCATCGAGCTTCAGCTCGACGAAATCAGCTTTCATGGCTGGAAGAGCATCCCTGTGATTGTGGGCAGAGTGGGGAAGTATTACCTGCATGGGTTAAAGCTGTATCATCCGAGCTCAGACGCTCGCAAGGCAAAGCAGGGCATTACGGGCACGTTGCTTATCGACGACGTGACGGTGCGGGAAACCGATGGCCGGATGTCGGCCATCGACGAGCTTACGCTCACCGGCGTTACCGTGAGCCCTAATCCTGCAAGCGAATATGTCGTGGCCAGCGCTCCGGCCTATATAACTGCAGTGGAGCTGATTGATGCGCGAGGAGTGACCGTTGCCCGTAATAAGGCTAATTACATCAATGTGAGCAATGTCCCGAGCGGCGTGTATGTTATGCGCGTGTATGTGGGCGGGCTTGTGTCGGCGCACAAGGTGATTGTGAACCATTAGTGCCCACCTTAATTTTCATCACAAGTAATTGCACAGAAGCTTCAAGCATTCTAATTGCTTTGAATAGTCTTTATGTGAAATTGTGTGATTGTGAGTTAATTTCTGGAAAAATATGCTGAATTGTCGGTGCGTTTTCATCGGGGTGTAAATATTAATACTTAATTTTGTTGCGGTTATTTGAATATAATTGTGATAATATTAAGAAATTAGTATATTTACACCTTTGTTAACTATTGAAAATGTCACTACCAGTCCAAACACCAATCAATGTTATAGTCGAGAGCAGTTCGACACGCACCGAGTGGAGTCTTGTTCAAGGAGATGAAGTGCTTGAGCATGATTTCACGCAAGGATTGAACCCGTTTTTCATGACGCGCCGCGACATAAGCCATATAATACGTTTAGAGCTTCCTAAGGCATTCTTCAAGCGTCGTTGGAATCAGGTGTTTTTTTATGGTGCGGGGTGTTCTAACCCTGAAAAGATAAAGATCGTAGAGTCGTCGTTGGTGGCTCAGTTCAAAACTCCGGTGCAGGTGATGAGCGACCTGATGGGGGCAGCCCGCGGCTTGCTGGTGCATGAGCCTGGCTTGGCCTGCATCTTGGGCACCGGCTCTAATTCATGCCTCTACGATGGCAAGGAAATAACCAAGAATGTGCGTTCGCTGGGCTTCATACTCGGCGATGAAGGCAGTGGTGCAGCGCTGGGACGTTTGTTTCTCGGCGATGCAATGAAGGGGATTGCCCCACGCGGCCTTGTAGATGATTTCTTGGAAAAATTCAAAGTCACTGTCGATGATGTGATGGACGCTGTGTATAATAATGCTTATGCCAACCGCAATCTCAGCACCTATGCGTTCTTCCTTGCCGACTACCTTAACAATGAATATGTGCATGATCTCATATTCAATGAGTTTGTCAGGTTTTTTGAGCGCAATGTGTGCAGGTATGACGATTATCAAAAGTATCCGCTTGCGTTCGTTGGCTCGGTTGCGACCAAGTTCAGCGATATTCTGCTTGAGGTTGCCGCACGCTTTGAAGTGGTAGTGCAGAAGATTGTGCGCCAGTCGATGCCGGGGCTGGTAACGTTTCATGCATCTGAATAACCTTAGTGGGATTATTACAGTTCCAAACATTATACTTTGTAAAACGTAAAAAGCGTGCAGGAAAGTTTCCCGCACGCTTTTTACATCGTGTGTGCCATCATGTTAGCTGGCTGTGAAGCTCGTGAAGCTTGATTGCGAGCCTTGTGGAGTTCCACCGATATACACTCCGTGCCATGACATGGTTGCGCCAGTGGGGGCGCTGGTGCTATACTTGATGTTATAGCTGCTTCCCTTGGTCATGCCCTTGCAGGTGAACAGCGACAGACTGCTTGACAGACCTGCTTCCATGCTATAGGTGAAGCCCATGCTTGTGGTGCCGTTGTAGAAGGTGTAATAGCGTCCGGTAGAGTAGCTCAGCGAACTTGTGCTCAGGTAGTAGCCTTGTGTCGCACTGCCAATGCCGCTGCTGCCTCCCATGCCGCCACCGCCTTGATTGGCGCCGGCACTCACGGCATAGCCGTTACCGGTGATGGTGATGTAGCTGTTGTTGTCGCAGTCCAAACCTTCTTCAGGAGCGCCTTTGCTGGTATATGCTACTATGCAACCGTTACCAATCTCAATGGCTCCGCTGCGGCCATAGTTGCTGTCAACGGCGTCGTTGCCGTTAGAGAAGACTACTGTCAGTCCGCCTAAGAATCTGATGGCTCCGTCACTGTTCATACCGTCGTCGTATGCCTTATAGTAGTGCATGCCGCCGTTAATGATGATGCTGGTCTCCGACTCGATGCCTTCGGCGCCATTGGTTGCTGTGCTCACCTCGCTTGTGCCGCCATTGATGGTGATTGTGCCGAGCACCTTGATGCCCTTGGCGCTACCCGAGACACCGCCACCGCCACCGGGTGCCCAGCCGCCACTGCTGCTGGTGCCGGCTGCGCTGCCGGTTGTGGTCACCACCAGTGCGGTGCCTGTGCCGTCGCTGTTGCCCTGAACGTAGTTGCCATTCACCTTGATGCCCTTGCCGCCGGTGCCGGTCATGTGTATGGTTACGGTACCGCCCAGCAGGTTGATGTTGCCATCGGTCTTGATGCCTTTGGCTGTGTAGTAGTCACCACTGGTGCCGGCTGCTTGTGCACCGCCATTGTTGTTGATGGTGATTGTACCGCCGTTGACGGTGACGTTGGTCGTAGAGATGCCCTTGCCGGCAGTGCCGCTTGAGGTGATCTTGAGTTCGCCGCCGTTCATCACGAAATCGACGGCCTTAATGCCACTGCTGTAGCTGGCATCGCTGTTGATAACCTTCATTGCACCGCTGGGCTTGAGGGTGATGTCGCCGCCGTTGATAGTGCAGGTGGCTTTGCTCTTGATGCTCTTGCTCATCTCGCCGCTGTTTTCCACTATTATGGTGCCGCCGTCGATGGTCAGGTTGCCGTCGGCCTTCAGTCCGGCTGCATTGTAGCTCGTGCCGTTCTCCTCGCTCTGGTCGCTTGTGCCTCCATAGGTGGCGGTCACGTTCGACAGTGTATAGGTGCGGGTAGTTCCGCTGGTGGAGTAACCGCCAATCAGGTAGTAGATGTCTTCGCCTGAAGTGGGACCTGAGAATGTAGCTGACTGTATGGTGTAGGACGTACCTCCGCCCCAGCCGCCCCAGCCGCCACCGCTGGTGTAGTTGTCGCTCTTGAAGTAATAGGTGCCACTGTCGGCAGTGCCGAAGTCATAGTAGTAGAACGTGAGCGTTGAGTAGCCCGATGACTTGGTTACCGTGTTGCCGGTGATGTTAGCCACCAGTGTGCCATCGCTCTTGTAGAGGTACATGTTGCTCCATGCGTTGCTTCCTCCGGCACCTGGGTAGCCGCCGCTTCCTCCGGTGGGCTTGGCAACATATATTCTGTAGCTCTTAGTGGTTTCGCCGGGTTCGGTGCCGCTTGCCTCGGCAGTACCGCCTATGCCGTTGGCCTTGACGTTGACCACGGTGGTTCCGGCAGTCTCGTCGATGGTGAGGTTGCCGTCGGCGCTGAGTCCCTTGCCGCCGTTGGCAGTGTTGTTGATGGTGATGCTGCCACCGGTGACGTTGATGTCGCCGCCAGCTTTCACGCCTGTGCTATAGCTCAAACTGCTGCCGCTGGTGTCGAGGGCGCCAGTCTGGGTTATTGTAATTGTGCCACCGCTGATGTTGACATCTTCTTCGGCCTTTATACCCTTAACGCCTGCGCCTGTTGTGGTGACGTTGAGTGTGCCGCCTGCAATGGTAATGGTGCCGGTGTTTTCGGTGTCTTCAATGATGTTGCCGTCGTCATCGGTTTCAAAGCTCACTTGAATGCCGTCGTCGCCAACGTTTTTAACGATAATATTACCTCCGTTTTGCTTGAGATACTGGTTGATGTTGAATCCATCGCCCACGGCTTTCAGGATGTTGATTGTGCCGCCGAAGGTCTTCTTCACTTCCACATATTCCTTGCCCCAGAATCCATGGGCTGTGTTGCCGGTGATGTTGAGTGTTCCGTTGCCCTTGAACTCGGTGTGTCCCTTGATGGCAAAACAAGCCTTTTGAGTACCGTTAGAACCATCTACAAGGCTGTTTGTCGTGCCGTCCACCACCTGCACCTCGATGCGCTTTCCGTCGCGGATGTTGATGGCAGCACTGTCGGGGTTGGTGAGTGTGAGGCCGTTGAGATACATGGTCATCTTGTAGCTGCCGTCCATATAGAACGAGCCGTTGTCGGATGTGCCCTGCAGCGAGTAGAAAGCCTCGGTAGCCATCGTGGCATCTTGTAGCAGGCACACGTGGGCGCCGTTCACGCTGCCGGTGATGTGTGATGCAATGTTACCGGCCACTATCACGTCGGCTATGGTGGCGTTGTAGGTCACGTCGATGTTATTGTCGGTCCATTCCTCGTTGTTAACGTAGATTTGGTCGATGTCGCTGATGTTGAACACCTTGTCCTGCACGGTGAGAGTGGTGCCGTCGGTGTAGGGCATCTGGCCGAGCTGGCTGGTGGTGAATGCCCACTTGATGAGTCCGGTAACCACCCACATGGTCTGCGAGTCGCTGCCCTGTGCGTGACGAGGTGCATTGGCAGTGGTGAGGATGATGTTGATGATTGTGTTAACGTCGTCCACATCCACTAAGCCCGATGAGTCAACGTCGGAAATACCAGGGTAGTCCGACTGGCTTTTTTTCTGGAGAATGATGTTGATGACCGCATTCACATCGTCGATATCGACAACGCCGTCACCGGTGACGTCGCCGGTGGGGTAGGTGGTCTCGCCACCGCCGCTCTGTGTGTCGGTGAACTCCATGTAGTTCATCGTGGCTAATGGAATGGTAATTGATTCACTTGATGATGTCGCGACAAGGTTGCTACCCGAGAAGACTATCGTCAGTCCGCTGGTAGAAATCGTCTTGTCGGCCGAAGTTGCTGATAGTTTCAAGTAGTTAAAACTATCGGCAGCCATGCACAATGTTACAAGCATTGCAGCTCCGATAAGAAAAAACCTTTTCATAATTAAATCGTTGATATTTAGAAGTTAAAATATTGTTGTCACATAATTGTAATGTGCAAATTTACTGACAATTTTATTCCGAGCAACTTATTTTCAGTAGATGTGGTAATTTCTTCAATAAAACAAAATATATAGCGTGCCACATTGTGTGCACGCTATATATTAGTGGTGTTTACTCGCTGCAGAGTCGTTATTTGTAGTGCGTATAATTTACAATAAGTATGCTGCGGGCTTATTCTTCTTCGTCGCTCAAATCAACGGCATAATACACCTTTTTGCCTGTGGGGTAGAGGCCGGTGACAAACATCACCTTGTCGGCATCGGCCGAGCGCATAATCTGGTTGTAGATGTTTTCCACGTCTTCGCGAGAATTGACGTTGGTATTGTTGATGTCGGTGATGATGAAGCCATCTTTGATGCCTGCGCGTTTGAACTTGCCGGCTTTCACGCCGATAACCTTGAGGCCTTGTGAGATGCCCAGGTCCTTTTTCTCTTTGGTGGTGAGTTCGGTAAAGGCACATCCTAAGCTCATCATGTCGCTTGACTTGGTTATCTTGGTGTTACCCTGGTTGTTCTTGAATGTGACTGTGGTTGAATGCAGCTTATTGTTGCGGTAATAGCTCAAGCTGGCCTTGTCGCCCGGACGCAACTTGTTCATTTGCTCCTGCATCTCGCCGCTGTTATTCACGTTGGCACCATTCAGTTTCACAATCACGTCGCCCTCTTCCAGACCGGCTTCCTTGGCGGCACTGCGGTCGTTGACTTGTGCCACATAGATGCCCTCGTTGGTTGCGGTGATATTGTGTTCCTTGGCCAGTTCGGCGTTCAGCTCACGATACTGGATGCCGAGCACTGCACGCTGCACAGTGCCATACTGCTTGATGTCGGTAACCACTTTCTTGACGGTGTTGCTGGGCACGGCAAACGAGCATCCGCTGTAGTTGCCGGTGGTGCTGTAGATCATGGTGTTGATGCCTATCAGCTCGCCCGCAGTGTTGACAAGGGCACCGCCGCTATTGCCGGGATTGACGGCTGCATCGTGCTGGATGAAAGACTTGATGCCCATGCTCGAGCTCTCGTTCACGCCGCGTCCCTTGGCGCTGATGATGCCGGCGGTCACCGTCGAATTAAGGCCGAATGGGTTACCCACGGCCACACACCATTCGCCCACCTTCACTGCGTCGCTGTTGCCGAACACGATGGGGTGCAGCCCCTTGGCGTTGATCTTGATCAGGGCTATGTCGGTGCTTTCGTCGGTGCCTACTACTGTGGCATTGTAGGTGCTGTTGTCGTTGAGGGTGACCTCAAGTTTCTCGGCTCCGTCAATCACATGATTGTTGGTGACGATGTAGCCATCCTCGCTGATGATTACGCCCGAGCCGCTACCTTTGGGCTGAGGGTCGCTCTTCTGCTGCTGTTGCTGCTGGCGGCGTTGTCCTCCGCCGTTGCCGAAGCCAGGGCCGAAGAAGAACTCAAACGGGTCGAAGTCGCCGCCATACATCTGCTGCCGGCGCGGTGTCTCAAAACTCTTGATGCTTACTACTGAGTTTATGGTGTTTTCAGCAACTGTTGTGAAGTCGTTGCCTAATGCTCCGGTGCGGGTCGATGTGGTGACAAAACCATTAGGGTCGCTTACCGTTTGCTCTTTTGCAGGGATAAAAGTGTCAACATCAACTCCGGCACTCTTCAGTGCTGTAGTGGCCATTAATGTGGTGGCCGAGCCAATGATCGATGCCCCAACAAGCATCAGTGCCAATTTACTCTTTCTATTCATAATCTTTAAGTGTTAAATTATTGTTTGATTTTAATTGTTCAATAGTTAAAATTAACGTTTGCTATTTAACGGCAAAAGTATATACTTTATTTGCAACATCAATGCCAAAAACCCCGTTTTTTGCAGAATTTAATTGAACACGCCACGCTTTTTAACTTGTTTAGCAATTTTGACACGACAATAATATGATTTTTTTGTTTTTAGTCACTTGTGACACGAAAAATGACTATATATGAGGCTTTGCCTCGAAGTTACTCACGCTCTGAAAACTGCAAACAAGTTTGCATTTTCACTCGCTTAATCGTAACGTTGAGGCTTTGCCTCGAAGTTACTCACGCTCTGAAAATTGCAAACAAGTTTGCATTTTCACTCGCTTAATCGTAACGTTGAGGCTTTGCCTCGAAGTTACTCACGCTCTGAAAACTGCAAACAAGTTTGCATTTTCACTCGCTTAATCGTAACGTTGAGGCTTTGCCTCGAAGTTACTCACGCTCTGAAAATTGCAAACAAGTTTGCATTTTCACTCGCTTAATCGTAACTTTGCACATTATTAAAATATATATAGTTATGACAAGAAGATTATTTTTGGCGCTAATCGCTGCAGTGCCGGTGCTCGCCATGGCGCAGCATTTTCCCGATCGTGTAATGACTGTGGAAGAAATCAAACCCGAAAATTGCGAAATCTTCACTGCTACCGGCGACCTGAACAAAGACGGCCGGGCCGATGTGGTGATAATTGCGACTCCTAAGAATAAACAGCACATGAAGACCCGCGACGATGGCTATACCTATAATTTTAATCAGCCTGTGCTTGCAATCTATTTTGCTACGCGGGCCGGAGGCTATGAGCTATGGAAGAAATATGACAAAATGCTGCCTCACCCCGAGGATGAATACTATTTTATCAATACATCAGTTACAATTACTGAACGCGGAACACTCCAGTTCGACATTGAGGGTTTTTCGTCGGCAGGCTCCTATGGCAGCTCCAACAACACCTATTTGTTCCGCTATCAGGACAATGATTTCTATCTAATAGGAAGTGAATATTCCGAGTTCTCGCGCAATACCGGCGAGAGTGCAAAGACGAGTAATAATTACTTGACCAACAAGTGCCTCACCACCAAGTCTAACGAGTTTGATAAAAATGTAAAGACTACATCAAAGTGGAGCAAGCTCCCGGCAAAACCGCTGCGGCGAATGGGCTTTGAGCTTGAATAGGAAGAATCATGGAGAATATTACAACAATAGTGTTTGACTTGGGTGGGGTGGTGTTTGACATCGACAAGAATAACGCCATCGCCCGGTTTGAAGAGATAGGGTTTGACCAGGCCGCTCAATGGCTCGATGCCTACGAGCAGAAAGGCATATTCGGCGACGTGGAAGCCGGACGAATTAATGCTGAGGAATTTCGCGCGGCATTGTGCCGGCTTGCAGGAAAAGACTTCACCATCGAGCAGTGCATGTATGCCTGGCAGGGTTATTATGTGGGTCTGCCCAAAGGTAATCTTGACGCTATTATGCAGTTGCGTCGCAGTGGCTATCGCGTGTGCCTGCTGAGCAACACTAATCCGTTTATGATGGCGTGGGCGCGCAGTGGTGCCTTCGACGGAAAAGGCAATGCGCTTCAGCACTACTTCGATGCACTGTATCTGAGCTATGAAATGAAGGTGATGAAGCCCGATGCCCGCATCTTTGAGATGATGCTCGAAGCCGAGGGGGTGAAGGCCGAAAACACAATCTTCATCGACGACGGGCCGCGCAACGTGGCTGCCGCCGCCGTCCTGGGCATGCACACGTTGCAGCCTGAGGGCGCCCATGACTGGCGGGTGCCATTGTGGCAGGTGCTGAACATGCAACCGAATGATTAACCGAATATAAAAGTATGAAAGCTATAAACCGAATTTTAAGTTTTGCCGCTTGTGCAACGCTGGGCTTTAGCCTGAATGCTCAGCAAGAGCTGTGGGGAGGAGCTAAAGGTTCTCCTCAAATCAGCGATAATGGCTCAGTAACCTTCAGCATTAAAGCCCCTAATGCTTCGCAGGTTAAGTTGAAACTCGACTATCGTGCCGACACCGCGATGACGCGCGATGCCAATGGCGTGTGGACGTTGACCATCGATGCGCTCAAGCCCGACATCTATCGCTATAACTTTATAGTCGATGGCGTGAAAACGCTTGACCCCGAGAATGTTTACGTCATGCGCGACGTCTCGACGCTGATGAATATGTTCATCGTTAAAGGCCTGCAGAGCAATCTCCTGGCGGTCAACGATGTGCCTCATGGCGAGGTGCGTGCCGTGTGGTACGACTCGCCTCAGTTAAACTCCCGCCGGCGGATGATGGTTTACACGCCGGCAGGTTATGACGATGGCGACAAACGCTATCCGGTATTATACCTACTTCACGGGTCGGGCGGCGACGAAACAGCCTGGCTCGAGCAGGGGCGCACCGCGCAAGTGCTCGACAACCTGATTGCTCAGGGCAAAGCCGTGCCCATGATTGTGGTCATGCCCAATGGCAACGTTGACGAGCAAGCGGCGCCGGGTAGTGCTGCGGCAGGCCTTGTGCCACCAACGTTTGCCCACAGCAAGTGGATGGAAGGCAGTTTCGAACAGAGTTTTACCGATATCATGAAATATGTCGATACCCATTTCCGCACGCTGGCCGAAAAGCGCGGACGTGCCATTGCCGGATTGTCGATGGGTGGCTATCACTCACTATACATCAGTGCTAACAATCCCGATGCGTTTGACTATATCGGTCTGTTCTCGGCTGCCGTTACTCCCCGGCGTGGTGTGAATTCGCCTATCTATGACAATATAGAACAGAAGTTGGCCAAGCAATTCAGCATGAAACCAGAGCTGTATTGGATTGGCATCGGGCATGACGATTTCCTGTATAAAGACAATGAGGCATTCAGGGCAATGCTCGACAAGAGAAGCCTCAAATATGTGTATCGCGAGAGCGATGGCGGTCACGAGTGGCGTAACTGGAGGCTCTACCTCACCGAGTTTGTCCCGTTGCTGTTTTAATCTGCATAATTCTTGATTGAGGCCACTTGAAAAAGTCGTATTTTATGCTTTTGCCCTTTCAGGGCGAAACATAACTTCTCGATTATCACCCAGGGCGTTGCCCTGGGCTGAGAGCTTACAGTCCTTTCAGGACTTTTTCAAGTGGACTCTTAATTCAGTCTCTAAAGAAATATAAATTGTATAATTGGCTATATATCAGGCTGTAATCTCCTGGCGCGAGTTGGAGGAGGCCGGGGGTGGTGTGCCCGAAGGCGTGCGTGGTGCCTGCGCGGTAGAGAAGGTTCCACGCTTTGCGTGAGAAATTTTCCAAATTATAAACAAATTTTTCCCAAAAATACTGGTCACTTGCAAACCCTGTGTTGAGTTTCGTCGCGACATGATGAAGCGAGTGTTGCGCGAAATGCAGCTCGCGGTGCCCATGGGCATCATCACTCGACCCAACATTGCTGCATCGTGGATGCACGCATCTTGGTCACAGCGGTCAGGGCAGTAAAGAGCCTCGTAGAGGAACTTTGTGGTATCGTTTTTGTTCGTCTCACCTATTTGCAGTAATTTTGCACGAGATTTTAAGAAACCGTTATTAATGCAATACATATTAGGTATAGAATCGTCGTGCGACGATACCTCGGCTGCTGTGGTCGATCAGCGTGGAGTATTACTCTCGAATGTGATAGCAAGCCAGAAGGTTCATGAGAATTATGGTGGGGTAGTGCCTGAATTGGCTTCCCGTGCCCACCAGCAGAACATTGTGCCGGTGGTGAGTGAAGCCATACGCCAGGCCGGCATCTCCTGTGGCAATATCAGTGCCATAGCTTTCACACGCGGTCCCGGCCTGCCGGGATCGCTGCATGTGGGCACCAGTTTTGCCAAAGGGCTTGCTCTGGCATTAGATGTTCCTCTTGTCGATGTCAACCACTTGCACGGGCATGTGCTGGCGCATTTCATCAAAGAGGATGAAAACACGCCTGTGCCCGATTTCCCGTTCCTGTGCCTGCTGATTTCGGGTGGTAATTCACAGATTGTGCTTGTTAAGTCGCCAAATGATATGCAAATCTTGGGTCAGACCATCGATGATGCCGCAGGTGAGGCATTCGACAAGTGCGCTAAAGTGATGGGACTGCCTTACCCCGGTGGGCCCGTTATCGACAGCCTGGCAGCTCAGGGCGACAGCTCACGATTCAAGTTTGCCAAGCCGCATATCCCTGACCTCAACTATAGTTTCAGCGGGCTCAAGACGTCGTTCCTCTACACCCTGCGCGATGCCTTAAAGACCGATCCGCAATTTATTGAAAATAATAAGGCCGACCTTGCAGCATCGTTGCAGAAAACTATTGTCGATATTCTGATGGACAAGTTTGCAAAAGCCGTGAAAGCCACCGCTGTGAAGACAATAGCCATCTCGGGAGGGGTGTCGGCCAACTCGGCAGTTCGCGATGTCGTTGCCGACTATGCACGTCGGCATCATCTCAAGGCGTTCATTCCCAAGCGCGTTTTCACAACCGACAATGCCGCCATGATAGCCGTGGCCGGGTTATATAAATTTTTAAATAAGGAATTTTGCGACATCACGGCGCCGCCATTCTCGAGGGTGCATATCTGATGAGCCATTCATCACAGGCCTCGTGGACGGTCGAGGCTGGATTTGTTCAGAACTTTTTAACCGAATAATACAATGAAATATAGCGTTATAGCCATAGGCGATGAGTTGCTCATAGGGCAGGTGACCGACACCAACTCGGGGTGGATTGCGAGGCATTTGTCGCCGTTAGGGTGGGAGATGCAAACAGTGCAGGTCGTGGCCGATTCGCCCGATGCCATCGAGCACGCCATCGATGAGGCGTTTGCACAATCGTCGGTAGTGCTGATGACCGGCGGCTTAGGACCCACTAAAGACGATATCACAAAGCCGGCACTGTGCCACTACTTTGGTGGCGAGATGGTGCGCGACGAGCAGGTAGCACGGCAGGTAGAGTGGGTAGTCGAACAGCGTCACCTCAAGTTAAACGACTACACTCGCGATCAGGCCATCGTGCCATCGTCGTGCCGTGTCATACAAAACGAAGTGGGCACTGCGCCGCTCATGTGGTTTGAGCGTGACGGAAAAGTATTGGTTTCGATGCCCGGAGTGCCATTTGAAACCCAGACAATGATGCAGCGTGCCGTAATACCGCAGCTCATGGCACATTTCCACAGCGATGTTACAATCGAATACCGCACAATGGTTGTGGTGGGAATTATCGAGTCGTTGCTGGCTATGCAGCTTGATGAGTTTGAGCGCAGTCTGCCGGACAATTTCCATTTGGCCTATCTGCCGCAAGGCGGCTACATGTTGCTTCGCCTGCATGGCCGCCATGCCGATGCTGCCGTGCTCCACAGCCAGTTAGAGCGTTATATGGCTCAGTTGCACGACATCTTGGGCGATGCCATAGTAAGTGATGATGAGAAGCCGCTTGCTGCCATTGTGGGGCAGTTGCTACGCGAAAAGGGGCTCACGCTTTCCACTGCCGAGAGTTGTACGGGCGGAAACATTGCTCACCAGATAACCATGGTGGCCGGTAGCAGCGACTATTACAAGGGGAGTGTGGTGAGCTATGCCACGGCCATAAAGACCGATGTCTTGGGCGTAAATCAGGACGATGTAGATAGATACACTGTTGTGAGTGAGCCCGTTGCCCGGCAGATGGCTGCCGGCGTAGCACGAGTGCTCGGCACCGATTGCTCAATTGCTACAACAGGAATTGCCGGCCCCGGTGGCGGCGACGATGTGAACCCTGTGGGCACGGTGTGGATGGCAGTGAACGTGTGTGGCAACATTGTGACAGTAAAGAAGCACTATCCCGGCACGCGCGACCGTGTGATAACACGCGCCACCACCGACTCTCTGCTTTTGCTGTTAAATCACTTGCAGGGGCATTAAAAAATGCTTGTTATCGTGCCCATGATGCAGCCAAGCAGTGCGCCGAGCCAAACTATGGCACGCAACTCCTTGTGAGCAAGGTTGAGGATGATTTTTTCCACTTCGTCAACATTCATCTCCTTAATGCGTGTTTCCACCATGCCGCTGATGTTGATGGCACCCAAGATGTGCGGCAGGCGCGACGTGATTACATAGCAATAGAGCTTGACGACGTTGTCGGCCAGGCGATCGAGTTGCTCCTTGTGGTCGCCAACAAACGCGCTCACCGTCTGCTTGCAAAACTTGTCGGTTGCATCGCCCACCAGCGTGCTCACCATAGCCGGAGCTTTGTCGCGAAGCACCTCGTTGATGTGAGCTGCCATGTGTCGCTCAAGGGGAACGGTGAGTTTTTCAACCAGCACATCGGCACCTATTTTCCCTGCTATCGAGTTGCGTGTCTTTTCCACCACATGCTCGCATGCCATGTGGGCTATCGAGGCACCTACCTTTGTTTCGGTGAGGTTGGTGTTGACCATCGTTGTCACCTCGTCGGTCACATTGTCACGCAACTGAGCCATTTCCTCACCGGTGAGCAAGTGGCAGGCAAACTGCTCAATGGTCTCGTTGCAGGTGCTCAGCGTGTCTATGTAGCGGTTGATGGCATCACGCAACTTGCCCAGAAGCTCGTCGCTCATGAGTGTGCGTTCCAGCACCTCACGGTTCATCAGGTTATCGCTGATGGCAGCACCTATGGCACCAGCTATGCGGTTCTTCTCCTTGGGGATGATGCCGGGCGTGAATGGTAGGCGCCACCGGCCTATGTAATAAGGACGGTGAGGCTTGAACAGCATGCGAATGGCTATGTCGTTGGTGATATAGCCTATGACGGCTCCCACCGCCGGTCCTATCAAGAATGAATACATCTCAGTCAAAATTTGTTTTCACCATTATTGCAATAACCATGCCAACTGTGCCTCGGGTTTGAGTGCCGGTAAGCAAACCGGCCTATAGCCACGAGCATTTGAGCACGCGGGGCGTGGCCTCGGGCAGAGCCTTGTATAGCTCGCTGGGGCGCATGCTCGTGTGGCGCAACTCGTCGAGGATGCACGAAATGCGTTGCAAAGGCCTACAACCAAAACTCCGACACCATCAAGAAGTAAGGTGATGAGACCTATAATCTGAAAGCGGAGGTGTCATAATTCTATTTCATAAGGCTTTGATTGAATTTTGAGATTACGTCACTGATATAGTGCATCTTCGAAGCACCTTTTAAGTCGCTGTCTCTCACCAAGCTGCGCACATCTTCGATGTTGCTTGCATGGTGTTAAAGAAATGGTCGCATCTTCGATGCGCCTGCGTTTTCAACGCTTTTTCTGAATTATGACACACCCGCTTTCGTTACTTTCGTTTATTTGTGAGGCAGGAGCAGCCAGCTCGGCATCGTTCAGCAGGCGACGTTTCAAGGCTAATTCCCTTAGGTCATCAAGCATTACACCCACCATCTCCACGTTGCGAGGGTCGCTCACATCCCAGTGGAGTGTGCCATATCTTGGGTATTCTTTCCTTTCGCTTTGCAACACATAGCAGTAGCCCACCGTTCGTCCTTGCTGCAGGTAACGGTCGATGCACATCACGCGCTGTTTTTTGCGTGACACCACTATGTTGCGCCAGATGTTATCGTCGGCCTGATGCACCGGAGGCTCGGCATCAAACGTATTTGCTACCCAGTAATCGCCGTCGGGGCGTATTTCGGCATCAGGTGCAAGAGCAACGTAGCCGGTGTTGGCAAACTTAAAGGTCGGTAGGTCGCCAGTGGAAAGCCAGCTAACAGAATCGACGCGAAAGGGAAACTCCTTCATGACGCTCGACTCGAAACGCTGCTGTTCAGTTATGTGGCTCGACTTGCAACCGGCAAACAGCTGCAACAGCGCAATAAAAGCAAAGATTGTATAATTCTTTCTCATATAAATCTGGTCTTTTCATTATAGATGACATGTGCTCATCAGCCCCTGGCATGTCGTCCTGATTTCACTGCAAAAGTAAGCATTTTTCGGTCACCTGCAAAAAAATCATTACTTTTGCATTCTGAAATGAATTATATCGATATGGCAGAAGTAAAAACCACCGAATTGATGCGCACCTCGCAAAGTTGGGATGGCACCACATTGCCCGCTTTCCCGCAAGGAAATGCCGAGATTGTCGCTATGAGATATGAGTTTCAGCCAGGTGAGAAACTCAGTTGGCATCATCACGACGTGATAAACTTTGGCTATGTGCAGCAGGGCGAGCTGACCATTATCGATATCAATGGGAATGTCAAGGTGGTTCGTGCCGGAGAGGCCGTTGTGGAAATGGTGGGCACCATTCACCATGGCGAAAACAATGGCAATGAGACTGTAATTCTCATCATGTTCTATGTCGCCGCAGCGGGGATGCCTCTTTCGGTGCAGCACCCCGAGCTGCCTATCGGCTAATCTTTCCCTTTTAGGTAATCGTTACAATTCCATCATTTCGCAATGAAAAGTCTGAGAATACATCGAGTTTCCAAGTTGTTAAAAAGGGAGAAAAAAAGATATAAGCGCTTTCGCCAGTGGCAGAGAGTTCCTCATCGCGTAAAACCGTTGTCGAACGATGTGCATGACTGTCCCACTTGTGATTGCCACTATATGGGCAATTATTGCCCTCGGTGCGGCCAGTCGTCAAAAATCGGGCGTTACTCGTTCAAGAACGCCTTTCTGCTGTTTATCGACGTGTGGGGCCTTGGCAACCGGGGCATGTTCCGCACTCTTCGTGACATTTTCCTGCGGCCGGGCTACATGATAGCCGACTATCTGCGGGGCATGCAGATGGCCTATTTCCCGCCGTTTAAGATGCTCTTTCTCATTTGTGCTTTGGCCATCATAATAGATACAGGCGTCAACATCAAGGGCATCAACCGCTTTGAGATGTATATGAACTATGAAAAAGAACTTGCCCAAAAGAGACAGGCAGAGGCCAGTGCCGACCCGTCGCTCACATTTGAAAAACGGGAGGTAAAAATAGTTGCCAACCAAACGCTGTTTGACATCGAGAACAAGATATTGCAGAACAATCAACTGTCGGCGCTCATCGCTATGCTACTCTTCTCTGGGCCTTTCTATCTCTTGTTTCGACGCTCTCCAGCCATACCCGACCTGCGCTTTTCTGAGTGCTTCGTGTCGATGGTCTATATCGCCAATATGATGATCATCTACACCATCATTCCCTCACTATTGTGCTTCGACTTCAAGACTGAGGCTCGCTTTAATTCGATAGTTGCGATGCTGGCCATCGTGCCCATCAAGCAACTCACTGGCTATAGCTATTGGAGCACAATATGGCGACTGCTTGTGGCATTAATACCGTTCAGCATTATTCTCTTGTTGCTGTATATCATAACAGTTGTTTTTGTTATCATATCGGAGCATCCCGAATTTTTAGAACAATAAAGCTCACTATTGAAATAGCTGTGCCGATTGGGCGTTACAGTGCCTGTGATTGGGAATTTCTTGCCGCGCGATTTGCCCACTATGGGCGGCCTGCACAATAGGCGAAAGGGGGGGCTTCATAATCCAATGTTAGCGTTGAAAACGCAGGCGCATC
>DGVT01000080.1 GCA_002395965.1 Porphyromonadaceae bacterium UBA4277
CCAGGATGAAGATGGCATATTCGGGCGGTTCTTCGAGCGTCTTGAGGAAGGCGTTGAAGGCGGCCGACGATAGCATGTGCACCTCATCGATGATATAGACCTTGTATTTGCCTGTGTGTGGCGGGATGAGCACTTGGCTTGTGAGTTCGCGGATGTCGTCCACACCATTGTTGCTGGCAGCATCCAGCTCGATGATGTTGAACGAGCTCTGCTCGTTGAATGCCCGGCACGATTCGCACTCGTTGCATGCCTCTCCGTCGGGGGTGGGGTTGGTGCAGTTGATGGTTTTGGCAAAGATTCTTGCACATGTTGTCTTTCCCACACCGCGCGGCCCGCAGAACAGATAGGCGTGTGCGAGTCGTCCGCTGGCAATGGATGTCTTTAACGTGTGTGTGAGAGCTTCCTGCCCCACGACAGTGCTGAATGATGACGGGCGATATTTTCTCGCCGAGACTACATATGGTTGTTGTGACATAATCTTTTAGGGAAATGTGTGGTGCTTGTGAATTGCAATCGGTTACAAAATTACTCAATTCGGTTGAATTGTGCAAGCGGTGATTTTAGGGTGTATGGTAAAAACGCCGGTGCCTTAGTCGTTGTCGGCACTGGAATTGAATGCCGTTGTGTTGCGTGCGTTGGTACGCCTGCCCGAGCCTATTGCCCTTGTGGTGGCTTGTGAACTGAGTTGTTTTTCCTGCCCTGCGTCGGCACTGTGTCGCTGAGCATATCGCTCGGCTCTTTCGCGTCGTTGCTTTTCGCGTAACTCCTTCTCAGCCAGTCGCTCTTGCTCTCGTGCCAGCCGTTGCTGCTCGTAGGCGGCTTTTTTCTGTTTTTCGTGTTCGATTTTTTTCAGCTCCTGCTCATGTTTTTGGCGGTCGCGCTCGGCCTTTTGTGCGCGTTTGAGTGCCTCTTTTGCAGCTTTTTCCTGTGCCAGTTTCTGAGCCTTACTGTCGATGGCCGGCTTGGCGGCCGGTGCCGGTGTGGTGGTTGCCGGTGCCGTGATGCCTGCCAACGAAGCATCAAGCTCATGCAGGTGGTATTGCTCGATGATGTTGATGAGCTTCTGCGGATAGGCCGGGTCCTCGGCATAGCCGCACTCGCGCAGCCCTTGTGCCCAGGCCTTATAGTCGGTGACGTCAAGCTCGTAGAGCTTCCCGTAACGCTTGCTTTTCAGGAAGCGTGCATGGTCGAGAAATGAGTCTTCGGGTGCGCCATACTTGCGGTAGCAATGCATGTTGGCCGAGTCGCCATAGCACACCACGTCGCCCCGCCAATTATAGCTTTTGATACCAAAGTGGTTATTTCCGCTCGTGGCCAGTCCGCTCTTACCAGCCCTGCTCTCTAACAATCCCTGTGCCAGGGTGATGCTTGCTGGAATGCCGAACATCTGCTGATGTTGCAATGCGGTAGTGCGATATTGTTCGATATATGCCTTATAATCGTCTCTAATGGCTTGACTATGGCCATGAAATGTGAAAAAACCAAACAAAATGAGGCAAAACGCGGCAATTTGTTTGCTACTAAAAAAATTATCAATAATTTTGCATGGACTATTCATCTTATCCAAGGAAATTATGGTTGAGAAAAATATCACTACAAAGATACAAGTTATTAATTACACAGAGCTCGAAGAAAGCGAAAAAAAACTTGTTGACCTGGCAAAAGAGGCCACTCAGAGCAGTTACACGCCCTATAGCCACTTCAATGTGGGGGCCGGCCTTCTGCTCGAGACCGGCGAGATGATTAAGGGGTCTAACCAAGAAAACGCGGCATTTGCCGGCATTTGTGCCGAGCGCAGTGCCATATATAATGCCGGTGCCAACCATCCGGGTGTTGACATCGAGGCGATAGCCGTGGCCGCTTTCCAAAATGGTGACTTCCTTGAAGAGCCGTGTCCGCCGTGCGGAGTGTGCCGGCAGGCAATGCTCGAATTTGAGAAAAATGCCAAGCACCCCATCCGTGTGCTGCTTGTGGGTCGTGACAAGATTTATCGGCTCGAGAGTGTGGCATCGCTGCTACCGTTGAGTTTCACCGAATTTTGACGCCGCAGCACAATGATATTGCAATATCTGTTGCTTGTGCTGGGCATAGCGTGCCTGATTGCTGCGTTGGCATTGCTGTTCTATCCCCGTTGGGTGGTGGCTGCCGTGCCGGCGTTTGTGGGACTGCTGCTGCTCCACTGGAGCTATTTTATTGCCGTGCCGTTGTCCACGTTCCTGTTTTGGGGAGTGGCCACTGTCATGGTGTGGGGCATTAACTATATGTCGCCGCAGGGCGAGATTGACGGTAAGCGCTCGAGCAACATCTATGTGGGAGCATCGGCCATGGCCGGCGCGCTGCTGGGAATGCTTGTGGATGCCCGCATCATGGTGCTGGGAGTGGTGCTCGGTGCCGTCGTTGGCCAGCTGGCTTATAGCCGCACGCCTCATGGCAGGTGGCTCTCGCAGTCAGGAGCAACGTTTGTGCAGTACTTCTGCGCCAAGTGCCTGCCGGTGATTGTGGCGGTGTCGATAGTGGGTATTGCTGTTGAAGGCTTCCTGCTGTGACGAATTATTATATCAACTGATTATATTCGCTTGAAATGAAATACATTAAAACAATAGTCATTCTGTTGGTCATGACCATGGCCGGCAGTGTCGCCTGTATGGCACAAAACAAGGTGACGAAAGTTGATTTCAACCACGTTAAGGAAGTGATTGAAAATCCCAACTCGGTATATTATTACCCCAAGTTGCTGCAGTCGTTCGAGAGTAACGACACTACCATGAGCATAGAGGCCTACCGTAACCTCTATTACGGTTACACATTTCAAGAAGACTATGACCCGTTCCGCGAGAGTGTGTATAGTAATAAGGTGGAGCAGTTGTACTACAAGCAGCCGCATTCGCGTGCCGAGTGCGACAGCATCGACAAGTATGCGGCCCTTGTGCTCAAGGATAACATTTTCGACCTTAATCAGATGCAATATTACATCTTCGTTCTCAAAGAAAAGAAGAAGCACACCCGCGTGGCCATACGCCAGTTTAGGCTGAACCGCATTGTGGCCGCCATCATGTCGAGCGGCAAGGGGACGAAAGATGAGCCTTGGGTTGTGATTGCCCCTGAGCATGAGTATAACATCGTGAATTTGTTGGGCTATGTGGCTACCGACCATCAAGACCTGGGCGGTGGAATCGAGTATATAGCCGTCCAGCCTCGCGAGGGCAAGAGCACGCAGGGCTTCTACTTCGACGTTAAGCGCATGATGGAGGTGGCCGCCATGAAGTTCCCCGACATGTAGGCCTCACAATCTAACTCCTTTTTTTTCAGACTATGTTATGAAGACGGTGTTTCTGATAGGTTTTCCCGGTTGCGGAAAGACCACTCTCGGTATTGCCACAGCGCGCGCCCTGGGGTGCCGGTTCACCGACCTTGACGAGCATATCGAGCACTGTTATGGCACGACAATCTCACAGCTCTATCGCGCTCGTGGTGAAGCAGCATTTCGTGCCATCGAGCAGCAGGCGCTGGCCGAAGTGTCGCAGCTTGGCGGCATAGTGTCGTGCGGCGGCGGCACACCCTGCTACGGCAACAACATGGAGCTAATGAACAACAGTGGTGTGACAGTGTGGCTCACAACTTCGGAGCATCGCCTCACATCGCGCTTGTGCCTGCCCGAGCATCGTGCGGTGCGGCCGCAGATTTCCCGGCTCACCGACGACGAGATTGCCACCTATGTGCACACGATGCTTGCCAGTCGCACGCCGTGGTATGCCCAAGCACAGCTGCAGTTCGACTCCACGATGATCGAAACTGCCGACGAGACTCGTGAAACGGCGTGCCGCTTGGCCGAAATGCTGAAAGAATTAACCTGAACGGGCCATACAGTGCCCTTTTTTTGATTAATAAAGCTACGAAAATAATGATGAGACTATTCACACTACTACTGGCCGTAGCCTGGCTGCCCATGTCGTTAGGCGGCCAGCCCTCGTTCACCGAATGGCACGACATGAATGTTAATGAGGTGAATCGCTGCCCGGTGCATACGCATTTCTTTGCCTATGAGAACCGTGCGCTTGCCTTGCAGGGCAGGCGCGAGGCGTCGCGCTTCTGTATGAGCCTCGACGGTAAGTGGAAATTCAACTGGGTGGCCGATGCCGACGCCGGTCCGGCTGATTTCTACCGGTGCGACTACGATGACACGTCGTGGGCCGAGATGAGTGTTCCCGGAATGTGGGAGCTCAATGGCTATGGCCACCCCGAGTATGTGAACATTGGCTTTGCCTGGCGCGGGCATTTCGAGAACAATCCGCCATATGTGCCCATTAAGGATAATCATGTGGGCTTCTATCGTCGCTCGGTAGAGCTTCCGGCCGACTGGAAGGGCAAGCAGGTGATAGCGCACTTCGGCTCGGTGACTTCGTGCATTTATGTGTGGGTTAACGGGCACTATGTGGGCTATGCCGAAGACTCGAAAGTGGCAGCCGAATTTGATATCACGCCACATTTGCACGCCGGGCGCAACCTGATAGCGTTTCAGGTGATGCGGTGGTGTGATGGCTCTTACTGTGAGGACCAGGACTTCTGGCGATTGAGTGGCATGGGGCGCTCGTGCTATCTTTATGCCCGTGACCGTTCCACACACATCGATGACGTGCGCATCACTCCCGACTTAGTCAACGATTATCGTGACGGGGTGCTCGATGTGATGCTTCAAGCCACCGGCCGCGCCGCAGCTCAAGTTGAGCTGCTGGATGCCGAAGGCCGCAGCGTGGCAGTAAAGCAAATCAAGACGTGGGACAACAAATCCAAGCCCAGGCAGTCATTGACGCGCCTCGAAGTGCCATCGCCGCACAAGTGGACTGCCGAGACACCTTATTTATATACACTCGTGATAAATTACGGCAACCAGGTGGTGACCCAAAAGGTGGGGTTCCGCAAGGTGGAAATAAAAAACGCCCAGCTGCTGGTCAATGGCCGGCCCATATTCATCAAGGGGGTGAACCGTCATGAGATGGACCCTGATGGCGGTTATGTGGTGAGTCGCGAGCGCATGGTGGAAGATATCAGGCTCATGAAGCAATATAACATCAATGCCGTGCGCACAAGTCACTACCCCGACGACCCTCAGTGGTATGACCTGTGCGACGAATATGGCATATATGTGTGTGCCGAGGCCAACCAGGAAAGTCACGGCTTCGGCTATGGCGACGATGCCGTTTCGGGTACGCCTCTGTTTGCCAAGCAAATCATGCAGCGCAACAGACATAATGTGGCCATCAACTTCAATCACCCGAGCATCATAATTTGGTCGTTGGGCAATGAGACTAAAGACGGGCCGAATTTTACGGCTGCCTATGAATGGATCAAGAGTCAGGATGTCAGCCGGCCGGTGCAGTATGAACAAGCCGGCATGACGGGTGCCAATACCGATATCTTCTGCCCGATGTACTATTCTCAGGCCGACTGCGAGCGATATTGCACTTCGGGCCATGTGGAGCGTCCACTCATCCAGTGCGAGTATAATCATGCTATGGGCAACTCGGGCGGTGGCTTCGACGATTATTGGGCGCTTGTGAGGCGCTATGACAATTATCAGGGCGGATTTATATGGGATTTTGTGGATCAGGCATTGCACGGACGCGATGCCGCGGGTCGCAACATCTATACCTATGGCGGCGATTACAACGACTACGACCCCAGCGACAACAATTTTAACTGCAATGGCTTGTTCAGTCCCGACCGGCATCCTAATCCGAATGCTCACGAGGTGCGCTATATGCACCAGAACGTGTGGGTTAGTGCCGTGGATGCGCGCAACGGCCGTGTGGCGGTGCGCAACGAGAATTTCTTTACCGACTTGAATAATTGCCGCCTGCAGTGGAGGCTTTTGCGCGATGGTGAGGAAGTGCAGCGGGGCATGGTGGAGAACCTGAACGTGGAGCCCGGGTGCACGGCTGAGTATCGGCTACCCTACACCGTGGGTGCCGATGCCACGGGTGAATATCTGCTAAAAGTGGAATTTGTGCTCAAGCAGCCCGAGCCGCTGTTGCCTGCAGGCTATGTAGTGGCACATGAGCAAATTGCCATCACCGGTTTCGCGGCAATGCCTGTGCGGCACACGCCTGGCAAGATGAGCGTGCAGCATGGCATGAAACAGCTCACGGTGAGCGGCGCCGACACTCGTCTGGCTTTTGACACGGCTACAGGTCTGCTCACTTGCTATCGGGTGAACGGCCGCGACATGCTGGGCGAGGGCGGAACATTGAAGCCCAACTTCTGGCGTGCTCCCACCGACAATGATATGGGAGCCGGCGTGCACCGCCTGCTCAAGGCGTGGCGCACCCCTACGTTGCAGTTGCTCGCGCTCACAGCATCGGAAAACGGTGAGCAGGGTGCCACTGTCGAAGCCCGTTATATGTTGCCTGAGTTGAATGTGGGACTCGTGATGAAATATGCCATCGAAGCCGATGGACAGCTCACCATCGACATGGCCATGGATGCAGTGCCTGGTGCTACGCCCGAAGGCATATTCCGCTATGGTGTGGTGATGCAGTTGCCTGGCAACATGGCAAGCAGCACCTTCTATGGGCGTGGACCGATAGAAAACTATGCCGACCGCAAGGCATCGCAGCATATAGGCATCTATTCGCTCACGGCCGATGAGCAGTTCTACCCCTATATACGTCCACAGGAAACCGGCACGAAGAGCGACATTCGCTGGTGGCGGCAGGCCGATGCTGCCGGTCGCGGGCTGATGGTGACATCGCCACGGCCTTTCTGTGCTGCGGCACTGCCCTATGATATTGAAATGCTTGATGAGGGTGACGTAAAGCATCAGCGGCACCCCCAGCAGTTGACTCGCTCGCCCTACACCGTTCTCACCCTCGATGAGGCTCATGCCGGAGTGGGCGGCGTTGACAGCTGGGGAATGGCAGGGTTTGCACTGCCCCGGTACAGAGTGGCAGTCTCAGAACCACGGCATTTGCAGTTGGTGATATCGCCCATTGTGCCGTAGCATGCGGCCGAGTGGCAAAATATTCAGCCCCGTCACAGAGCTTGTGGCGGGGTTGATGTGTTTTGTGGGTTAGCTTTTATTCGGCATTGAACACCGGCACTGAGCGCGATATGCTCTCGTGAAGCGAGATGAGCGTTTCGGTGGCCATCACGCCGGGGATGTGCTGGATGTGGTCGTTGAGCAGTTCCATCAAGTGCTGGTTGTCGCGAGCATAGAGCTTGATTAGCATTGTGTAGCTGCCTGTGGTGAAATGACATTCCACGACTTCGGGAATCTTTTCCAGTTCAGGGACCACTTTGCGGTACATCGAGCCGCGCTCGAGTTGCAAGCCAATGTAGGTGCATGTGGAGTAGCCCAGCATCTTGTGGTTCACATGATAGCCACTGCCGGTAATCACCTTGTCGTCGATCATGCGCTGGATGCGCTGGTGCACGGCGGCTCGTGAGACTCCGCAGGCTTCGGCCACATCCTTCGACGGGATGCGCGCATTCTTGATGATGATGTCCAAAATCTTGCGGTCAAGGTTATCTAATCTTTCCATGCTGAGAGAATTATTTTATTACAGATTGTTATGCCCCTTTTTGATTTAGTTGCAAATATATAATAAATAATTGTATAATACATGAAAAATTGATAGTAATTTTCAGAAAATCATCGCTAAATTTTGTTAAATGCCTAATTGTGGCAGGGTTATTTGGCTACCTTTTCCAGTCGTTTCATCATGATAAACATGAAACCGGCCGAGACGAGGCACAGCGCAATGAACACGCACCACACTTGCCACAGTGGCATGTCGCCCCACAGATAGCCACCCACGCTCACAAGGAAGTTGCCTAATGCCGTGCTGGCAAACCAGCCGCCCATCATCAGGCCTTTGAGCTTGGGCGGGGCAACCTTGGTGACAAATGAGATGCCCATGGGCGAAAGCAACAGTTCGGCGAAGGTGAGGACAAGATATGTCGATATGAGCCAGTTGGGCGAGACGAGCGTTGCTGCACCGCCGGCCGTCTGCTGCTCGTTGGGGGTGAGCAGTCCTACCGACCCGACGGCCATAATTGCATAGGCCACGGCAGCCACCAGCATGCCGTAGGCAATCTTGCGCGGAGCACTGGGCTCCTTGCCGCGGCGTGCCAGCCAACCGAATATGGCGATACTAACCGGTGTGAGAGCCACCACAAAGCAAGGGTTAAACTGCTGGAAGATGGGCGCATCGAGCTTGGTGCTCTCGGGAAGCATAAAGTAGCGTGCAATCAGGAAAATCACAGCGGCAGCAATCACAGCGGCGGCAATGCCCTTGCCTTTTTGTGTCTTGCTCTGGAACACGGCAAAAAGGGCATACACGATGAAGATGCACGCCACAAGGTTCCACACGTCGAATGCCATGCTCTGCACGCCGGTAGCACTTTTGGCCGTAAATTCGTTGGCAAAGAACGTGAGCGTGAGCCCGTTCTGATGGAATGCCATCCAGAAGAATATCACCACGATAAACACCAGTATCAATGCCACCAGGCGGCGATTGGTCTCGTCGGGCGACAGTTGCTCGACTGCTGCAGCAGTGTCCTTTTTCTTGGCGTTGCTGCTCATCTCGGTGTGGCGGAACGTGCCGCGGAAGGCATAGTAGATGGCAATCGACACGATGAGCGACACGCATGCCACGCCAAAGGCGAAGTGGAAGCTGTCGGCCTCACTGACGCCTAAGTGGGTCTGGGCATATTCCATGATCTTAACGGCCGCGGTGGGCGCAAACATGGCACCAATGTTGATGGCCATGTAGAAGATGGAGAATGCAGCATCGCGGCGGTCGGCATATTTCGGGTCGTCGTAGAGATTGCCCACCATCACTTGCAAGTTACCCTTAAATAAGCCTGTGCCTAAGCTGATGAGCACCAGTGCACCTATCATCGTCAAGTAGGCCGTGCCGCCTCCGCCCAAGGGCACCGACAGGGCCATATAGCCCAGGAACATGATTGTGATGCCGGTGGTCACCATGCGACCGTAGCCCCAGATGTCGGCAAGGAGACCGCCTATCACAGGCAAGAAGTACACAAACGTGAGGAACAAACTGTAGATGAACCCTGCACGGCCAGGCTCCAGGCCGAAGTTGGAGCGCAGAAACAGCGCAAACACGGCAATCATCGTGTAGTAGCCGAAGCGCTCACCGGTGTTGGCCAGTGCCAGCGCATAGAGCCCTTTAGGTTGATTTTCAAACATAATGTTTTTCTTCTTTCAACAGCAGTGGGCCGGCAAGTGAATGCTGGCCCACCGCCTATCGGTTCATATTATATACCTTATTATATTACTTGGTGACGCGTTCGAGCCACTTCACCATAGCGAGCATCACAGCCATCGAGATGAAGCAAACGATGACGAACACTGTCCAGCATTGCCACAGAGGAATCTTGTTATACATCATCGTGCCGATGGGGAGCAGCAGGTTGCCCACTGCTGTGGTGCCGAGCCACAAGCCCTGGCACAGACCGAGCATGGTCTTGGGAGCCACCTTCGAAACGAATGACAGTCCCAGAGGAGAAATGAACAGCTCAGCCACAGTGAGCAGGAAGTAGGTGGCAATCATGACCCACGGTCCGGCCTTCATGCTCATCACAGTAGCGGCATCCATCTGCTTGAACTCGGTGCCCGAAGGATATCCGGCAGTGTAGGAGTAAATGGCCAGGAAGCAATATGCCAGACCGGCAATGAACATACCGTAAGCAATCTTGCGCGGAGTGGAGATTTCCTTGCCACGTTTGCTCAGCGATCCGAAGATGAACATGATGATGGGCGTGAGGAAAATCACAAAGAAGGGATTCACGCACTGCCACAACTCGGCGGGCAGTTGGTCGCTCTTCACGAAGTCGCGAGCGAAGAACGACAGCGAAACGCCGTTCTGATGGAATGAGAACCAGAAGAAGATGACCACACCCAGCACAGCAAACAGCGCATAGAGGCGTTGCTTGAGCTCTTTGGCCATTGTTGCCTTCTCTTCGGGAGTGAGTTCGACCGAAGCGGCAGCCTCTTTCTTGCCCGGAGTGGGGAAGAGGCCACGCTTTGCGATAAAGATAACCAGCGAGATGAGCATAGCCACCACCGATGCGATGAATGCGAAGTGCACGCCCTGGTTGAACACGGTGAGGTAGTCCTGGCAAACCTCGGCCGAGGGGGCGGCGTTGATGCCGGCTTTCACCATGTAGTCCTGTAAGTTGGCCATTTGGTCGGCGGGCAGAATGCCGTCGATGTACTGATGGCACAATGCGGGCAACTCGGCCACATATTTATATCCGAATCGACCCAGCCACCACTTGCGCAGGAATGGAGCAATGAACGGAGCGATGAGACCGCCAATGTTGATGAACACATAGAAAATCTGGAAACCGGTGTCACGGCGACCTTGAACTTTTTTCAATTCTTCGGGACCCTTTTTGGCTGCTTCGGCCTCCATGTCATCATACATCTGTCCGACGATAGCCTGCAGGTTGCCTTTGAACAGACCATTACCAAAAGCAATGAGCACCAGTGCCAGCGACGTGAGCACCAGCAGTCCGGTCATGGTGCCTTTGGTTGCGGTGATGGGGATGGCCAGTGCCACATAACCCAGTGCCATGATGATGATACCGGTCATGATGGTGCCCTTGTAGTTCTGTGTGCGGTCGGCAATAATACCACCCACCAGGCTCAGCACGTAGATTGCTGCCAGGAAGATAGAGTAGATGAGCGATGCTTTCTCATCGGCCAGGCCGAATTTAGAACAAAGGAATAACGACAGCACAGCTGCCATGATGTAGTACCCGAAGCGCTCACCCATGTTGCTCAGAGCGGCGGGTATCAATCCTTTAGGATGGTTTTTGAACATAATGTTTAGATTTTAGTGTTATTTTTATTTCTGATTGTCTAGGGGTGGGGGCTCAGGAATTCCTGGATTTTCTGGAGCTCAGCTGTTTTGCTTGGCAATGGTGCGAATGCGCTTCACCATGGCCACCAGGCCATTGCTGCGGGTGGGCGAGAGGTGCTCTTGCAGGCCTATGGCTTTGATGAAATGCAGGTCGCAATCTAAGATTTCCTGTGGCGTGTGGTCGCTGAGCACACGCACGAGCATTGCCACGATGCCCTTGACGATGAGGGCGTCGCTATCGGCCTGGATGTGCATGGTGCCGTCGTGCTGCATCTCAGCATGCACCCACACGCGGCTTTGGCAGCCGTCGATAAGGTTCTCGGCAGTCTTGTGCTGCTCGTCGAGGGGCGGCAGTTCGTTGCCCATGTCGATAATCAGGGCATAACGGTCCATCCAGTCGTCGATCATTTCAAACTCCTCGATTATTTCGTCTTGCAGTGCGTCAATGTTTTTCATTTTTCGTTCTTGATTGAGATCAAATGTTGAATTTAGTGCGGGTTGAGAGCAATAGAAGATTAACCTGTTTGTTATTATTGCCGAAACGCAACCTAAATTCGCAGTTTCTAACGCAAATTTACTCAATTTCTGCCACATGGCAAAAGACAAGCCACGATTTTGATGAAAAATCATTAAAATCGTGGCTTGCAATATAGTTATTTATTCAAACTATCAATAGAAGTCGATGAGCGAGCGTTTCACCTTGGTAGCCTTAGCCAGGATGGCCGGGATGGCCTGCGGGTTGGCTGCGATGCCTCCGCGCTGCTGTGCGTAGCGCTGGTTGAGCTCGTCCTTGCTGGGAACGCGGGCTGCCTTTTCCACCTTCACAATCTGGAAGGCATAGACGCCATTCTCACCCTTCCACAGCTTCACCTCGCCTTGCTTGGTGCCTGCGATGCGGCCCATGATGGCGGGCTCGTTCTCGAGCTTGCTGGCGAAGTTGCTGCCAAACACCACTTGAGTAGTGTCGATGTTTGTGCCCATGAGCTGTGCAAAGCCTTTCAGGTCTTTAGCCTTGCCTTCATATTGCTTCATCAGTGCATCGGCTTTCTTGGCATTGCGCACGCGAGTGGTGAGCATCTGCTTCACGTTCTGTGCGGTGTAGGGCAGGTAGCCGCCGTCGTAGATGTCGTCGAGAGCCACGGCCACGAAGTAGTCGTTGTTGTCGCTGAAGATGGGCGAAACCTGGCCCTTCTTGTTGTCGAAGGCCCACTTGATGGCCTTGCGGCTGTCCTTAATGCCACCGCCGTAGGGCGACTGGCCCAGTTGCGGAGTGCTGGGAGTGATCATTGCCTCAACGGCGTTGAAACCGGCCTTGGCTGCGTTCTTCTCAAAGTCGGCAGCGGTCTTGTTCTTGTTCAGGAAGTCCTGAAGCTTGTTGCGGGCATCGTCGATGGTCTTCTGGCTGGCGTATGCCTCGTGGGTGACTGTGGCCACGGTGAAGAACGTCTTGGGAGCTTTGCGCTGAGTGACTTTCACCATCTGTGCGCCCTGCTCGTTGCTCAGCAGCGCAAAGTATTCGCTACCGGCAGCGGCCAGCTTGTTCTTGAGCGAGTCGGGGTAGCTCACCACCTGCACCCATTGTGCTGTGTCGCCCTGTGCGCCCTTGATGGCCTTGGCCACGTCGGCAATGGTCTTACCGGCATTGAGCATAGCCAGAGCCGAGTCCTGAGTGCTCTTGGCACCGGGGATGGCAACGACGTTGATTTGGATCGAGTCGAGCGAAACGAGCTTGTTGGTCACCTTGTACATGCGATACTTGTTGGCACCTGCTGTTGAGTCGCGCTTGGTGGCACCCACGCCGGCGCTGGTCACCCACGACTTGAGGGTCGAAGGAATCTTGTCGGCCGAGTAGCGGGCGGTGTCGATTTTCACCGTGCCTAACAGGCGCACCGAGTCGATGCCGCTGCCCTTCTGCAGTGCCAGGTAGGCTGCATCGGCAATCTTGTTGGCCACGTTCACGTCGGCCGGTGAGGGGTTGATGCGTGTGGCTATGTAGTGAATCATGCGGGTTTCCTCTTCGATGGCGAAGTTGGCCTTCATCTTGTCCCATTCGGCCTTGAGCTCTTGATCCGACACGGGATACTTGTCGTCGGGCAGCGATGCGAGGTCTTTCTTCACGAAGTTGATGTAGCAAGTGGTGGCTTCTTCCTCGGCCATCTGCTGGCGATCGAGGTCGTTGGCCTGCAGTCCGCCGGCGATGAGCATTTGCAGCTTGGTGATCTTGAGCTGGTCAACGAGGTCGTTTTGCAGCTCGTCCCAAGCGGCGCGCAACTCGGCAACCTGCGACTCTTGCACACCCTGCTTGGCAGGATTGCTCAAGAAGTCGTAGAGCATTGCGGGACTCTCGGCACCGGCCTGCTGTGCAAACTGCACTGCGGCGGGAGCGGCGTTCTTGCCAATCATCAGCTCGCTGATTTCCTTGTCGGTCACATAGATGCCGGCAGCTTCATATTCTTTGTCAAGGAGCACTTCGTTAATCATTTCGTTGAGTACTTGCTGCTGGCGGGTGGCCTGGTCGAGCTGCTGAGCCTGCGGGTTGTTCTGGTCGCGGGCCGACTCTTTCTCGACGCGTTTCTGGAACGCCATGATGTCGATTTTCTCATTTCCTACCTTTGCAGCAGTGCTGTTGCCGGCCTGTCGGCCCAGAGCCTCGATACCCACCTCGATGATGAAGGCGAGCAGAGCGGCACCGATCACGATGGCCAGGATTTTCTTTCTTTGCCTGATTTTCTCTAATGTTGCCATTTTTGATACTATAATTTTTTATGTTTGTTTTCGTAATGTAAATTGCTTATTTGGGGCATGTCGCCAAATAAACACGCAAAATTACAGATATTTTTTTCTCCCACCAAACAGCAGAGGCATTTTTCTATCAAATGCAGGGCATTTTGATGCTTTTTGGCACTTTTCGGAAAATTTTTTGCGAAAAATCTTGTGGGTTAAATAAATCGGCATTACCTTTGCACCGCAAAACCGAAATGGTGCGTTAGTTCAGTTGGTTAGAATGCCTGCCTGTCACGCATGAGGTCACGAGTTCGAGTCTCGTACGCACCGCAAAGTCTTCAGAATTATCTGAAGACTTTTTTTGTTTATCTCCTAACCCATAGATTAAGGATACCATTTTAGTGCGACCTTAATTTTATCAAAGATCATCAAAAATTACATCACTTGGTGTAATAA
>DGVT01000027.1:0-12941 GCA_002395965.1 Porphyromonadaceae bacterium UBA4277
GAAGGCGTGCAGCAGGGACTGCTCAAGTTGCTTGAGGGGTCGATAGTGAATGTCCCGCCTCAAGGCGGCCGCAAGCACCCTGAGCAAAAGATGATTGCGGTTGACACCAAGAACATACTTTTCATATGTGGTGGAGCATTTGAAGGAATCGAGCAGAAGATAGCTCAGCGACTTAACACCCATGTGGTGGGCTTCGGCACTGAGAATCATGTGAGCAAGGAGAAGCGCGACCAGTTGCTTCACTTCGTTGCTCCGCAGGACTTACGCTCATACGGGTTGATACCTGAGATTATCGGCCGCCTGCCGATACTCACTAATCTTGAGCCCCTTGACCGTGAAGCCTTGTTGCGCATCCTCACCGAGCCTAAGAATGCCATAACTAAGCAATATGAAAAACTGCTGGAGATGGATGGCGTGGAACTGCACATCGACGACGACGTGCTCGACTATGTTGTTGACAAGGCTATTGAGTTCAAGCTGGGGGCGCGTGGGTTGCGCTCGATTTTTGAAACCATCATGATTGATGTTATGTATAATGTACCATCGATGAAGGAGAAGACTTATACCTTGACTCGCGACTATGCGCGTGAACAACTTGAGAAGTCAAATTTCGATTTGCTCACGCATGCCGTGTGAGGCATTTCGGACGGATTTGTGATTTTTCATTTCCAAAATATTTGTATATCACGAAAAAAAAACATAACTTTGTAAGCACGTTATTAACCCTTACTTGAAATTTTTGATGTACGATAAAAATCAACTATCGGCGGAGGTTAAGAAGTTCTTTGGCTTTGACACCTTTAAGGGCAATCAGGAAGACATAATAATGAACTTGCTCAATGAGCAAGACACATTTGTGTTGATGCCCACAGGAGGTGGCAAGTCGCTTTGCTACCAGTTGCCATCACTCATGATGGAGGGAACTGCAATAGTAATCTCTCCTCTAATAGCCCTGATGAAAAATCAGGTGGATGCAATGCGCAATTATAGCGAGGAAGATGGAATTGCCCACTTTTTGAACTCATCGCTTAATAAGCAAGCCATAGAACAGGTAAAAGAAGACATAAAAAAAGGCAAAACCAAGCTGCTTTATGTGGCTCCGGAGTCGCTCACCAAAGAGGAGAATATAGAATTCCTTAAATCGGTAAAGATTTCGTTCTATGCAGTGGATGAAGCACACTGTATATCGGAATGGGGACATGACTTCCGCCCCGAATATCGTCGCATCAGGCCCATTATCAATGAAATAGGTTCCCGCCCCATTATAGCTCTCACAGCTACTGCCACTCCTAAGGTGCAGAGCGACATCCAGAAGAACCTGGCCATGACCGAGGCAAAGGTGTTCAAGTCGTCGTTCAATCGCGAGAATCTATACTACGAAGTCCGTCCCAAGACTAAAGATGTGGATCGCGACATCATACGCTTTATCAAGGCCAATGAAGGCAAGTCGGGCATTATCTATTGCTTGAGTCGCAAGAAGGTAGAGGAACTTGCCGCATTGCTCCAAGTGAACGGCATCAAGGCGTTGCCTTATCATGCCGGCATGGACAGCGCAACCCGCTCGGCCAATCAGGATTCGTTCCTGCTCGAAAAAGTGGATGTCATTGTGGCCACGATAGCCTTTGGTATGGGAATCGATAAGCCCGATGTGCGTTTTGTTATTCATTACGACATTCCCAAGAGTCTTGAAGGCTACTACCAGGAGACCGGGCGTGCAGGCCGTGACGGAGGCGAGGGAAAGTGTATTACCTTCTACTCAAAGAAAGACCTTGACAAACTGGAGAAATTCATGCAAGGCAAGCCTCACAATGAGCAGGAGATAGGCAAACAGCTACTGGTTGAAACTGCCAGTTATGCCGAGTCGTCGATATGCCGCCGCAAGCAGTTGTTGCATTACTTTGGCGAAGAGTATGACCTGGATAATTGCGGCAACTGCGATAACTGCTTGCATCCCAAAAAGCAGGTTGAGGCTCGCGAGGAACTCTGTGCATGCCTGGAAGTGATTCTTGCCTTAAAAGAACGTTATAAGCTCGATTGCGTGGCTAACGTAGTGGCTGGTAACCTTACGGCCGAGGTAAAGAGCTTCCGCCATGATGAGCTTGATTTCTTCGGTATATGTTCCGATTCCGATCCGCGGTTTATCTCGGCAGTTATCAGGCAGGGAATTATCTCGGGCTATATCGAAAAGGACATTGAAAACTATGGCTTGCTAAAGGTGACCAAGCGCGGCCGGCAATTCCTTGATAATCCTCAGAGTTTCATGGTTGTGGAAGATGCCGACTACAGCGACAATGATGAGATGGAAATGCCGTCGAACGGTGCCGGAGCAATAGATCCCGAGCTGTTCAGTATGCTCAAGGACTTGCGCAAGCAAGTGGCTCGTCGCCATGATTTGCCTCCGTATGTTATTTTCCAAGATCCTTCGCTCGAAGCCATGGCTACGACCTATCCTATTACTATCGACGAGCTCAAGCTCATTCCGGGAGTGGGTGATGGTAAGGCTAAGCGATATGGAAAGGAATTTGTCGAGCTTATCAAGCGTCATGTGGATGAAAATGAGATAGAACGCCCCGAAGACTTCAGGATGCGCGCTATGCCCAATAAGAGCAATGCCAAAATCTATCTCATTCAAGGCATAGACCGCAAAACAGACCTGGTGGCCTTAGCTGCCTCGCGCGGAATGGATTTCAATGAGTTGCTCGACGAACTGGAGGCCATTGTCTATAGCGGCTATAAAATAAACATAGACTACTACATAAATGATCAAATGGACGAGGATATACAAGAAGATATTTTCGACTATTTCCGCAATAGCGAGACCGACGATCTGCAGACAGCCTTCGACACTCTCGGCCTTGAAGATTATAAAGAAGAGGAAATCAGGCTGGTGCGCATCAAGTTCCTAAGTGAGATGGGCAATTAAGAGTGTAGTTATTACGGCCGCTGCCTGATGGCACACTCTCTTGTGGTAACGAGTTTAGAATAGAGTATAATAGGTATTTTATATAATGGTATCAGCTTCATTTGTTTGGGCTGATACCGTTTTTTAATATGGAATTACAATGAAGAAATGTGCAATATTACTTGTGGTGATGCTGGTTGTGACTGCAGTGAAACTCGCTCAGGCACAGAGTCGTCTGTCGGCTCGTGCCAAGATAGAATTATCAAAGCGTGACTTGCCTATGTTTCGCTCAAATAGGGTGGGCGAGAAGGACAATGCGCGCCGTGCGGGGTGCTTCATTCGCGTGCAAGGCCCTAATGTGCTTAAAGCCTTTACAGCCCGTGGAGTGCAAGTAAACTGCACGTTCGGTGACTATGTTGTGGCGCAAGTGCCGCTTGACCTTGTGCCCGAAATTGCAGCAGCGGCCGGTGTAAAATCGCTGTCGATTTCTTTGCCTATGGAATTGTGCAATGACAGTGCCCGATACTATACAAACATAGATGCTGTGCACGCCGGTAGCGAGAATCTGTTGCCATGCAGTGGTAAAGGGGTGGTTGTGGGCGTTATTGATACGGGTATCGATTTCAACCATATCAATTTCAAGGATGCTGCAGGGCGCACTCGCGTCAAGCGTGTGTATATGCCGCAAGACAGCACCGGTTCTTCTCCCATTATTGAAGGCGACACCCTTCCCGGCAGTCATTATACTACTGCCGAGCAAATAATGCTGCTAACCACCGATTATTCAAAAGCCACTCACGGCACTCACACAGCCGGCACGGCAGCCGGCAGCTACATGGCAAACGGCTATAATGGCATGGCACCCGATGCCGATCTGGTTTTCTGTGCGATGCCCGTGCTCTATGACTCCGACATTGCCTGTGCAATAAAGTATATCGACAACTATGCTCGCTCGGTAGGCAAGCCGGCTGTAATCAATATGAGTTTCGGATCGCAAGAGGGCGCCCACGACGGCACGTCGATGCTGTGTCGCCTCTTCGACAGCTATTCGGCAGCGGGTCACATCATGGTGATTTCGGCAGGTAACTGGGCGCGTGAGCGCATCTATTTGGAGCGAACCTTTAATGGAACAGGTAGCGATACTGTGCGCACCTATCTTGACAATTACTCTTCGAGCACTACCTATAAAGGTTATATCTCTTCTTGGTCGGCAAGCGAACGACCACATTACATGGGCATTACCGTTATTGACAAAGCCACGCATGCCGAGGTTGCCTCGCTACCGGTGTTTGCCTTGACCGACACTGTCACTTCACTGACCTTGGATTCTATTCCCGAATTAAGCCCTTACTTGAGCGGCGAGGTGCTCTATGCCTGTGCCGTCGAAGACAACGGGCGTTTTCACAGTGTGCTGGAGCCAAATGTGAAGCCAACACTATCGTCGCGTTATCGCATGGGCATTAAGATAATAAGTGATGCTCAAGAGACGCTGCGGGCATGGAGCAGCGGGGTGATCATGATTAATGACGTGGCTGTGCCCGGCTACACGTCGGCTGTGCGTAACAGCTGCATCAGCGACCTTGCCACAGGCGACTCGGTAATCTCAGTCGGGGCCTATTGCACCAAGCAAACAATACCCTCGGTGAGCGACGGAACCTACACCTATACACGATGCACACCTCACGACATAGCCTACTTCTCGGCCTATGGACCCGATGCTCGCGGCATAAGCCGGCCCGATGTGTGCGCACCGGGTGCGGCACTGATTTCGTCTGGCAGTCGTTATATGTCATCGTGGTCGTCGGTGTTATCTTCATATGTCGAAGCCTATGGAGAGCAATACCCTTATTACGGTGGCCAGGGAACGTCGATGGCTGCACCGGTTGTTACCGGCACTATAGCCCTGTGGCTCGAGCGCTACCCAAAGCTAACTCCTGCCGATGTGCGTCTTGTGCTCGAGCACACTGCAGTGCGCGACGAATTTGTGACCGGTGGCAACCCTGAGCTTTGGGGGTATGGCAAGATCGATGCCTTTGCCGGACTCAAGTTTATCGACGAGCATTTCCCTGTCATGCTTCGAGGTGATGTGAATGCCGACGGCATTGTGGATGTGGATGATGTGAACGCCGTAATTAACATTATCTTAGGTAAGAACCTGCCGGGCGATTACGGCGGTAATGCCGACCTGAACGGCGACAGTCTGGTTGACGTTGACGATGTGAATGAAATAATTAATATTATTCTCATACAATAGCATTAATTGCACACAGCGATTAAGAAAAGGAGGTAGTGTCATAATTCAGAATATAAAAATAGGCGAATTTAAGTCTAAATCACGTTGTTGTAGTGCTTCGAAGATGCACTACAAGCGCCAGCTGGTGCCATAACCACTGTTAATACTCGATATTTTTAATTTTGATACACCCTCGAAGTTACTTTCGCTCGGAAAAGAAAAGAAAAAACAAGTTTTCCTTTTCTTTTCGCTCGCTTAATCGTAACGTTGAGGCTTTGCCTCGAAGTTACTTTCACTCGGAAAAGAAAAGAAAAACAAGTTTTCCTTTTCTTTTCGCTCGCTTAATCGTATCGTTGAGGCTTTGCCTCGAAGTTACTTTCGCTCGGAAAAGAAAAGAAAAAATAAGTTTTCCTTTTCTTTTCGCTCGCTTAATCGTAACTTTGCAAGTTAAAACAAAGTTTACGTTATGCAAGCCGTAATATTAGCTGCCGGAATGGGGCGTCGCCTTGGCGAATACACCCGTGACAACACTAAATGTATGGTGCCCGTTAACGGCACGCGCCTGATCGACCGTCTGCTTGGGCAGTTAGGTCGCATTAAACTGTCTCGCGTGATAATCGTCATCGGTTATAAGGGTAAAGAACTGCAAGATTACCTCAGAGCGACCTATAGCGGCCCGTTGAAGATAGAGTGGGCTGAAAACCCCATCTATGATAAGACCAACAATATCTACTCGCTATCGATGGTCAAAGACCAGCTGCAAGAGGACGACACGTTGCTAATTGAGAGTGACTTGATCTTCGGTGACTCTCTATTCCCGATGATTATAGATAATCCTCACCCTAATGTGGCGCTTGTGGCCAAGTATGAACCCTGGATGGACGGTACTATGGTGCGCATCGATGCCGATGACAATATTGTGAGCTTCGTTCCGCGCAAGGCATTCAATTATGCCGAGGTTGATCGCTATTACAAGACTGTGAACATATATAAGTTCAGTCGCCGCTTTTTGACCGATGTGTATGTCCCGTTCCTCACGGCATATTGCCAGGTGATGGGCAACAACGACTATTATGAGCAAGTGCTGCGTGTGGTCACTTCGCTTGATCGCGTGGAGATGAAAGCTCTGGATATAGGCGATGAGCGCTGGTATGAAATCGACGATGCACAGGACCTTGATATAGCAAGCACAATATTTGCTGCCGATCACGACCGGCTGAGTATGTACAACCGCCGTTATGGCGGTTACTGGCGTTTTCCGAAGCTGATAGACTTCTGCTACTTGGTAAATCCATATTTTCCGCCGCGCCGCATGAAGGACGAGATACAAGCCTGTTTCGACAGTCTGTTGACGCAGTACCCGTCGGGAATGGCAGTCAACTCGCTGCTTGCCGGTAAATACTTTGGCATAAAGCAGGAGCATGTGGTAGTGGGAAATGGTGCAGCCGAATTAATTAAGAGTCTGATGGAACGCACAACAGGGCGAGTGGGGGTCGTGTATCCTACCTTTGAGGAATATCCTAATCGTCTGCCGGCTGGGCGCATCGAGCGATTTGTGCCCGATAACGCCGACTTTAGCTATACATCCTCGGACCTGAAACGACATTTCGATGGCAAGGACATTGAAATGCTCTTACTCATCAACCCTGATAATCCCAGCGGCAATTTTATTCCCAAAGCCGACTTGCTTGCATTAGACACCTGGTGTTGCGACCGTGGAATACGCCTTGTGGTGGATGAATCGTTTGTGGATTTTGCCGATGATTGGGCCACTGCATCTCTCCTTGATGAGCAGGTGATGGCAGCACATCCGCGCCTGATAGTGATGAAAAGCATCAGCAAGAGCTATGGTGTGCCCGGCTTGAGGTTAGGAGTGCTTGCCGGAGCCGATGTAGGATTGATTGAAGCAATCAAGAAAGACGTAGCAATATGGAACATCAACTCGTTTGCCGAGTTCTACTTGCAGATTTTTAACAAGTATGAAAGCATGTATCATGACGCATGTGCTAAGTTTGTGGTCGAACGCAGCCGGTTCTATGGGTTACTGAGCAAAGTGGGCTATCTGCGTGTAATACCATCGCAGGCCAACTATTTCCTGTGTGAAGTCACATCGCGGTTCACGGCCTGCGAACTGACTGAACTACTGCTAAATAAGTATAACATCCTCATCAAAGACTGTAACAACAAGAATGCCTTGAAAGGCAGGAACTACGTTCGCATTGCCATTCGCAATTCTGATGACAATGACACGCTTATATCGGCTCTCAATTTACTGAATGATCATGAATAATCGTTTTGCAATCATACAGCACGATGCGATAGCAGATGCCGGCATTTCTCCGCGTGAGTGTGTGAGATGGGTAGAGGAGTCGTTCAAAATGAAACCAATGGCTCAATTGCCACCCAAGATTAGCATTCATCCTCAAGGCGATGATTTTTTCAATACCATGCCGGCACTGTTAGCTCCTGAATGTGGGCGATTTGCGGTGAAAGAGGTGCATCGCATAGCCGGCCAAACACCTTCGTTAGGTGCCGACATCATGTTATATGACAGCCGCACGGGGCATTTACTGGCAATAGTGGATGGTGACTGGATTACGACCATGCGCACTGGGGCTGTGGCAACTCTGAGCATAGAACTGTTTCAGCGTGAAGGGGTCAACTGCTATTCCTTTTTGGGATTGGGTAATACTGCCCGGGCCACAGCACTGTGTTTGCTGGAAGAACTCGACGGTAAGCCGGTTACTATGCGCTTGATGCGTTACAAAGATCAGGCTGAGTCGTTTATCGATAGATTTTCGTCGTATAGTAATGTGACGTTTGAAATCGTTGATGATGTAAATGAATTGGTGGCCGGTGCCGACGTGCTGATTTCATGCATAACATCGGCCGATGGGCTGATTTGTGCCGACGACTCACTATATAGGCCTGGAATGCTGTTAATACCTGTCCACACACGAGGTTTCCAAAACTGCGACCTATTCTTCGACAAAGTCTATGGTGACGACCGTGGACATGTGCAGGGGTTCAAGTACTTCGACAAGTTTAGGCAGTTTGATGAGCTGACAAATGTCCTGCTGGGTGCAAATCCCGGTCGTGAGAGCGATGATGAGCGCATATTATGTTACAATATAGGTCTCGGGCTTCATGATGCAGTATTTGCCAGTCGCATCTATGATAAGCTAAAAGACAACTGTAGTGAGTGGGTGGAGCAACGTAAGGAAACGTCAAAGTTCTGGATTTGAAACATATTTAAGTGAGTATAAACTTAATAAATAAGGCTCTTCGATACGTCTATTTGCATGGCTATCTGTACCGCGTGATTGATAAACGTCACAAGGACTATGTGCGCCAACTTCGTCGGCGAGGCGGGCCGGTGCGTGTGGTGTTTTTTGCCATGAGCGTGAGCATGTGGCGCTATCAGCACCTTTACGAGCTAATGCTGGGTGATGAACGTTTCCTGCCTGTGATAGTGATTTCGCCGAGCATAGACTATAATGCTGAGCAGCAGCGAAATGACGTGCAAGCCCTAAGGGATTACTTTAACTCAAGGGGGATGCCGTATATTGACTGGAATAAAGGCACTCCGGCCGATGTGAAAGGCGAAATAAACCCTGATGTGGTGTTCTACCCGCAGCCTTATGAGAAACTATTGACACCAGCCCACGACGTAACTGCGTTCTACGACCGGCTTGTGTGCTATTACCCTTATGCATTTTGGACATCTACCGGCAAATGGAGTTATGATTTTCATTTCCATAACCTGGCGTGGCGCCTTTATTATTCTACAAAATATCATCAGGCCGAAGCACGTAAGACAGCTTGGAATAAAGGTCGCAATGTGCGTGTGGTGGGTTATCCTAATGCCGATGATTTTCTGCGTGGAAAGTATTCCGACGTCTGGAAGCCGATTGATGACAAGCCGCGCAAGCGCATCATTTGGGCTCCTCACTATGCCATTACACCAAAGTTTGGATTGATAGCCCGATCGATGTTTTTGTCGGTAGCCGATGGTATGCTTGAACTGGCAAAGTCTCATCCCGACGAGTTGCAAATAGCATTCAAGCCTCATCCTCGTTTGCTTACCGAGCTTTATGCTCATCCCGAGTGGGGAAAAGAGCGCACCGATGCATATTATCGTGCCTGGGCCGACGGGTGTAATACCCAGCTCGAGACCGGCGACTTTATAGATTTGTTTATGACCAGTGATGCCATGGTGCACGACAGTGGCTCGTTTGCAGTCGAGTATCATTACTCGCTTAATCCTGTAATGTTTCTCTCGTCTGACATTGAAGCCCTCTTGGCAACTCAGGGAGAGATTGGCAAGGCAGCCTATAAGATACACTACATTGGTAACGATATGGCCGATATTGAGCGATTTGTTGGCGATGTGGTCATGGCAGGTCATGACACAATGCGCAACTGGCGCGAATGGTTTTTCAACGAATACCTGCTGCCGCCAGGCGGAAAATCAGTAGCGCAGAACACGCTCGACGATTTGGTTTATTCACTATTTGTTGAAGAAGATGAGTGACAGCCTGACCACAAAAACGGTGCATGGCGTGGCATGGAGCTTTGCCGAACGCTTCTCGGTGCAGGGAGTTACTTTCCTGCTTGAACTCATCATAGCCCGCATCATTGGTCCTGAGAGCTATGGATTAATTGCTATGTTGGCTATATTCATGGCGGTTTCGCAGGTGTTTATTGATGGTGGGTTCTCAAGTGCATTAATTCAGCGTAAAGATCGCAATGAGTCGGACTTCTCAACGGTGTTCTATATCAATTTCGGCATCAGCCTGCTCATTTATTTGGCGTTGTTTCTTGCCGCTCCTGCGATAGCTCAGTTCTTTAATGAGCCGTTGTTGACCGCAATAACCCGAGTCTATTCGTTGAATCTAATAATAAACTCGCTCGTAGCGGTAAACAAGACCAAGCTAACGATAGAGGTCGATTTCAAGACACAGTCGAAGATCTCGTTTTTCAGTGCGTTGCTTTCGGGCGTCGTGGGGCTTGTGATGGCTCTTACCGGTTGGGGTGTATGGTCGCTTGTTTGGCAGGCGCTTTCGGCGGCGGTGTTTAATGTGGCATTCAGTTTCTACTATGTGCGCTGGATACCGCGAGCCGGATTCTCGGCCGCCTCATTTCGGCGATTGTTCTCGTTTGGGTCGAAGCTGCTCGTGGCCACGTTAATCAGCAGTCTTTATTCGCGCATCTATGATGTGGTGATAGGCAAGAAATTCTCGAGCACAAATCTTGGTCTTTACTCGCGTGCCGATAAATTCAACCAGTTTGCCAGCAGCAACATAAGTGGCATCCTGTCGCGGGTGTCGTTTCCTGTGCTTAGCGAGATACAGGACGATGACAAGCGACTGCTGTCGGTTTATAAAAAGTATGTCCAAATGTCGGCCTTGGTAATGTTCCCGCTCATTCTGGGCATGGCAGGTGTGGCTTCGCCCATGATAAGGGCACTCTTGGGCGATGAGTGGATGGGGTGTGTGCCCATGTTGCAGGTGCTGTGCCTTGCCTATGTGTGGGACTGTGTGATAATGGTAAACCTTAACTTAATCTATGTGAAAGGCCACAGCGATTATGTGTTGCGCCTTGAGATAATTAAGAAGCTGATAGCATTTGGCATCCTGATAGTAACTATGAATTTCGGTTTGCTGGCCATCTGCTGGGGGCGTGTGCTATATTCGCTCATTGCCTTTTACTTGAATACCTATTACACAAAGCGTCTTCTTGACTATGGCTTTTTCACTCAACTGAGAGAAATTGCGCCCATGCTATTATTTTCGTTGGTAATAGCTGCCGAGGCACTATTGATAAGTTGGCTGATATCAAAAGCCTGGCTGGCACTGGTTGTGGCTGTAGTCGCAAGTGCCGCTACCTATATAGTCTTGTGCAGGCAATTCAGAATAGAAACCTATGCCAACCTTATTAATCTGATAAAAACACGTGGAAATGAGAAATGACGGAATGAAAACATCAGTGCCGGGGAAAGTGCGCGACAGCAACATGGAGCTTCTGCGCATCGTGGCTATGATATTGGTAATGGTGGTGCATGCCAATTTTCGTGCTCTTCCGGTTCCGGGTGTAGTGCAAGTGACGGCCCATCCCGCATCGGCAATGTTGCAGTTCCTCACCGAGGGGCTGTCGATTATTGCGGTCAACGTGTTTGTATTGCTTTCAGGCTGGTATGGAATCAAGCCGAAGATGAACCGGTTTGTCGAACTCTTGTTCCAAATCTTGTTTTTCACAGTTGTTGGTGTCGGGCTGGCTTCGGTTTTTGCTCCTTCGGGACTGCAACCCGACTTTTGGAAACGCTTCTTCATGCTTGGCGACGGGCAATATTGGTTTGTTAAGACCTACATCGGGCTGTATATTTTTGCCCCCGTGCTTAATGCTTTTGTCAAGCATGCCACAAAGCGAGAGTTTTCATCATTTCTCATTGTGTTTTTCGTCTTCCAGTCAATATTTGGGTGGATGTGGGAGGCTACCACATGGTTCAAGTCGGGCTATTCACTCACTTCATTCATGGGGTTGTATCTGCTTGCGCGTTACATAAGGCTTTACCCATCACGTTGCTGGACAATGAATCGATGGGTCGATATGACAATTTATTTAGTCATAGCACTGTTACTTACCGTTGCAATGTTCTATATAAAAAAGAATGCCGGTCTGGGTGGAATGCTCTATTATTATAATTGCCCGTTAGTGATCATATCTGCAGTACATTTCATGCTGTTTTTCAGTAAACTCTCGTTTAGGAGTCGAATTGTTAACTGGGTGGCAATCTCGGCCTTTGCAGTCTATCTGACCCACTCCAGCACTTTCTTATGGAAGCTCTATGACAATTCTATCGTTCAATGGTTCAATAATGTTGAATCCACAATAGTGTTTGTGATATATGTGGTAGTAATGATGTTCGCAGTCTTTTGGGCATCGATATTGCTCGATAAGGTTCGACTGTTATTGTGGAACATGACAATTAACTTGATCAATAATATAAAACCAAACAAAATATGAAAAAGAAAATTATGCTTGTTTTCGGAACTCGTCCCGAGGCCATTAAGATGGCTCCGCTGGTAAAGGAGTTCCAGAAGAATTCAGAAAAATTTGAAACCATAGTGTGTGTTACCGGCCAACACCGCGAGATGCTCGACCAGGTGCTTGAAATCTTCGATATTCAGCCCGATTACGACCTGAACATCATGAAGCAGGGTCAAGACCTGTATGATGTCACAAGCCGTGTGCTGCTCGGCATGCGTGATGTGCTGCAGCGCGTGCGCCCCGATGTGGTGCTTGTGCATGGCGACACCACTACCAGCACAGCCGCTGCACTGGCTGCTTTCTACCAGCAGATAGCCGTGGGGCACGTGGAGGCCGGATTGCGCACTCACAACATCTACAGTCCGTGGCCTGAGGAGATGAATCGCCAGATTACAGGCCGCATAGCAACCTTCGATTTTGCTCCCACACCGTTGAGCCGTCAGAACTTGCTCGATGAGAACACCCCCGATGAGCGCATCCTTGTTACTGGCAACACCGTTATCGACGCACTCTACTGGGTGGTAGATAAAATCAAGAGCAATCCTGAGTTGAATGGCGAACTGAGTGAGGCGCTGCGGCAGTCGGGCTACGATGTGGCGCGCCTTGACAACGGGCGACGCTTGGTGCTCATTACAGGTCATCGCCGCGAAAACTTCGGCGACGGTTTCTTGAATATCTGCCGTGCAATCAAGCACCTTAGCGAGAGTTACCCCAATGTGGATTTTGTTTACCCCATGCACCTCAACCCCAATGTGC
>DGVT01000027.1:12983-25933 GCA_002395965.1 Porphyromonadaceae bacterium UBA4277
TCAACCCCAATGTGCGTAAGCCCATACACGAGACCTTTGGTGAGAATTTGAATGATTTGGGTAACCTGTTCTTTATTGAGCCACTGGAGTATTTGCGTTTCGTCTATCTGATGGAAAAATCTAACATTGTGCTAACCGATAGCGGCGGCATTCAGGAGGAAGCTCCCGGCTTAGGTAAGCCTGTGCTTGTGATGCGCGACACCACCGAGCGTCCCGAGGCACTTGAGGCAGGCACTGTGAAACTTGTAGGCACCGACTATGATAAGATTGTTAACAATGTGTCGGTCCTGCTCGATGATTCTAAAGCCTATGAAGCCATGAGCCATGCCACCAACCCCTATGGCGATGGAAAGGCTTGTGCGCGCATAGTTAATCATTTATCGAAATAATCAGAATAAACTATCTATACATTATGAAAGGGAAAATTTTAGTTACGGGTGGAACCGGTTTTATTGGTTCACACACTACGGTAGAATTGCAAAATGCCGGTTACGAGGTAGTTATTATCGATAATCTGAGTAACAGTAACCGCGAAGTGCTTGACGGCATTGAGCACATAACCGGCATCCGCCCTGTCTTTGTTGAGGGTGACTGTACCGATATTGACACACTGCGCAAGCTCTTCAACGACAATCCGGGAATTAAAGGTATTATCAACTTTGCAGCCAGCAAGGCTGTGGGCGAGAGCGTTCAAAAGCCTATTCTTTATTATCGTAACAACCTGAATATCTTGCTCAACTTGCTTGACCTTATGCCTGAATATGGTGTTGAGGGATTTGTGTTCTCATCGTCGTGCACCGTCTATGGTGAGCCCGATGTCAATCCTATCACCGAGGATGCACCGGTTAAGAAGGCAACATCGCCTTACGGTGCTACCAAGCAGATTTCAGAGGGCATAATTGCCGATGTGATAAAAAGTGGTAGTCCCATTAAGGCAGTCTTGCTGCGATATTTCAATCCTATAGGGGCTCATCCCACGGCCGAAATTGGTGAACTGCCAAACGGTGTGCCGCAGAATTTGGTGCCATATCTCACCCAGACGGCAATAGGCATTCGCAAGGAGCTTAGCGTCTTTGGCGATGACTATAACACCCCCGACGGCTCGTGCATCCGCGATTTCATCTATGTCGTTGACTTGGCAAAGGCTCACGTTCGTGCCCTTGACCGAATGCTGCAAGGCGAGAGCGATGAAGCCCTCGAAGTGTTTAACATCGGCACAGGCCAGGGTCTGTCGGTGCTCCAGCTGCTCAATGCGTTCGAGCGTTCTACCGGCGTGAAGGTGCCGCACAAGATCGTGGGCCGTCGCGAAGGCGACATCGAGAAGATCTGGGCCGACCCCAAGAAGGCTAATGAGGTGCTTGGCTGGCATGCCGAGACCAATATTGACGATGTAATGCGCAGTGCATGGCATTGGCAGCAGCGCCTGCGTGAGCGCGGTATAATGTAGTAAGCTGCGAAATAATGTGCATTAAGAGGGTGCGTCATGACGCACCCTCTTTTGCTATCTTGTGCACGATGCACTAATCGAGATCCACGACAGTGATACCAGCTCCGCCCAGTTGAATGTGCTCATCGTGGTAGCTTGCCACTCCGGCCACGGTGTCGAGGTAATGCCTGATGACGTCTCTCAAGACGCCTGTGCCCGTGCCGTGCAGTATTCTCACGCGGTGTGCACTGAACTGTATGGCATCGTCGATGAAATAGGTAACTGCCTGCAGGGCTTCGTCGGCTCTCATGCCACGCACATCGATATCGAGCTTGAAATTAAGCTGGCGCGTGCGTATTTCGGCCTGTGTGGAGCTGGACATCGATGAGGTGGTCGGTGCGGCTTGCTGGGGCTTTTTGTTTGAACGCTTGAGCTTTCCGGTCTCGATGCGCGTTTTAAGGTTGCCGAATGCCACTATGGCATATTTCTCGTCGATGCTGATGATCTGCCCTGTGACCGAGCTGCCGGCCATGGTCACATTATCGCCCTGACGCAATGGGACATCGGCTTGATCGGCCGTAGGCCGGTCGTGGCCTGTTCTTGTGGAGCGACGACGTGATTGTGATTGCAATTTGTTGATGTGCCGAGCACTGGGCGTGGCCTGGTCGTCGGCATTGATGCGCTGCTTGAACTCCTCGAGCTGGTGCCGCAGTTGCTTGGTTTTTTCTTTCTCGGCCTGGATGGTGCGGATTTCGAGGATGGTTTTTTCTATCTGAGCATTGCTCTTGCTGATGATTTCGCGTGCCTCGGTGTGTGCATCGCTGATGATTTGGCGTTGCTGCAGTTTGAGCTTGTCCAGACGGTTGTTATAGTCGTCAATTAGGTTGTCGAGTTTCTTCTGCCTTGAGTGTACTTCCTGACGCTTGCTTTCCCAGTATCGACGGTCGCGCACAATGTCGAGCAGATATTTGTCCATGTTGATGTAGTCGCTGCCCACAATCTTCGACGCTTCGTCGATTACTGTGGACGGCAGGCCAATTTTTCGTGCTATCTCAATGGCAAAAGAGCTGCCTGGGTGGCCCATCTGCAGTTGGAAAAGCGGCTGCATCTTCTGTCGGTCGTAGAGCATGGCGCCATTGACGATGCCAGGGGTGTCGTCGGCCATCTGCTTGAGGCCCAAGTAGTGTGTGGTGATGACTCCCATAACGTGGCTTTGATTCAGCTGGCGGAGTATTGCCTGAGCAATCGCACTGCCAATCTGAGGCTCTGTGCCACTGCCAAACTCATCGATGAGGATGAGAGACTGTTTAGTGCCACGCTGCAGAAACGTCTTCATGTTCTGCAGGTGCGAGCTGTAGGTGCTCAGGTCGTCTTCGATAGATTGCTGGTCGCCGATGTCGATGAAGATGTCGGCGAATATTCCCATGTGTGAATTGCTGTAGAGTGTGGGCAGTATGCCGCATTGCATCATGTATTGAATCACGCCCACGGTCTTAAGACACACGCTTTTGCCTCCGGCGTTGGGACCTGAGATGAGCAAGATGCGGTGATTATCGTCGAGTTCGATGGCCAGTGGCACCACCTCCTTTCCTTGCTCACGCAGCGATAGCAGCAGAGCCGGGTGCACGGCATGGTACCACTCAAGTAGTGGCTGGAAGTGGATGTGTGGCATTTGGCCGCCAGTGTCTTGGGCAAATAGTGCTTTGGCTCTAATAAAGTCGAACTTGCCGAGCAAGTCATAGCTGTCGAGCAATTCGATGGCGTGTGGCCTGACAGCATCGGTGAGTGCGGTGAGGATGCGGACAATTTCGCGGGCGATTTCAGCCTCTGTCTCGCGGATGTTATTCCCCACCTCGACCACTTCTTCAGGCTCGATAAAGAATGTTTTACCTGATGCCGAAGTGTCGTGGACGATGCCTCTGATCTTACGCTTGTGAGCCGGTGACACCGGGATTACGAGGCGTCCGTCGCGCACGCTGGGTTGCACATCGCTCTCGAGGGTACCGTCTTGCTTGCCTTGAGCAATCACTCGTCGCATGGCAGCTCCGATGCTCGCTTGCAGCGACATGAGCTGGCGACGTAGCTGGCCCAACTGCGGCGAAGCAGTGTCTTTGATGTTGCCGTGCTTATCGAGAACTTGCGAAATTTCGGTTGAAATCTCGGGGAAGTCATTCATTTGCTGTGCGAGTGCGCTCAGGGTGGGGTAGATGGCGTTTTCATCGGCCTTTGAGGTGAAGAAATGTTTTATTTCCCCTATAGTGAATAGAGAGTGCTGCAAGTTGAAGAAATTCTCGGCCGATATGAACGACCCGGGCACTGCAATCGATTTGAGTGTGCTCCGCAAGTCGTAATAATGATTAAGTGGAAACTCGCGCTTCGACTGCATGATTGCGAGAAACTCGTTGGTCTGCGTGAGCAATAATTGCACTTCATCGCCATTGGTGGTGAAGTGCATCTGGTTGCAGTGCTGTATGCCCATGGGGCTGATGCAATGCGACTCTATTTCGCGGCGTATGGTGTCGAAACCGATTCTCGCCTCAAAGTTTTGTGGGTAAATCATTATTTGTCAAGATGCGAGCCTGCAATGTGCCATGACAGTATGCCGACGAGTGCATTTGCCTCGCTAAGCATCACTGGCGTGGCGTTTGCGTTGCTGGCTTCGTCTCGTGGCTACTTTTTGCCTGACTTGTGTTCAAGTCCCATCTGTATGTTCTTGATTAATGCCTCGCTGGTGTAGGTGGCGCCGGTGGCTACGTCGGCATGCACCTTCTTAGCTTCACTAAGTGTCTTGCCTTCGAATTGTGGCAAAACCTTGGCCACGGCACGTTTCAGGTATTGTGGCGTCTCTTCGTTGGGGAGCACCTCGATACGCTCAATTTTGTTGCCCTTGACGTGGATGTTAACAGGTGTCTTTCCGTTATAGCCATAGACCTTGCTCGCAATGTCGCCGGTGAATATGACTTGTGTCTTGGAGGTGGTGCGTGATGACTTCTTTTTAGTCTTTGCCTCAACAGGCATTGCTGCAATGGCAGCAATGAGCAAGCTGCAGATAATGGTATTTGATATTCTCATATTGTGTTGATTTTACGGTGCAAAATTACGACATTTTGATTGATTACAATGCCTAAAGTTTAATGAGAAATGAATTTTTTCAAGAATTTTCTTTTTTGTTCGTTCTATTTGGAGTAACTTTGTTTGTTTAATGATTGCTTGATGAGGCCATAGTCTCGATAAAATGCAGTCACATAATAGGAATAATAATGAGAAAGCAAAATAATATAGATTTTAACGACGACCTAATAGCCTGCCTCGAAGTGCTGCGAAAGGGAGGGCTGATATTGTATCCCACCGACACGATATGGGGAATAGGCTGTGACGCCACTAATGCCCAGGCCGTGAAGCGAGTTTATGAGTTAAAAAAACGTGCCGATAATAAAGCATTAATAGTGCTCATAGACAGTGCCGACTACCTTGACCATTATGTGGTGGATGTGCCTTATATGGCTCACGAGCTGATTAATGTGGCCGTGAAACCGCTTACTATAGTGTATGAGGGCGCTTTCAACTTAGCACCCAATTTGCTCGGCGACAACGATAGTGTGGGCATTAGGGTGACTGCCGAGCCTTTTACGCATGAGTTGTGCCGCCGGCTGGGAAAACCATTGGTGTCAACTTCGGCAAACGTGAGTGGCAAGCCTGCAGCTAAAGTCTTTTCACAAATCGACCGCACGATTATCGATGGCGTGGATTATGTAGTAAAATACCGGCGTGATGATGTTGCACTGCATGAGCCGTCAAACGTAATTCTGCTCGGTGCTGATGGCACGTTTAAAATAATCAGATGATGTTACGATGGTTAACGAACACATTCAACGAACAAAATATGTGGTAGGCGACTTTGTAATGTCGAGCCTGGCATGGGTCTGCTATAACTGCATTAGATATTTGATGGGTGCTGTGCATGGCACTTACTCATCTCTTTTCCAATTTATAACCTCGCAAAATGTGCTCTTAGGATGCGTGGCGTTTCCGCTGGTCATGATGGGCGTATATGTGTTGTCGGGGTACTATAACGAGGTGTTTCGAAAGTCACGCTTGCAGGAACTGTTCATTACATTCTGGAGTGCGGTGGTGAATACCTTGATAATATTCTTCATAGCACTTATTAATGATGTGAAGGCTCCGCGGGCATTCAACTATGAGATGCTGTTGATATTATGCCTGTTGCTATTTGCAAGTGTTTACTCGGTGCGATGCGTAATAACGAGTTTCACTTCATCTAAAATTAAAAGTCGCAAGTGGTCGTCACGTACCCTTATAGTGGGATGCGGCACGGCAGCCGTTGCATTTGTCAACAAGCTGAACAGCATGCGCGATTCGCTGGGCTATGACGTTATCGGTTATGTTAGAATTCCCGGTGAGAGTGATGCAAAGCACAATGATTTGCCTTGTTATGATATCGAAAATGTAGAAAGTGTGTGTCGCGACAATAATGTCGAGGAAATTATAGTCGTGCCCACAAAGAATGACAGCCAGATGGTGCTAAATGCTATAAACTGCCTGTTTCCACTCCAGTTGCCCATAAAGACGACTCCGTCACGCAACAATATACTCTTGTCGCAGGTGCGCATAAGCGACATGCAGGGCGTGCCGCTGGTCGATATCTCAGGTAGTAATATGAGTGCCGGTGAAAAAAACATTAAGCGCCTGCTTGATATTATATTGTCGATACTGGCACTGATAGTCCTTAGCCCATTCATGCTGCTTGTGGCTGTAGCCATCAAACTCGATTCTAAGGGTAGTGTGATATACACCCAGGAGAGGGTGGGGTATCATAACCTTCCTTTCAAAATATTGAAATTCAGGAGCATGGTTGAGAATGCCGAGAGTGGAAACGTGCCTCAGCTAACTGCCGACAACGACCCGCGAGTGACCCGGGTGGGACGGTTTATGCGCAAGTATCGCATCGACGAGCTGCCGCAATTCTGGAATGTGCTTGTGGGGGAGATGTCGATTGTGGGACCTCGTCCCGAAAGGCGTTACTTTGTAGAAAAAATACAGCATGAGGTTCCTTCTTATGCCTTACTTCATCAGGTGCGTCCCGGCATAACTTCTTTGGGCATGGTGAAATATGGCTATGCACAGAATTTGGAGGAAATGATTGAACGTTTGAATTATGACCTGATATATTTGGAAAACATGTCGCTCATTAACGATGTGAAGATTATGGTTTATACCATAAAAATTGTTATCACTGGTCGTGGAATGTAGATTAGTTAGAGTGAATAATAGTATTAACATATCAAACACACACACGCTGCACTCACAGAGTTGGAACCAGCGTTTGCAGGCACTCAGGCAGCGCTATTTTACCGAGCGTAATCTTGTCGTGATTTTAGCATTGGCCGTGGGCATCATGTCGGGGCTTGCAGCAGTGCTACTGAAGTTTTTAATCGGTGCCATAGCGCACTTGGCCATGTCAACCATTCAGCGCACTCATGGAAATATTCTTTACCTCATATTTCCTGCTGTGGGCATTTTGCTTTCAGCCCTATATGTCTATTACCTTGTGCGCGACAATATATCGCATGGCGTGACTCGTGTGCTATATGCAATCGCCCTGAAAAAGAGTCGGTTACACATACGCAACACTTATTCGTCGCTCATAGCATCGTCGCTGACGATTGGACTCGGTGGCTCGGTGGGTGCCGAGGGACCTATAGTGTTCACCGGAGCGGCCATCGGCTCGAATCTGGGCCGTGTGTTCAAGCTCTCGCCTCAAACTTTAATGTTGCTTGTGGGGTGTGGGGCCGCGGCCGGTATTGCCGGAATTTTCAAAGCTCCCATAGCTGGATTGCTGTTCACTGTTGAGGTGCTGATGCTCGATTTGACGGCAGGCAGTGCCATACCACTGATGGTTGCATCGGTGGCCGGAGCTACGATAGCCTACATCTTTACCGGCTATAGCGTGGAGTTCCCGTTTGCGCAAAGTGAGCCATTCTGGGCTAACCGCCTGCCGTATGTCATATTGCTGGGAGTCTTTTGCGGCTTTGTCTCACTGTATTTCAATAAGGTGACTGAGATGATGGAAGGCGTCTTTTCACGCATGAATAACCGCATCTATCGATATGTGATTGGGGCTGTGCTGCTGAGTGTGCTCATTTTCTTGTTGCCGCCGCTCTATGGTGAAGGCTATGGCGCGATAATCAACCTGCTGTCGGGCGATGCCAGCGAGATTTTTAATGGAAGCGTGTTCTTTGGGCATCGCGACAATGCAATCTATACTCTCCTGTTTATTTTCGCTCTGGGATTAATGAAGCCTATTGCTACCAGTGCCACAAATGGTGCCGGTGGAGTGGGCGGCACGTTTGCGCCGTCGCTATATGTGGGCTGCATGGCGGGATTCTTTTTCGTGTTCTTGTTTAATCACTTCGGCTTCTTTATGGGCGACGAACCCCTATCGACAAAGAATTTTACGCTGATGGGAATGGCCGGAGTCATGGCCGGAGTGATGCACGCACCGCTGATGGCAATCTTCCTTACGGCCGAAATGACCGGCGGTTACGACTTGTTTTTGCCATTGCTTGTGGTGTCGGCAACGTCCTATGGCACTTCGCGCCTGTTTGTGCCTTATGGTATTTACACCCGTCGTCTGGCACAACGTGGAGAACTGCTCACTCATCAGAAAGATCAGAGTGTTCTCACACTGCTCAAAATGGATAGTGTGATTGAAAAAGACTTTTCAAGTGTTACGCCCGAAATGTCGCTTAAAGACATGGTCGATGTTATATCAAAGAGTTCGAGAAACCTCTTCCCGGTGGTTGACTCTGAAAACGTTCTGATCGGGGTGGTGCTGCTTGATGACATTCGGAACATCATGTTCCGTACCGACTTGTATCGGCGCCTCAATGTGGAGCGTTTCATGGCACGTCCACCGGCAAAGATAATCGTAGGCTCACCCATGGAGGGCGTGATGAAAACATTCGACGAAACAGGTGCATGGAATCTGCCGGTTATTGACGAAGAAGGGCACTATATAGGTTTCGTCTCAAAATCTAAGATATTTAATTCATACCGCCAAGTGCTCAAGCACTATAGCTATGACTAAAAAACGATTATGACAAAAGAGCAATTAAGAATAGTATTTTTTGGTACGCCTGAGTTTGCAGTCGAGAGTCTGAGCCGACTGCATGAGGGCGGTTATAATATTGTGGCTGTAGTAACTATGCCCGACAAGCCTGCAGGCCGTGGGCATCACCTGCTTCAGAGTGATGTGAAGCGATATGCCCTGGAGCATAACCTGAGGGTTCTTCAACCTGTCAACCTCAAAGATGAGTCTTTTGTGGCCGAGTTGCAATCGCTCGAAGCTCAGCTGTTCATCGTGATTGCATTTCGCATGTTGCCGCAGGTGGTGTGGCAAATGCCACCATTGGGCACATTTAACCTGCATGCATCGCTACTACCTAAGTATCGTGGTGCAGCTCCTATTAACTGGGCTGTGATGAATGGCGATACGGAGACCGGTGTCACAACATTCTTTCTAAAGCATGAGATTGACACAGGAGACATAATACAACAATGCAGTGTCCCTATTGGCCGGAACGAAAACGTGGGCACTGTGCACGACAGACTCATGCTCACTGGCGCTAAAATGGTGATTGAAACCGTTGACAATATCATTGCCGGCAAAGTGGAGCCTATTCCTCAAGAGAAGTTGCTTACGGCTGGCGAGAAGCCTACTCCGGCCCCCAAGATATTCAAGGAGACTTGCCGTATCTGCTGGAGCGATGAGGCTGAGAAGACTTATAATCACATCCGTGGGTTATCGCCATACCCGGCAGCTTGGACCGAGGTCGTCATGCCCGACGGGCGCCGAATGCAACTCAAAATATTTGCATCTGGCCAGCCACTGCCTTGCAATGAATTATCGCCTGGCGAAGTGCTATCGGCCGGAGATGAGATTGTCGTGAGGTGTGGCGACGGTGCATTACCCATTACTCAAGTTCAACTTTCGGGCAAGCGGCGCATGAGCACAGCCGATTTTTTGAGAGGCTTCGACCTGGCGGGAGCACATTTCGAATAAGTTACTCGAGCATGCATAATGCGCTATGTTACTTTGCAAGGTCGGTGTGAAAGCTTAGACGGCATGCGTCGGCCCATTTTACCCAAAACTTGACACTTAACAAACTCATAATATATATATGACGATGAATAAAATTAATTTACTGCTGATATCAATAGTGACCATGACTTTGCTGAGTTGTGGCGATGATGAACCGAATAATTTCCGCATCGACCGTACGCCTGTAGATTTAGGCCTGAGTGTGAAATGGGCTCCGATGAATATTGGTGCGTCTGAGCCTCAAGCTATGGGCAGTCTCTATGGCTGGGGTGATTCCATCGGCACCCGCAAGCCACTAAATACAGAGTACCCGGTGACTGTGTCTTATCGCATGGTCGATGGCCGCGAAATCACTAATGTGGAGTGGGGGAGTCCCTACTTTGGCGGCCGTGAACCACTTGCCGACATCTCAGGTACCGACTACGATTGCGCCCGTTACTTGTGGAACCATGACTGGCGCCTGCCCACCAAGGCCGAGTGGCAAGAACTCATTGACCGCTGTGAGTGGACTCCAGTGTCAGGAATGGAAGGAGCCACGGGCATCGTCTATCGTGTCACAGGGCCTAATGGTAATAGCATAATAATCCCTTTGGGTGGTATCTGTGAGGCCGAGGTTAACGACTACCGAGGCATGATAGGGAATTACTGGACATCCACTTTGCTTCCACGCGCTTCACAAGCCGATTATAATTTCCAGAGCACTGTCGCTTGCGCTGCATGGTCGGTAAACATCACTCCAAATGAGCCTGAAGCATTCACTATCAAGCCGCAGGTGCGTAGCTTCTCCCTCAGCGTGCGCCCAGTCTATGCTCAGTAACATTAATCTTTAGAGTATATTAGAGATTAGGTTTTGAGTTATCTGAATCTCTGAGTTTTTAGTATTCTTAGTAACATGGAAAAACTATCGTGCAAAATAGTTTTTCATGATGTCAGATTATAAAACTGATCGAGTAAAAATATGAAAACTTCATCCTTGTTGCCCAATAAAGATAAAGCTTATGACTTTATAGTGGATGGTATTGCATACAAAATTAACCCAGACAGAAATAGTGTCTGTGTCACATTTGAAATAGATTCGTTTGAACGTGACATGCCAAGTTATACTAAAGTTAGGGATTCTTTGATTATTCCTGAATTAGTGACTAATAATGATATCCGATACATTGTAACTTCTATAAGTGAAAGGGCTTTTATTTTTTGTTCTGGTTTTACAGGTTCACTTGTTATTCCCAAATCGGTGACTGCTATTGGTTGTGAAGCATTCCGTGGCTGTAGTGGTTTCACAGGCTCGCTAATTATTCCTAATTCAGTTAATACCGTTGGTGCTGGAGCCTTCTCTGGTTGCCGTGGCTTCACTGGCTCGCTGGCAATTCCTGATTCCGTGACAGTAATCGGAGATAGTGCATTCAAAGATTGCACATGTTTTACTGGAACGCTGACTATCCCAAACTCAGTTAAAACCATTGGTGCTGGAGCCTTCTATGGTTGCAGTGGCTTCACTGGTTTGTTGACGATACCTGATTCTGTGACAGTAATTGAAGACAGTGCATTTCGTGGTTGCAGTGGCTTCACTGGTTTGTTGACGATACCTGATTCTGTGACAGTAATTGGAAACAGTGCATTTCGTAATTGCAGAGGCTTCACTGGCTCTTTGAATATCCCTGATTCAGTGACTAAAATCAATAACAAAACCTTTAAAGGTTGCGATGGTTTCACAGGCTCATTGACCATCTCCAACTTGGTGACAGCTATAGGTAGTGAGGCATTCAGTGGCTGTTGTGGCTTTACTGGCTCACTGACTATCGGCAAATCTGTGACTGAAATTGGCTTCAATGCTTTTGCTTGGTGCGGCTTCACAGGTATGTTGATTATTCCATATTCCGTTGCAGTAATCGGTTTCCAAGCGTTTTTGCAATGCTGCTTTGAGAGCGTTGTTATCCCAAACTCTGTTAATACCGATTTTAATGCCTTCGGTTGCAATGGTGTGCACACTTTGACTTTGGTTGGAAATGGTATTTGGGAACACTGGTTGTTTGAAGGTTTAATGATATCCCAAATCAAGACGCTTAACGTGGGCAGTGGAGTGACAGAATTAGGTGATTTAGGATTCAAGCCCAAAGTAGTGAACAATTTTGCCGAAACTCCACCGACTTGCACCGAAAAAACCTTTGAAAACAATGAAGCAAAGTTACACGTACCGTCATCATCTACAGTCGCCTATTTCACAAATTCTACTTGGCAAAATTTCGGCAACCTTGCAAATGACATCAACGAAAAGATAACGCTTGACAAGGCAGAGGCCACTCTTACAGTTTCTGAAGAATTACAGTTGAAGGCTGTATCCTTCCCTTCAAACATGACTAACGAAATTAAGTGGGGCTCATCGAATCCTAGAATTGCTAAAGTTGATGAGAATGGTCTTGTGAAATCTGTCTCACAAGGAGAGTGTGACATATTCGCCTACCTGTCATACATACCAGCCGTTTATGCATCTTGTCATATAGGTTCTTATGTTGGAATAATATTAGATATAAACAAGGCCAATATTACTCTAAACCAAATAATCACACTCATTCCAAAGTATAATTCCAAAGTGACCAATATAAAAGTAACATCGAGTAATACTGCCGTTGTTATTGCTCGTATAGTGACCTTAGATGATATGAAGAAAGTACAGGTGGTTGGTGTAGCTCAAGGAACAGCGACTATCACTGTAATTGATGATGGTGAAATTTACCGTCCAGCTATCTGCGTGGTGACAGTGTTGTGACTTGTCAACAGATAGATAATTTGAACGTGTGAATGCGATGATAAATATTATTCTTAAGTTGTAAGGGAGAAGAGAGAAGAGTCTCCTGTTTTCGTCAATGGGACACCCAGTCAGATTTCACAATGTTTTTTCACTAGCTCAAAGATAGTTTGTTGCTCCGCATCCATTTTCATGATTGCTGTGCGCTGAATCTTTGATTCTGGCAAAGTGTACGTGAGCTGGTACATGTTTTTTGTCAACTCTCGTGCCCTGTCAATAGTTATTGCCGAGTCGGCGCCCTTCAGGATTCTTTCCAGCTCAAGCAAGATTGAGTATGCGGTGAAACATATACAGATGTGTGCGTCAATGCGGTTGCGCAATCTATGGTAAACGGGTCTAACTCTCAGATCTGTCTTGCTCATTCTAAAGGCTCGTTCTATGTACCATAGGTTGCTGTAGTTGGAGATGACGTCGTTCTCACTTAAGTTTGTATTTGTGACATACCCTTTTATGCCATCCCATGCAGCATCGGTCTCAAACTTCTCATAATCGATAGAGATTTGTATCTCTCCATCCATTTGCAGATACTTGTTGTAACCACGATTGTTGATGTTCGACTTTGTCAGTGTGCCGGCCCCAAGCCGTTTCTTCAG
>DGVT01000092.1 GCA_002395965.1 Porphyromonadaceae bacterium UBA4277
GAGTCGTAAGAGAAATAGGCCTGGCAATACTTGTTGGTGTTGTCGCCGATGATCTTCACCGAGTTCTTATTGGCACCCACAGTACCGTCGGCACCAAGGCCGTAGAACTTAGCTTGGAAAAGGCCTTCGCCACCCATAGCGATTTCTTCCTTCATGGGCAGTGACGAGAAGGTGACATCGTCTTCAATGCCGATGGTGAACTGGTTCTTGGGCATGGGCAGAGCCAGATTCTCATATACCGACAGGATTTGTGCCGGAGTTGTGTCTTTCGAACCGAGGCCATAGCGTCCGCCTACGATTACAGGAGCGTTCTCAACGCCGAAGAAGCAGTCCTTCACATCGAGATACAGAGGCTCGCCGTTGGCACCGGGCTCCTTTGTGCGGTCGAGCACGGCAATGCGCTTGGCAGTGCTCGGGACAGCGGCGAGGAAGTGCTTGGCCGAGAACGGGCGATACAGGTGCACGGCTACCAGACCCACGCGCTCGCCGGCTGCAGTGAGGTGGTCGATGGTCTCGCGAATGGCCTCGGTCACCGAGCCCATTGCAATAATCACACGGTCGGCATCCTGGGCGCCGTAGTAGTCAAACAGGCCATACTTGCGGCCGGTGATCTCGCTGATCTTATTCATGTAATCCTCCACGATGGCCGGCACGGCATTGTAGTACTCGTTGCACGACTCGCGGTGCTGGAAGAACACGTCGGGGTTTTCGGCTGTGCCGCGGGTAACGGGCTTGTCGGGATTCATCGAGCGCTTGCGATATGCGTCCAGAGCTTGATAGTCAACCAGCGGACGAAGGTCTTCCATGTCCATGGCTTCTACTTTCTGAATCTCGTGCGATGTGCGGAAGCCGTCGAAGAAGTTGACAAACGGCACGCGCCCCTTGATAGCGCTCAGGTGTGCCACGGCGGCAAGATCCATAACCTCCTGCACCGAGCCCTCGGCGAGCATGGCAAAGCCGGTTTGACGAGTGGCCATCACATCCTGATGGTCGCCGAAGATGCACAGTGTGTGAGAAGCCAGCGTGCGAGCCGAAACGTGGAACACGCCCGGAAGCAATTCACCGGCAATCTTATACATGTTTGGGATCATCAGCAGCAGGCCCTGCGAAGCAGTGTAGGTCGTGGTCAGTGCACCGGCCTGCAGCGAGCCATGCACCGCACCGGCGGCACCGGCCTCGCTCTGCATCTCCTGCACGAGCACGGTCTCTCCAAAGATGTTTTTGCGTCCTGCTGCGGCCCATTCGTCCACATGCTCAGCCATCGTAGATGATGGTGTGATGGGGTAGATGGCAGCCACTTCAGTAAACATATAGCTGATGTGTGCAGCTGCTTGATTACCATCACAAGTCATGAATTTCTTTTCTCTCATAAGAATTCGAAATGCGATTAAAAGTTATTGTTGATAATAATTAATGTCGAAACTGACGCGCGCACGCATGCGCACGCGCTTCTTGTAATCAATGCGCAAAGGTACTGCAAAAATGGGTAATGGCAAAATTTTATACCCATTTATTCAAGATGCTTCGCGATAACCCGCGCCACTTTCCACTTGGCGCCACACCTGCGCCATGAGTTGTGCCTCATGTGTGATGTAAAATCGCAGGTGATGTGTGAATTTTTAAGGGCGTGTGCAGCAAATTTCAAAATTTCTCGCTAAATTTGCACCGCATTTTCCTGTGCCTGCCTCACTGGGGCCGGCACAAGATAGAAGTATCTTTGCCCGGCGTGATAAACGGGCGATTTTCAAACCATTAAATTATTAGATTTAAGAATTATGTTGAAGAAAGTTTTATGCATCTCGGGTCGCTCCGGATTATATGAGTTGAAATCTTATGGTAAGAACATGGTAATCGTTGAGGGGCTTGCCGACCACAAGCGTTTCCCTGCCTATGCGCGCGATAAGATTATCTCGTTAGGTGACATTGCTATTTACACTACTGCCGAGGAAGTGCCCTTAGGCCAGGTGTTGCAGACCATCTACGACCAGCAGAACGGGGCAGTACTCAATGCCGATGACTATAAGACTAACGAACAAATCGACGAGTTCTTTGCCAAGGTGCTTCCAAACTATGACGTGGACCGCGTCTATCGCACCGATATTAAGAAAGTAATCACCTGGTATAACATCCTGGTGAATGCCGGTTACACCCACTTTGTGCCCGAGGAGGCTGAGGCCGAAGAGAATGCCGAGGCTCCTGCTGCCGAGTAATCGTTCACGTTTCTAAACCGACAGGAACTTGAAGATTAAAAGGTAAAGGACAATGATGACATAGTTAACGTGAGTTCGATTGTGTTTCCGTAATAAAGTCGGTGTATCGTATCACCTTCCCACCCAGCATGAGTGTGAAGGTGAGCTGCAACGACTTGGTTATATCGAACTCACGTTAAATAAGCACAGCTAATCAAACAAAAATCGAAGATTTCTCCCTCTTTCTACTTGCAACTTACCCATAAACCTCAGTGAGCGCGTGAAACAATTGTTACGACTCTTCGCCCTATGCCTGCTGACGCTAACGCTTGCGCTGGGCATTGTGTCGTGCCACAAGGGCTCGAGTGTGAAGAGCCATCGCGACTACAGCCACGAGGATCGTCACGGGCGTGACCGCTCGGGTGAGAGTGATAAGACGGCCGGCGACTGGAAGACGCTCAATGTGAAACTCACACGCCACGACAACAAAGCACTGTATGCCGAGTTGCGCTCATGGTTAGGCACCCCATACCGCTATGCTGCAAGTGACAAGGGAAGTGGAACCGACTGCTCGGGCATGGTAAAGGAGGTGTATGCTGCTGTCTATGACAAGAAGCTCGAGCGAAATTCGGCCAAGATGTATGAGAAAAACTGCAAGGAGATTTCGCGCGACGATTTGCGTGAAGGCGACTTGGTCTTTTTCATTACCGGCAGTAGCGGCCGCATCAGCCATGTGGGCATATATCTCAAGGAAGGGAAGTTTGTGCATGCATCGTCGTCGCGTGGTGTGATGGTCAGTGACATGGCCGATAGGTACTGGCGCGAACACTATGCTGCATCCGGCCGCGTGAAATAGAGCCCGTTCTCCATTATTTTTAGCTGCGAGCTACCGTCTAACGGCGGCAGAAGTCGGTAAAGCGGCAATAGGTGCAGTTTTTGTCGTTGGGCGTTTGCCTAAATTGAGCCTCAAGGCTAAACATCTCATCGATGGTCTGTTTCATTTTTTCAAGAAACTGCACGTTAATAGGATCGTCTTTACGATAGACATATTGTTCTTTCTGGTTCTTCGTGCCATAGATGACGCCGGTCTGTTTCATGTCGGTCAGTTTATAGATGACCGGCGTGATTTCTGTAGCCGTGTTGTCAATATCATTCCAAGCGTTGCAATAGAGCAACAGCTGCAGGATGGCATGAGGCCGTTCGCTACCATTTTTATTGTCAAACAGCGCGTCCACGCTACTGAATGCAGTTTCGTCCTTGCCTGTCTTGTAGTCCACTACGCGCAGCATTCCGCCCACCTTGTCCAGGCGGTCGATGGTGAAGCTGAAGTGGAACTTTGTGCCGTTGATGTCAAGGTCGATTTTGTGTGGCTCTTCGCACTCAATGACCTCAATGGGCCCGTGTTGCGCGATGAGTTGCTTGTCGTAGTCTAAGGCGTTGGCGACAAATGTGTTGATGGTTTCCTGCAAGATATAGGCGTCTCCGATCAGGGGCATATCGAGTTTGTCGGCCGGGCGGTGCATGTGCTCCTTGTTGATTTGCCTGATGACGGTTTTCTCAAGGAAATTCTTCTTGAACTCATCGATCATGGCTATGGTGATTTTTCGGGGGCCTTTAAGACCTGCGTGCTTGGGGTAATAAAATTCCTGCAGCGAGTTGTGAACGATGGTGCCGAGCGTGGCTGCATTCATAAAGTCGCTGTTGTTGGTGTCGTTGCTGAAGCCCTCAATGCGCTGAAAATAGAACCTGAGCTGGCAGTCGATATAGCCATTGATAGCGCTGGCCGAGAGCCATTTTTGCTCCTCGCTGTGTTTTGTGTAGCATTCAACGGCGGCCAAGGTCTTTTTGACGTCTATTTCCAGCGATTGCGATGGAATAACGTTAGAATTTATGTTTACTTTGACCAATGGCATGTCATACACCTTTTCGAGCTGATTGATGTAACGTGATGGTTCTCCCGAGCCATAGCTCTGTGTGCTGCAGTCGTAGATGAGCATTGCATGTTGTGCGCGCCCCAGCAGTCGATAGAAGTAATAGGTGGTAGCTGCTTCATTGACGGCGTTGGTAGGCAGAGAATAGGCGTTTCTAATCATGTCGGGGATGAACGAACTCATGGCCCGGCGAGTGGGGAAGACGCGTTCGTTCATCGACAGGATGATAATATTGTCGAAGTCGAGACAGCGAGTCTCGAGCATTCCCATTACCTGGAGACCTTGCAACGGCTCGCCGGTGAATGGAATGGTGACGTTACCCACGGCGCGGTCAATGAGGTAGAACACCGACGTGTCGGTGGCCGGCATGTTGCTGCTGTTGCTGAACACCTGCCGGAGTTGCTTGAGGGCCGACATGAAGTGCATATTAAAAGCACTCTGCAGAGGCAGCAGGTCTTCATCATCGGTGAGCGAGGCATTGTCGGTGACACGGGTGCGTGAGTCAAGGATTTGCGTGAATGCGATCAGCCTGTCGATATAGTCGATAACCTGATTGCGATCAGTCAGGTCGTGTATGGTGGTAAAGATATATTCAAGTTCGGTGCCTTTGAACACGTCTTCGCAGATGTTGAACTCGTTGTTTGCGTCGATGTCTTGCTGGAGCTTCATCACTAATCTTGTGAATGCCGATTTCACCATGGGGTGCGAGAGGATGTCGAGCACTGTTTCGCGGAAGTACATCCATCGTTCGCCTTGTCTGGTGGCCTGCTGGTGTGCGCGCGACACCAGGTGCATCAGGCTCACTATGCCGGCATTGCGCATGGGGTAGCCCATGGTCACGTTGAGCATCTTAACGTCTTGCGGTATTGAGTTGACGATTGGGATGAACAGCTTGTCGTCGGGTAGTACAATGGCTGTGTTGATGGCATTATTCAGGTTGATGACGGGCCATACGGGAGCCTTTTCATCATGGCTTACAAACAGCAGCGACAGGGCATAGAAAATGGGTGCATAGTGACCAATGGTCTGGGTCATGTGTATTGCCCATTTAGCCTGACCCACTCCCGACGGAACGGCATAGGTGCTCAGGTTTGGTACCTGTTTAGCTGCCTGAATGGGCTCGGGTGAGGGGTAGCGCTCGGCAAATAGCTTGACGAGGTTGATGCCGCTGTTTGCCTTTTTGTCAAAAAGTGCATTGCAGCTGTTGTCCCACCAGAAGTGGCCTCCCATTTCCTTAATGGCCTTGAAAATGCGGTCTTCACTCACCGTGAGTGAAGCGAAGCCAACTATCACAATGCGCTTGTAGCGCCATTGCACCTTGTCGGCATTAAGGGCGGCGTAGCGGTAGAGCTGGCCTTGAGTGGTCATGCTGCGTGCCTCAAGCAGCTCGTGATATCGGTAATAGATGTCGGCAAGTTTTTCCCATAGTGTGAAGTATTGTTCTTGGGCATCGTTGTCGTGAGTGGTGTGCGGATTGCGTTTCCAGAAACCGGTGCTCTCGCCGAAGTCGATGTCGAAGATGCGTTTAATATCTTCTTTTAGGTCAGGCTCGATATAGTCGGTGGCAATGTTGCGCAAGTCACTCACATTTGAGAAGATGCTCTTAGGGTCGGCCAGGGCCATGTCCACATCGTTGAAGTCGCTAAGGATGATGTGAGCCCAAAAGACAAAGTGATCCATGGCTCCGGCTTGCTCGCCCAAAGTGTCGCAATAGGCCTGATATAGCGTGAAGATGGCATCTATGGGATCGATAACCACCTTGTGAGTGAGTTCTCCAAGCATCTCGGGCATCGTGGTGATGCGTGGTATCATGCGAGGCGTGGTGAAACTCTGTCCAAGTTCGCGCTCAAAAAACTGGCCGCTGCGTCGGTTGGGAAATACAAAGCAATAGTCCTCTATGTCTTCGACCTTACTATAGTAGTCGGCCACTTGTCTGAGAAATGATTTCATGTCACACCTTAATTAAAATTGTGATTTGCACAGCAAGGTCAAAGAGGATTATCTTGGCATTACCGTTGCCTTGAATTTCTCGTTCGGCGCGTTCGAAGTTTCCGAACATGCGTTCCACATTCTGCTCGTTGATAAACGGTGAGAACTTAGAGCTGAATTTTTCTTCGTCACGAGTGAGATAATTGAGCTGTGGCGAGTGCAGGTTGTAGATGAAGTTCTCGCGCACCTGTCGCGAGCAGTAGGCTAAGAAACGTCTTGATTTCTCACGCTTCATGTCGGCAATCGCTTCGCTCCACACTTTGAGCTTGGCCAGGTTGCGGGAGTAGGCCAGCCTCATTAGTTCCATGAACTTGTTGTGGAACTCAGTGTTCTCGTTGTCTTCTTTCAGGGCTCTTTCGGCCTCAATAACGTTGCCGTCGTGCGGTGCGGCAATGGCGAGGGCATCTTGTGGGTCGAGGGCGTATTTCCGGGTTAAATAGCTGGCCACAAGTTCGGTCGAGAGTCGCTTGAGTTCTATGCGTTGTGTTCGCGAGTAGATGGTTGTGAGGATGTCTTGTGCGTTGTCGCTCACCAGGATGAACTTGCAGTCGTCGTAAGGCTCTTCGATGAGCTTGAGCAACTTGTTGGCGCAGGCTTGGTTCATTTTTTCAGGAAGCCACATGATTAGCACCTTGTAACGGCGGGCCATCGACGTGAGGTTCATCTTGTGGATGATGTTTTCGCTCTCATCGTCGTAGATGATGGGTTGGGCATTGTCGTTTTTCAACAATTCGAGCCAGTGCTGATAGTCTTCTACAATGGGGCAGTCTGTAATAAAGTCGTTCCACGAGTCGATGTAATCATCACACACGAGCAGTTTTTCTTTCTCTTTCCTCAGGTATGGGAATGAGAAGAACAGGTCGGTGCAGTTCATGCTCATGTGCTGACGGCACGACGGACACTCGCCGCAAGGCTCGCCGTCGTGGCGGTTGGTGCAGTGCAGGTATTGTGCCATTGTGCGAGCCAAGGCCAGCTTGGGAATTCCCGGCTGGCCATATAGCAGTATTGCGTGCGGCAAGCGGTCGGTGTCGATGAGATGTCTCACGCGGTCGATGGCTTGCGCATTGCCTAAGATGTCGCTGAATTTCATGCTTTGATGCTTGTGTCACTTGATGAGGTTGCCCAAGATATCGCGTGTGATGGTGCGTGTGGCTGCACTTGTTGCGTTCTTGGTGATTTTCTCGGTCATGCTGGTTCTTGACTTTGTCTTTTTGCCGGAGATTTTGTTAGAAATGCTGGTACCTATAATTGAGGCAATGGCTCCGGTTACAGCTGTTATCACGGCCTTAAGGATTTTTTTGAACAGACCGGGCTTTTTGGCTTTTTCCTTTTCCAGCTTAGCTTTCTCTTTTTCGGCCAGGGCTTCCTGCTCGGCCTGTTCTTGTTCGGCTCGCTCTTTCTCGGTTTGTTCAAGCAGCACTTCAAATGCCGATTGCCTGTCAACCGGGGTGTCGTATTTTCCGTAGATTAGCGACTGCTTGATGATGTCAAGGCGCTGACCCTCGGTAATGGCGCCAATCTGGCTCAGCGGGAACAGCATTTTGGCGCGCTCAACTACTGTTGGGGCACCATTCTGGTCGAGGAACGATACCAGTGCTTCGCCGGTCTCAAGGTTCATTATTGCTTCATCGGTCTTGAACTCCGGATTGGCACGGAAGGTGTCGGCAGCGGTTTTGACGGCCTTTTGGTCGCGCGGTGTGTAGGCTCGCAGGGCGTGCTGCACACGGTTGCCTAACTGGCCGAGTATGACTTGTGGAATGTCGGTAGGGCTCTGTGTAACAAAGTAGATGCCCACTCCCTTGCTGCGGATGAGCCTAACAACTTGTTCGATTTTGTCGATCATAGCCTTGCTCGTGCCATCGAAGAGCATGTGAGCCTCGTCGAAGAAGAAAACGAGCTTAGGCTGAGCCATGTCGCCCACCTCGGGCAGGGTGGAGTATAGCTCGGTGATGAGCCACAGCAGGAAGGTGGAGTAGAGTTTCGGCTGCAGCATGAGCTTGTCGGCAGCAAGCACACTCATCACACCCTTGCCGCCTACTTGCTGCATCAGGTCGTGAATGTCAAACGACGGGTTGCCGAAGAACTTGTCGCCTCCCTGGTTTTCCAGTTGAAGCAGTGAACGCTGTATTGCGCCGATGCTGGCACTTGATATGTTGCCATAAGTGGTGGTGTATTCCTTGGCATGCTTGGAGATGTAGTCGAGCATCGACCGCAGGTCTTTGATGTCGTCAATGAGCAGGCCTCGCTCATCGGCTATGCGGAACATAATGTTCAGCACGCCGGTCTGTGTGTCGTTCAAGTCAAGGATGCGTGCTAACAGCTCGGGCCCCATCTGTGATATTGTGGCTCTCATGGGATGTCCCTGTTCGCCATACACATCATAGAATCTTACCGGGCATGCCTGAAATTGCGGCTCACTAAGTCCAAACTCCGGCAGGCGTTTCTCGATGAAGCCGCTCATCTTGCCCGGCTGGCTGATACCGCTCAAGTCGCCTTTCATGTCGGCCATGAAGCATGGCACACCTATCTGGCTGAATGTCTCGGCCATAACTTGCAGGCTCACGGTCTTTCCTGTGCCGGTGGCACCTGCTATCAGGCCGTGCCGGTTAGCCATGTTGGCATTGATACTGATTGCTCCTTTGGGGCTGTGTGCAACGTATAGCCCTTGCTCTTGTGTGTACATAGTGAGATCGCTTTTGATGTTAATATGGCAAAGTTAGCTAATTCTAATCAGATATACAATTTATAATGTGAAAAAAAACGACACGGTTATGATCGAAACCGTGTCGCTTGATATAAGGTGGAATAAAAATTATCCGAGGAAGCCGAGCAGTACGCCAGCTGCAACTGCCGAGCCAATCACGCCGGCCACATTCGGGCCCATAGCGTGCATGAGCAGGTAGTTGGTGGGGTCGTATTTCAGACCTACGTCATTGCTGATGCGGGCTGCCATAGGCACAGCGCTCACACCGGCATTGCCGATGAGCGGGTTCAACTTCTTGTGCTTGGGCAGAAGCAGGTTGAAGAACTTCACAAAGAGCACGCCTGAGCAGGTGGCAATCACAAATGCACAGAAACCGAGGAAGAAGATGAAGATGGTCTCCTTAGTCAGGAATTCTGATGCTTGTGTCGAAGCACCCACGGTCATACCTAAGATAATTGTCACCATGTCGGTCATTGCGTTGCTTGCAGTCTTGGCAAGGCGAGTGGTAACACCACTCTCACGCAGCAAGTTACCGAAGAATAACATGCCGAGCAATGGCAGGCCACTGGGCACGACGAAGCAGGTGAGAATGAGACCGAAAATGGGGAAGAGGATCTTCTCGGTCTGCGACACCTTGCGAGCGGGCTTCATGCGAATGAGGCGCTCCTTCTTAGTGGTGAGCAGTCGCATTACCGGTGGCTGAATTACGGGCACGAGTGCCATGTAGCTATATGCACACACGGCGATTGCGCCCATCAAGTTTGGAGCCAGTTTGCCCGAGAGGAAGATAGCCGTGGGGCCGTCGGCACCGCCAATGATGGCGATAGCACCGGCCTGGTCGGGCATGAATCCTAATGCCAAGGCGATGATATAAGCGCCAAAGATACCGAACTGTGCTGCTGCACCCACAAGCATGAGCTTGGGGTTGGCGAGCAGCGACGAGAAGTCGGTCATGGCACCGATACCCAGGAAAATCAGGGGCGGATACCATCCCTGTCGCACACCTTGATACAAGATGTTGAGCACAGAGCCTTCTTCGTAAATGCCAATCTCGTTACCCGGCTGGAAAGGTATGTTACCAATCAGGATACCGAAACCAATGGGTACGAGCAGCATGGGCTCAAAGTCGTGCTTGATGGCCAGATAGATGAAGAAAAGGCCCACGCACAACATGATTACGTTAGTAATCTCAACGTTGGCAAATCCTGTAAACTGCCAGAATTCGTTCAACTTGCTGAGTAGGAATTCAGTTTGTGACATAGTGCATCAGTTAAGCGATTACCATGATTGTGGTGCCTTCGAGCACCGAGTCTTCCTTAGCAACGTTGATCGACTTCACCACACCGTCCTTACCGGCATGTATCTCATTACCCATTTTCATGGCCTCGAGAATGCACACCACGTCGGCGGCCTTGACTTGCTGACCTTCCTTAACGTTGATTTCCTTAATTACGCCGGGTAGGGGAGAGGCAATTACCAGTTCGCCGGCTGCGGCTTTAACAGTGGGTTTTGCGGCAGGGGCTGCAGCTACCGGGGCAGCACTTGATGTGACAACACGCTTGATGGCAGGTGCTGCATGTTTCACCTCGGGAAGCTCAACGCTATAAGCCACCCCATTCACTTCTACCTGGGCTACATTGTTTTCAATGTCACCAATGCCAACAGTGTAGTCGTTGCCATTGATCTTATATTTATATTCTTTCATTGATCTAATTGTTGGTTAAAGGGTTATTGTTCCTTGTGAATAGGCATGTGGCCCATGGCATTGAGCTTTGAAGACCATGCGCTGTGTGCTTCGTGAGCGTGGTCGATGGTGATGATGCCGCTTTCCTGGTCGTGGGCATTGAGGTGCTGGAATAGTGCCATGCCTATTGCAGCTATCACCTCGTTGTCGCTGCTGCCGCTGGCTGCTATGGCTGCGGGTTGAGCGGCAGGCTCGCTTGCTTCATCGCCTTCTTTCTTGCGTCCGAAGAACTTACCGAACAACTTGAAGCACAAGTAGAGAATGAGCAGTGCACTGAACACTACGCTCATTGCCATTATAGCAATAATCACTCCGTAGGGGTCGCGCACATGGAACGCCTCGATGTTGTCGTTCTGGTCGGCAAGGTTGAATTTGCCCGGGGTGATGGCCTGGGCATCGGTCTTGCCGTCACGCATGCTCCACTGCTTGGCATTGAATGTGGCAGGGTCGCTCTGGCCGTCGGCCTTGAGGGCAAACGTGGTGTTGGGCTTCATGCTTGCCGGAATGTTGACCACATCCACAAGGTCGCCGTTCACGTCATAGAGGTAGAGAGTGTTGGCCACCGACGGGTCGAGGCTGAACGACAGGTGCAGGGCACCGGCTGCCGTATTGCCATCGGCAAAGAACACGACATGAGTGCGAGGAGCAACCTTTGTGTCACGGTCGCCGCGAGGAATCTCATAGCAAATACCGGGATTCTTCTGGGCATAGTCGTTGAGGAAGTCCTTAGGCTTCATGCCGTTGTCGGGAATGTCGATGGGCTTGTTGGAGATGAACATCTGCTCCATGCCCACCGTGCCGTACGAGCGGTTGAACACCTCAACCCAGGGCTGGTGCTGCCCATACTGGTCTATGTAGCTGCTGTCGTTCACCATCATCACTTCGTTGAAACGCAATTCCTTGCGTCCCTGAGCAAAGACAGTGGTGACCGCAACTGCTGCCAGCAGAATGAGAAATATTCGTTTTTTCATTGTTAAAAGAGGTGTTTACAGAGGTATGTTGCCATGTTTCTTGGCAGGATTGGTATATTTCTTGGTCCTGAGCTGTTCAAGGGCACGGATGATGCGGAAACGAGTGTTGCGCGGCTCAATCACATCGTCGATATAGCCATACTTGGCTGCATTGAACGGCGTGCAGAACAGCTTGTTGTACTCGTCTTCTTTCTCCTTGATATACTCTTTGTACTTGGCCATGATTTCCTTTGCCTTGGCTTCGTCGCCTGCTTCTTTGGCAGCAGCGGCTTCGGCCTTAGCAGCCTTGCCGTCCTTGGCATAGAGGATGCTGGCAGCACCGGCAGCGCCCATCACGGCGATTTCGGCGCTTGGCCATGCATAGTTCATGTCGCCGCGCAGCTGCTTGCAGCTCATCACGATGTGACTGCCGCCGTAGCTCTTGCGCAGGGTGACGGTGACCTTGGGCACGGTGGCTTCACCGTAGGCATACAGCAACTTGGCACCATGCATAATCACGGCATTGTATTCTTGACCTGTGCCGGGCAGGAAGCCGGGAACGTCAACCAGTGTTACCAGAGGAATGTTGAACGCGTCGCAGAAGCGCACGAAACGGGCCCCCTTGCGCGAAGCGTTGCAGTCGAGCACGCCGGCCATGTATTGCGGCTGGTTGGCTATGATACCCACACTCTGACCATTGAAGCGGGCAAAGCCCACGATGATGTTCTTGGCATAGTCTTTGTGAACCTCGAGGAACTCACCGTTGTCAACGATGGCACCGATAGCCTCATACATGTCGTATGGATCATTGGGGCTCTCGGGAATAATCTCGTTCAGTGAGTCTTCCATGCGGTCAACGGGGTCGGTGCATTCTACACGGGGAGCCTCCTCCATGTTGTTTTGCGGCATGTAGCTCAGCAACTGCTTGATGATGAGCATGGCATCTTCCTCGGTCTCGGCTGCAAAGTGTGCCACTCCCGACTTGGTTGCGTGCACAGTGGCACCGCCCAGTTGCTCTTGAGTAACGTCTTCGCCGGTAACGGTCTTTACCACATTGGGGCCGGTAAGGAACATGAACGAAATGCCTTTAGCCATGATAATGAAGTCGGTAAGTGCAGGTGAATAAACTGCACCTCCTGCACATGGACCGAGGATGGCCGAAATCTGTGGCACTACGCCCGAAGCGTCGATATTGCGCTGGAAAATCTCAGAATAGCCGGCCAGGGCATTGATACCCTCCTGGATGCGGGCACCGCCCGAGTCGTTAAGGCCGATGCAAGGTGCACCCTGCTTCATGGCCAAATCCATGACCTTGCATATCTTCAATGCCATGGTCTCACTCAGCGAGCCACCAAACACTGTGCTGTCCTGAGCAAAGATATAGACCAGACGGCCATTGATGGTTCCATAACCGGTCACAACACCATCGCCCATAAACGACTTCTTCTCCTGGCCGAAGTTGGTGCAGCGGTGACGCACAAACATATCAAGCTCTTCAAAGCTGCCTTCGTCCAGAAGCATGTTGATGCGCTCGCGGGCAGTGAATTTACCTTTTTCGTGATGCTTGGCAATGGCTTTCTCGCCGCCGCCAAGGCGAGCCTCGGCACGCAGTGCGATAAGCTCTTGTATTCTTTCGAGTTGTTTGCTCATTGTTCTGTAGGTGGTTGAGGTGAATTATTTGTTAGGGTCTTCGCACAGCTCAAGAAGTGCACCGCAAGTGGTCTTGGGATGCAGGAATGCGATGTTGAGGCCTTCGGCACCCTTGCGAGGTTCCTTGTCAATCACGCGACCGCCCTTCTCTTGTACTTCAGCAAGTGCGTTGGCTACGCCATCCTCAACGGCAAATGCCACGTGCTGGATGCCGCCGCGGCCACCATTCTTCTCGATAAACTTGGCGATGGCGCTGTCGGGACTGGTGGCTTCCAGGAGCTCGATCTTGGTCTGGCCCACGCGGAAGAACGCGGTCTTTACATGCTGGTCGGCTACTTCTTCAACTGCAAAGCACTTGAAACCTAATAAATTCTCATAGAATGGGATAGCCTCTTCAAGACTTGTGACTGCTATACCCACATGTTCGATGTGTGAAATCTGCATAATTGTAGAAAATTAAGAGTTATTTATAGTTAATTATATTTATTCTCAAAATATCATGCAAAGTTACGAATAAGCGAGCGAAAAGCCAAATTTTTGAGCAGCGAAAGCAAAGATATTCTTGAATATCATTTGCTGAGTCGTAAAAAAATAAGACGAAGTCAAATTAATTTGAGCTTTTTCGAGCGAGAGTTTTTAGACTATAAGCCACATAAGTTTCATAATGGCTGGCGCATTAGCAATTATGAATTATGAATGAGTCGCGATGCGCAGTAAGCCCTGAAAGGGCGCCATGACATAGGCAGGGGTGTAAACCCCTGATATAAGCAACATAAGTTTCATAAGGGCTGGCGCACGGCATTCTCATGCAGATTCTACAGATTGCAGAGATTTATCTGACTATTAACGTGAGTACTACATCAGTTTTAACCAGTAAATCAGTGCGTTAACAGCTCCCCCTCTAAGTTAGAGGGGGTTAGGGGGGAGTGTGCCAGCTTCGCGAGTTTGGGGAGTGTGTCACGGTGCTGTGGAAGTGTGGTTCATGCAAAGCGCGGCATACTCTCTGGCCCTAATCGCCTATCCCCACTACCTCCGGCACGCCCCGCGCTTGCTTCGGAGGCATTGCTAACTCGCTGATTTACTGGCGCGCAGCTCCTCCCCTAAGCTAGGGGAGGTGGCCCAACGGGCCGGAGGAGTGTGTGAGACGCCGCTTTGCGAAAACCACAGTCTCCGGGCACACTCCCCCTGGCCCCCTCTAACTTAGAGGGGGAGCTGACGCCCCGCGCTGGGGAATGGCCGCCTGGCGGCGTGAAATTAATCAAAATTTAATACAAAATTAAACAAATAGATATTGTCTGGGGAAATTTGTTAATAATTTGAATAATTTCCCACGCAAAGCGTGGCCTCTTCTCTCCGATGCGCGCCAGTGCTTCGGGCACTTCCACAGCTTCGATGCGCTTCCACTGGCACACTCCCCCTGGCCCCCTCTAACTTAGAGGGGGAGCTGTCGCGTGCCGGCTTGCTTCGAAGGCATTGTTAACTCGCCGATTTACTGGCGCGCAGCTCCTCCCCTAAGTTAGGGGAGGTGGCCCAACGGGCCGGAGGAGTGTGTGAAGTGCCGCATTGCGAAAACCACAGCCTTCGGGCACACTCCCCCTGGCCCCCTCTAAGGTCGGGGGGGGTGTTGCACAAGATGGAACAGTGGATGTCAACTTGCTGAAATCATAAGAGGCGACCAGTTTCGGTCGCCTCTTATGGTGTGATAATCGATTGTGGGTGTGCTGTTTACAGCTCTTCACGCTCCTTGCTCAAGTTGCGGTAAGCAAGCTTGTTGTCGATGTATTCCTGTGTGGCTATGAGTGTGGGCTTAGGTAGCTTCTCATAGTAGCGCGAGATTTCGATTTGCTCGCGGTTTTCGGAGATTTCCTCAAGATTGTCGGTCATAGTTGCAAACTCCTGAAGTTTCTTTTCAAGGTCGTTTTTCATCTCGGCCGAGATCTGGTTGGCACGCTTGCCGATGATGCACACAGTTTCGTAGATGTTGCCCGTGGGCTCAGCCATTTCCACGAGGTCGTGGACGGTGGTCGTTTGGGGTGCGTTAGTCTTTTTGTAATCCATTATAGTTATGTGATGTGTAGATGTTATTGTTCGTTTTAATTACCGTTGACAAATCTGTTTGCTACCTTGAATATGCCGTCGGCCTCTTTGCGCATTGTGCTGTTTGGGTAATCGTTGATAAACGAGTAATACTCGTCAATCACCGTGCGGAATCGCTCTTCTTTCTTCTCTTCGACGCTTTCCGATGCTTCGCGATAGCGAGCCTTGAGGACCAGCATTTCAAGTTGCTCCTTGTATTTGCTGTAGGGGTACTCTTTTATTGCGTTTTTTGCCGTGATTACGGCACTCTCATAGTTGTTGCCCATGTAGTTGCCTAAGTTGTAGTAGAGCTGGGCATTCTCAAGCTCTTTAAGCACAAGCTTGTCCTGAAGCTCGAAGATGGCGTTTTGCGCTATGGCCACCTTGTCGCTGGTGGGGAAGTAGTCGAGAAACGCTTGCAGCTCCTCAATGGCCTTGAGTGTCTCTGACTGGTCGAGCTGTGGGTCGGGCGAGTCCAGGTAGTAGCCATAACCGGCGTAGTAGCGGGCGAGTTCAGCATACTGGCCTCGGGGGTAGTGCTGATAGTAATTCTTGAAATAGGTGCCGGCTGTCATATATTCCTTGTTCTCGTAGTAGCTCAAGCCGAGCAAGTAGAGTGACTCCTCGGCTTTATCAGTGCCCTTGAACACAGTCACCACGTCCTCAAGAAGAGTGTAGGCCTGGGTGTATTGTCCTGCTTCGAAGGCCTTTTTGGCATATTCGAATTTATAGTTGTAGTCGGTGCTCTTCATTACCTTGTTATATTCACCGCAAGCAGTGAGAACAAGCGTAACCGAAAGCAATATAATAAGTTTTTTCATCTCGTTAGAAACAATTTCAGCCTGCAAAGTTACGAATAAGCGAGCAAAAAGCAAAAGAAAAGTTTATTTTTCTTTTCTTTTTCGAGCGTGAGTAACTTCGAGGCGCAGCCTCAGCGTTACCAAATAATCGAGCAAAAAGCAAAAGAAAAGTTTATTTTTCTTTTCTTTTTCGAGCGTGAGTAACTTCGAGGCGCAGCCTCAGCGTTACTAAATAAGCGAGCAAAAAGCAAAAGAAAAGGGGGCACGTGTAAAAAACTGTGTTATGCAAAATAACGTGAGTTCGACGAAATTTTCGCAGCAGAAGGGTGTGTCATAATTCAAATTAT
>DGVT01000116.1 GCA_002395965.1 Porphyromonadaceae bacterium UBA4277
GGGTGTGTCATAATTCAAAAAAGCGTTGAAAACGCAGACGCATCGAAGATGCGACCATTTCTTTAACACCATGCAAGCAACATCGAAGATGTGCGCAGCTTGGTGAAAGACAGCGAATTAAAAGGGTGCTTCGAAGATGCACAACATGTGTCGGGTTATACTTCGATCACCTCTGATTTTCTATAATTTGAATTATGACACACCCTCGAGCTGCTCAACTGAGAGATTGAGCAGCCAACGTGCTGATTTACTAGTGTTATTTTCATCGAGCTCACGTTAACTACAACCCGCACGCCCGGGCATTTTGCGACTGTTCCATTCGCCTTCTCTACCGCTATCATGAGTCGCGCCGAGCTGCAGCATGGCTTGCACATTAACGAAAAGAAGCAGTAGGCCGCCCTGCTTTGGGGCAACTTACTGCTTCATATCTCGCTGGCGGTCATTGCCTGAGCAACAACCCTGCAACTACAATATCAAGCGGTGAGGATGGGTGCAAGATGCTCGTTATGCGTTCTTGGCGTCGGCATCGCTCACACCGGCCAGTGCGGGGTCGATGAGAATGCGACCGCAATACTCGCACACGATGATTTTCTTGCGCATCTTGATTTCCATCTGTCGCTGGGGCGGGATGCGGTTGAAGCATCCGCCGCAGGCATTGCGCTGCACATAGACCACACCCAGACCGTTGCGGGCATTCTTGCGGATGCGCTTGAATGCGGTGAGCAGGCGGGCATCAATCTTGTTCTCGAGGCGCTTGGCTTTCTCGCGCAGTTTCTCCTCGTCCTGACGGGTCTCCGACACGATCTCATCGAGTTCACTCTTCTTCTCGGCAAGCACATGCTCGTTGTCGTCGAGAGCCTCCTGAGTGCGCTCGATTTCGGCCTTGATGCTCTCGATCTTGCGAGCGGCCTCGTTCATCTTTTTCTCGGCAAGCTCAATGTTGAGTTGCTGATATTCAATCTCCTTGGTCAGGTAGTCATACTCGCGGTTGTTGCGCACATTGTCCTGATCTTTGGTGTACTTGTCGATAAGCTTCTCGGCCTTCTCAAGGTTCTCCTGCTGCTCGTCGATCTCTTTCTTGAGTGCAGTCATTTCCTCTTCAAAGTTGGCCTTGCGCGTGTTAAGGCGGGCTATCTCATCGTCGAGGTCTTCAACCTCAAGGGGGAGCTCACCGCGCAGAGTCTTGATGCGATCAACCTCAGAGAGTGTGAGTTGCAGATTGTAAAGATGTTTCAGACGTTCTTCTACCGTCAGTTCTTTCTCTTGTTTTGCCATACGGTTTTATGATATATAATTGATGGGATTTCGTTCGTTTCGAGCGAAAGCGGCTGCAAAGTTAGGACTTTTTTTCTGAATAATGTCATAAAAAATCTCTTTTGTGAACTGCTCGCTCTCGTAGTGACCCATGTCGGCCAGCACGATTTCGTGCTCATGGCCCATGAAGTCGTGGTATTTCATGTCGCCTGTGAAGAATATTTGAGCTCCGGCAGCTATAGCCTTATTCATCAAGAACGAGCCCGCACCGCCACACAGTGCCACACGCGTGACCACGGTCTGGCCGTTGCCGCTGTAGCGCAGTGCCTTCACCCCAAAGGCCTCACGCACTCGCTCCATCAGGTCGATGGCTCTTATGGGAGCTATATTGCCCACTATGCCCGAGCCATAGGTTGTGCCGGCGCTGCAGCAACTGCTGTGCGGCTCCAGCACTTCCACGTCGGCCAGGCCCAACTTCTGAGCCATCTTGAACGACACGCCCACGGCAGGCGTGTTGTCCATGTTGGTGTGCGCACTATACACTGTGATGTCGTGCTTGATGGCCGTGGCCACCATGCGTTCCACCTCACTGCCGCCGGCTATCTTCTTCAAGCCACGGAAGATGAGCGGATGATGCGATATCACCACATTGAAACCGCGCTCGATGGCCTCGGCAAGCACTTGAGGGGTGACATCGGTGCACAGCAGCACTCCGGTGATTTCGGCATCGGGATTACCCACCTGCACGCCGGCATTGTCGTAGTCCTCCTGATAGCTCAGCGGAGCCACCGCCTCAATGGCGTCGAATATCTCACGGGCTTTCATCACTTGGCCTTCAACAGTGAAACTCGTTGCTCATCCACGTTCAGGTAAAGCTCGTCGAGCTGCTCCTGGGCTATCTCGCTGGGAGCGTCGAGCATCACATCGCGGCCGCTGTTGTTCTTCGGGAAGGCAATGCAGTCGCGAATGCTGTCGAGACCGGCCATGATCGACACAAAGCGGTCTAAGCCAAAGGCCAGTCCGGCATGTGGTGGTGCACCATACTTGAAAGCATTGATCAGGAAGCCGAACTGCGCCATTGCGCGCTCGGGAGTGAAGCCTAAGATCTGGAACATCTTCTCTTGCAGGTCGCCCTCGTGGATACGCAGGCTGCCGCCGCCCACCTCTATGCCATTGCACACAAAGTCGTAGGCCATGGCTCGCACGCGCTCGGGGTGCTCGTCGAGCAGCGGTATGTCGTCGGGGTTAGGCATCGTGAACGGGTGATGCGTGGCCATGAGGCGCTGCTCCTCATCACTCCACTCAAAGAGCGGGAAATCGACAATCCACAGGCACTCAAACTTATTCTTGTCACGCAGGCCGAGGCGCTCGCCCATTTCAAGGCGCAGCGAGCACAGCTGAATGCGGGTCTTGTTGGCATTGTCGCCACTCAAGATGAGCACAAGGTCGCCGTCGGCAGCACCCATAGCCTTCTTGAGCTCGAGCAGGTCGGCCTCGTCGTAGAACTTATCGACGCTGCTCTTGATGGTGCCATCGGCATTGTATTTCACATACACAAGTCCCTTGGCGCCCACTTGCGGACGTTTAACAAAGTTGGTGAGCTCGTCGAGCTGCTTGCGCGAATAGTCGGCACAGCCCGGCACACAAATGCCGCCTATGTAGGCTGCATCGTCCATCACGCTGAACTTGCCCTTCTTCATCACGTCCATCAACTCGACAAACTGCATACCGAAGCGCAGGTCGGGCTTGTCGCTACCATACAGGCGCATGGCATCATGCCACGTCATCTGCTGCAGCTTGGCGGGAAGCTCCACGCCGCGCACTTCCTTGAACAGGTGGCGAGCCATGTCTTCGAAAATCTCTAATACGTCGTCCTGGTGCACATAGCTCATCTCGCAGTCAATCTGGGTGAACTCGGGCTGGCGGTCGGCACGCAGGTCCTCGTCGCGGAAGCACTTGGCTATCTGGAAGTAGCGGTCAAAGCCGGCGACCATGAGCAGCTGCTTGAGCGTCTGCGGGCTCTGCGGCAGAGCGTAGAACTGCCCCGGGTTCATGCGCGAAGGCACCACGAAGTCGCGTGCGCCCTCGGGGGTGGAACCAATCAGGATGGGGGTTTCCACTTCAATGAAGTCGCGCGAGTCGAGGAAGTTCCTAATCAGGATGGTCATGCGGTGACGCAACTCAAGGTTCTTGCGCACGCAGTTGCGGCGCAGGTCCAAGTAGCGGTACTTCATGCGCAGGTCGTCGCCGCCGTCGGTGTTGTCCTCGATGGTGAATGGCGGCGTAGCACTCTCGCTGAGCACGTTCAGTGCACTGGCTATGATCTCGATCTCGCCAGTGGGCAGGTTGGCATTCTTGCTGCTGCGCTCGGCCACCGTGCCGGTCACCTGAATCACATATTCGCGACCCAGCTTATTAGCGGCATCGCACAAGGCACTATCCACCTCATTGTTAAACACGATCTGAGTAATACCATAGCGGTCGCGAAGATCGACAAAGGTCATACCTCCCATTTTGCGGGTGCGCTGCACCCATCCTGCAAGAGTCACCTGCTGGCCGGCATCGGCCAGACGAAGTTCTCCACACGTCTTTGTCCTGTACATATATGAATGAGTTTATATGATTTTGATTTATTGCTTTATATAAACTGCAAAATTACAATTTTCTTATAACATTTGCGGCTTTCAACTCCTAAAATTGCGAGTTAAGGCAAATATTTTTGTTTTTTTTATTGCTAATTCGAAAAATCTGCCTACCTTTGCACCGCTTTTCGCACAAGCAAGCGGGGTGTAGCGCAGTCCGGTTAGCGCGCCTGCTTTGGGAGCAGGAGGTCCCTGGTTCGAATCCAGGTACCCCGACCGACAAATCAAAACGCTGAATTATAGGAGATAGCATCAACTATAGCTCAGCGTTTTCAATTATATCATGTTCAAAGTCGATCATTTACCGGTCCCCACCTTAGCCGACTTCTTGACTTGCTCATGATGCAATCGCCGTTTATTCTTGCGACTTTTGTTGATCAACAGCCGCCGGTAATCGTCTTGGGCTTGGTTGGCTATTGCCTTCTTTCTCATAACAACGGGGTGTGTCATAATTCAAAA
>DGVT01000133.1:0-5617 GCA_002395965.1 Porphyromonadaceae bacterium UBA4277
CACGAGCGTCCATCGCCTGAAGGTTAGTCTAAATAGTTTGTTCATTTTTAATTTGTTGGTTTGTTGGTTTGTTATTAATGTAAATGTTTTAGTTTCGATTATTGATTTGTGTCACCCCATCGGGGTTCCGCCATGCGGGTCGTTCATAGCAGGGGCTTCCGCCCCTGCCTATGTTCGACAGCCCTTTCAGGGCTTGGACGCCGCCGGCCATTCATTAGGTCGCCCTTTCAGGGCTCACCGCGGTCCGATTTCATAATTACAAAATCTGTGTGAAGCTATGATTTAGGTCGCACTTTCAGGGCTTAGCGCATCGCGGTCGATTTCTCCACGCCACCCAATTACAACTAAGTGGGTGCATAAGCCCCAAAGGGGCGTTCGACAATAAGCATTGGGTGCCCACTCGGCGATACTTGTGTGCATAAGCCCCAAAGGGGCGTTCGATAATAGGCAGGGGTGGAAACCCCTGCGCACGATCGCATCAACACGCTGAACTCCGAAGGAGTGACACTTTTCAATCACTAAAAGCATAATGCTCATCATATTTAATACCATAAGCGTTAAGAAACAATTTATACTCATCTATAAACGTTCTTTTGGCATGATGTTTGGCTTGATTCAGAACATAATCGGTAGTCTTGTCAATTAAAGTAGGGCTAACCGAGAATGCACCATAACCCTCTTGCCATTCAAAATTAGAATAGAACTTATCTATTGATTTTATCCACCTACTACTATTTGCCTTAACAATTCGTGCAAACTCGGAAACTGCACTCGTTTTAGGTAAAGCAAATAGAATATGCATGTGATCTTCAATTCTCCCTATTGCTACTGGTATTCCATCGTGATTTTTTATAATTCCACCTACATAGACAAATAATCGCTGTAAATCATTAACTCGAATCTTCACTGACGTTGTTTTGACGTGAAATATCAAGTGTATGTATATTCTTGTTAATGTACTTGCCATGTTAAGTGGTTGTTGAATAAATATTTGGTTTTTGTGTCACCCCGTTGGGGTTCCGCCATGCGGGTCGTTCATAGCAGGGGCTCCCGCCCCTGCCTATGTTCGACAGCCCTTTCAGGGCTTAGCGCATCGCGAATCATTGCATGCGTCAGCCCATATGTATTCTTATGTAACTTATAGTCTAACAATCGGAGTGAGGGCTCACTGCATCGCGACTAATTCATAATTAATGAACAACTTTTCGCGTCGAGACTGTTCCGTCGGTGAAGCGCGTCACCACGATATTGATGCCGTCAAACGGACGGTTGCTCACCTTTCCGGTCAGGTCAACGTATTGCACACTTGCCACCTGCTTGCCGGCAGCGGCGTTCACATCGGTGATGGCTGTCACGACATAGTCGTAGGGTGTCGAGGCATTCACGGCCTTGATGTTATAGCCATTGTTGGCGGCGGCAGCCCGGCGCGGAGCATTGCTGCCGCTACTGCCGGCATTCACTGTGATCAGTGCATCGAAATCGACAGCCACCGAGCCATCGGTTGCCCACCCGGCAGTGTTGATACCGGTCACATCCACGGTGATGCTGCCTTCCAGGCCTGCCGCATTAATCCAGTGGGTGACGTTGGTGCGTGCCGGCACCTCAAACACGCCATTGCCCTTATAGACGGCACACATGATGCGGGCCACCTCGTTGATTTGCGGATGGAAGAAGAAGTAGGTCTGATTGGTAAACTCACTCGTCTGCGACTGGCTCTCGAGGAAGTTACACGGTGTGTAGGTGTTCAGTTGCACGTTTTGCTGACCCTTAACAATGGGCTTGCACACCAGCTGGAGTGTGGTGTTCACGTCGTCGGTGAGGCGGCCGGTGACGTTGCTCAGCACCGAGCCTATCGAGACGCCCACCAGATGACCTGTGCTGCCGGTGAGCTTCACCCAGTTGCGCTGGGCAGTATTGCCGCGGTCATCACCGTTCCACATCTGCTTCACATAGTCGATTTGCCCGTCGGCCACGGTCTGCATCAGGTCGGCATCCACGCTGGCGTTGTAGGCATAGATGGCATCGCCATAGACGTAGCCCACTGTCAAATCCTCGGTGATGGCATAGTAGCTGTTTTCAACGCCGGTAGCCTCCACTTGGCTCAGCAGCATCTCGTTGATGTCGCCTATCTTGTGCGTCAAGCTCGGGTACTTGAAGTTGTCGTAAGAAGCTGTACCAAGTGCGACATTGAAACTATTATTATCAATATAATAGTAACCGCCCTTTGAGTAAGTAGTGTTGGTGTAGTTCCACTGACCACCACCTTGATTCGATGGTCTTTCGTCGAATTCCTTATCAGGATTCATGCGTTTGAAGGTCATAGCTTCACCGACTGAAGACGTGTAGTTGTCGTTGTACCACAAGAACACATCATTACCGCCATTGCTTCCGCCAATTTTCATGAAATTATCACCAGTATAAAGATTGCCATCCTTTAATTGCAACAGGAACATTGAGTAATTGCTTGTGCCCTCGCTGACGGTTTTCTCATAGAGCTTGATTTTTGCAGCTGCTTGCAGCCATTGGCTTGTGCCCGGCTCGAACAGGAAGTAGCTGTTGTGCACCAGTTTGGTAACATCGAGGTAGTAGCCACCGTTGTTGTAAACATAGTAGTGGTCGCCGGCAGTAAGCCCTGTAATGTTTTCTGTTTGGTTGCTTGTTCCGGTGCCGCCATTGCTGAGCACGATGTCGCACGACAGCAGGTTCTCGTTCTCGTAGTAGTACCAGGTTTTGTTGTCTTCGTCTTTCACCTTCTGAGTGAGCTCTACGCCAGGCCAGCTCTGACTGCCTTCACCTTCTACAACAGCGTTATAGATAAACAGGTGCGGCGCCGTCTCGGTACGCACAAAGATGCGTGTGCCCGGGAGTGTCGTTTCTTCGATGATATAAGAGCGTGTGAGCTCGTTGATCACCTTGCCATCGACCAGCAGCGCTGCACGCAGCACATGCGATCCGGCACCGGTAATCTTCACCGTGCCGCTGCCGGTGAATTGTGCACTGGCAGCAGTGGGAGCGGTGCCGTCGGTAGTATAGACGATAGTCAGGTCGGAAGTGCTGGCGGTGAGGTTAACCTCTAAGTCGCCGTCGTAGATTCCGGCCTCCTTGTCGGCTTCGAGCTTGAGCAGGTTGCCTATGTATTGCTCGGTCACGTCGATGGGCTGGTGGTTGGCATAGACGAAGTAGCGGTCGCTGGTGATGCCGCTGATGGTGTGCGACTGCGAACCGCCGTCCCAGTTGATGATCAGGTTGTAGTATTCACCCTCCGAGTAGTTGGGCAGCGGGAATGTCTTGCAGTGCCAGGTCACGCCCTTCACAGTCTTCGTCTCGGTGGTCTTGTTGCCTGCCCAGCCGCCGTTGGGCTTATAATCGCTCTTGTTGCTCCACAAGTAGAGGTTGGGGGCATCGTCGGCTTGGACGTAGATTGTCACCGAGTTGGCATCTTCGCCACTCTCGGCATAGGTGTAGCTCTGCACGCTTTGCACGCTCGGATTATTGTTCACGTCGGTAGTGATAACGCCCACCTTGAGCTGTGTGGTCTCGGTGAAGGTGAGGTCGATGCCGGCGGGATCAACGATGCGGGTCTGAGTAGAAGTGGTGGGCTCGCTGCCGTCGGTAGTATAGACGAGCGTTACCCCGTTGAGCGAGGGCTTGACGTTGATAGTGATTGAGCCATTGAAGGCGCATGTGCCGCGGCTCACGATGGGATAGCCCGTCACGAGGCCGGCCTTGGTGTTGCTCTGCCAGTCGAGACCGGCAGTGATGCTGTAGCGGCAGATTGACGTGTGGAACACTTCTTGATAGCCTTGGGGAGTGTCGCCACCGGCTGCATCACCTAATTGCAGGCACACGTTGCCTTTAGTACCCTCCACAATCCATGTGATGCCATCGTTGCCGGTCTCAGACACCGACAGTATCTCGCTCATGTTGTGCACACCGGCAGCGCGGCGGGCCTTGATCATGTTACAGATGTGGTCGTGCCAGTCGGGGTGCATGAAGTGCGGGTAGAACAGGCACGGCGTGCCGGGCATTGCCAGGATGAAGGCGTTTGCCTCCTCGATGCTGCGGTTGGTGCGATGCTGATAGTTGTAGTTGGAGCCGTCGGTGGGCAGGTCCTTAAACGTGTCGTGATTATCGACGAAGGTGACTGCATAGCGGCGCATGTCGTGGTCGCCTATGAGGCCGGCATCCCTGAGCCAGCGGTAGTGACCGTCGTTGAAAGCCTCGTTGATTTTGCTCATCAGCGGGAAGTCGAAGGCGGCACTCTGGTTGGCACCTTCCATAAATGTACTGGCAATCCACCCCGAGATGTCGGTCTGCGAGCCCCAGTACTCTCCCACGCTGAACGGCGGACGCAGAATGGTGTTATATTCACCGTAGTGAACACCCTCGAAGCCCATGGCGTAGTCGTAGCGGAAGCCTATGTAGCCCAGGTCGTTGCGCAAGAAGTCGAGATATTTCACCACCTTGGCGCGGGTGTTGGGGTTGTGGTGCTGGATGTCGCGGGCCCACTCGCCCTTGCCGCCGCAGTCGGGACCACCCTTGGGGTCGCCGCCGGCACCGGCACTCTCATCGTCGCTGCACACGTCTTTCCGGTCCCACACAATCCGCTCGGTACCATAGTTTCGCCGGCCTGCTACGATATCGTCCCAGCCCAGGTAGGCAAACTGACCGGTGTAGTCTTCCTCCGGGAAATCGAGGTTAGCCTTGGTGGAATTATAGGTTATGTTTCCGTTGTCGTTCACGAAATCCCACGTTCCGAAGCAGCCGCGGTGGTTTGCCACCACATCCTCAACGGCACCCGTTCCGGCTGCCCTATACTCACTGATGAGCTGGCGCAGCTCCGGCTCGGTGCCAAAATAGGATTTAGGCACAAAGGTTTTTGTCTCGTCGGCACTCTGGCTACCCCAACGATAGGTGTAGGTCCACGGCGAGTCGGTGCCATTGGTGCCGTGGTGGAAGTAGAACACCGGCACAAAGCCCATGCAGTCGGGCTGGTTGATAACCATGTCGTTGGTGTATTCGAAGTATTGGCCATTTCGCCAGGCGCGCCAGGCATTACGTCCGCTGGTGTCCTGACTCTTGTTGAAACGGGTTGTTGGCGGACAGATGGTCGAGCCGCTCTGCGGCAGCCACAGCAGGTCGATGTAGGGCGCTATCTCATTCTTGTGCGCCAGCAGACTGCTCCATGTGGTCAGAGGCACCTGCCATTCCTCGGCACTGCCCCAGCCGGCACCATACATCGTGGCCCAGGTGTAACCATCCTGCAGACCAAAGGTGTTGGAGTCCAAAAAGTTCAGAGCTCCGCCTCGCGGGCTGTTGATGGGTGTCGGAGTCCAACTGTCCCAAAAGAAGCCCTGGAGCATCACGCCGCCATAGTTGGCGGGCCAGCCCTGTGCCATCATCAGCAGTGGCAGCAAGGTAACAGCTAATGTAAATAGTAACTTTTTCATTTTTATATCAGTTTTAGTTTTACTTTCCCTTGTCTGTTTGGTTTGTTTCCCAGCCTGTTTCATCGCCGGCACCGGTGGTGACGGGCTGGCTACCCCTTTCATACGCCTTCGGCATTACCTTGTTCGGCCGGATTTGCAATCCGGCCGCCGGGTAACCTGCGGATTTG
>DGVT01000133.1:5681-5881 GCA_002395965.1 Porphyromonadaceae bacterium UBA4277
GCAATCCGCAAGCCCGTGAGGGCTACCGGGGTGCGCCGTGCAGGCACGGGGATTGCAAATCCCCCCGTTAAGCCCTGGCGGATTACAAATCCGCCAGAACTGAGCAGCATCGCGCACTTGTAGCTCGCAGCTTGCAGCTACCAAGCAATGCTTGGCACTACGTGACGGCTTGCCTCCTTGTTCGGCCGGATTTGCAATCC
>DGVT01000133.1:5943-14083 GCA_002395965.1 Porphyromonadaceae bacterium UBA4277
GATTTGCAATCCGGCCGCCGGGTAACCTGCGGATTTGTAATCCGCAAGCCCGTGAGGGCTATCGGGGTGTGCCGTGACGGCACGGGGATTGCAAATCCCCCCGTTAAGCCCTGGCGGATTGCAAATCCGCCAGAACTGGGCAGCATCGCGCACTTGTAGCTCGCAGCTCGCAGCTACCAAGCAATGCTTGGCACTACGTGACGGCTTGTCTTAATTCTTAATTCTTAATTCATAATTAATAAAGCGTCAGCCAGCTTGTTTACTCGTTTACTTGTTTACTCGTTTACTAAAAAAACTCGTTTACTTGTTTACTAAGCAGCAAGAATAATATTAATTATGGCATTCACGTCGTCGATGTCAACGATGCCGCTGCCGTCGAGGTCAGCCAGACGGAACGTTGCCATCGAAGTGTTCTTTCCCAGCACCACATTGATGGCGATGTTCACATCGTCAACATCCACCAGGCCGTTGCCGTCGAGGTCGCCGCGCACCGCCTTGTCGGCATCGCTGATGACGAGCTTGCGTGCTGCCAGGTCGAGCGTGAGATTCCACTTTCCGGCTCCTATCTTGAACGCTGTGCTGCTGCCGTCGGCACTGAGCGGCAGCTCGGTATCGAGCAGGTCGGCGGTGACGAGGAAGTCCTCGTCGGCCTCAGCTCCGAAGCGGTAGTCGGCTATGTCGTCCCAGCCGGCAGCCGAGTCGGCCAGTTGCTTGGTGAAGCTGAAGTAGCTGTAGCCGCTGTTCAGGCCGCGTGTGGTCACGGTGGCCGTGTAGGTGCGGTTGTCGTCGGCACGGGTCATGAGCAGGCCGCGGTCGGCATACCAGCCGTCAACGCCGCTCACCTCGCCCATGACATACACGTCGTCGGGCTCGGGCTCGGGCTGCGCCTCCAGCGCACCGAGCAGGCCGTAGGCAGTGTAGTAGCCGCCATTGGCAAAGTCTAAGTCCTCGGTCTGCGCGGCATCGGTGGCCTTGCCGTCGTTAAACACCACGTAGTCGGGCTTGCCTTTAGTGGCGATGTCGCCGCCGTCCCAACGCCAGATTTTGTTGCCGGTCACGGGCGACGTGCCCACAAGGGTCATCTTGGTGCCGGGCCATGCTCCCGAGAGCTGCTTGCCGGTGTTGTCCCAGGTGTAGATGCTGGGAGCGGTCCACTCGCCGGTCTCGAGATAGCAATAGGCATGGCCGTCGATGACGGTGGCCTGAGCCGGGATTTCATAGCCTATATAGGGCTTCACCGAGGCGGTGACGTTTGTATAGCTCGTATAGTCGGTGCCGCTATAGGTAAAGAACGAGCTGGTGCTCAAGTTCTTGATGTCTTCGGTCTGGTTCCCTTCGCCACCGGTGCCGTTATTGAAGATCACGTTCACCGCGCTCTGGTCGAAGGTCTTGTAATACCACTTAGCACCGGCCACATAGGTGAACGGCAGTGTGCGGATGGCCGTTCCGGGCCACTTGGCATCGATGTACTGGCCGCTGCTGTCCCAGGCATAGAGGTGCGTGCTCGACTGGTCCTCGGCCTTGACAAAGATGGTGACCTTGCCGTCTTGTGGCACGGCCGTTGGCACGATGCTCTGCGGCACGCCGCCACCGGCCTTGACGCTGTTTTTCCACGACAGGCCCGAGCTGACGAAGTACTTGTAGTTCACACCACTCTGCACCAGCTGGAAGCCGCTGGGAGTGCCGTTGTTGGTGGCCTTGCCTAATTGCAGATACACCTTTCCGTCCTGGCCTTGCACCTCGATGATGTAGCCGCCGTTGCTCTCCTGCTGTACGGTGATGGCACTCTGGTTGGTCACACGGGCAGCGCGGCGGGCCTTGATCATATTACCGATGGCTGTCTTGTGAGCCTTGTAGTGAGGCAGAAACACACAGGGAGTGCCCGGCAGAGCCAGGATCAGCGCGTTGGCTGCCGGCACATTGGCATCGTTGCTCATGCGCGAGTGGTTGCCCACTTGGCCGGTGTCGTGATTATCGACGAAGGTCACCGCCCAGCGGTTATACCACACATCGGCACACAGACCCTTGTCGTTCAGGGCACTGGGGTTGAAGTCATAGCCGTTAAAGGCGTCGTTGATGCGATATTTCAGCGCATAGTCAAAGGTCGCACTCTGTATCTGGTTGCCCCAGCGCGTTCCCTCGAGCCATGCACGCAGCACGTCGGCGTTGCCGTCCCAGTACTCACCCACGCTGAAGTAAGGGTGCATCCAGTTGTTATACTTGCCGGTGAAGCCGGGGCTGTAGCCCTTGGTCATGTCGATGCGGTAGCCGGAATAGCCCAGCTCGTTTTGCAGGAAGTCCATATAGCTGCGCACGTTCTGCTGCGTGGTGACGTTGGTGTGATCCAGGTCGCGCGCGCTGTCGTAGTCGTCGCCGGTGTCGGGCGCGCCGGTAGTGGTATAGCCCTTGCTGTTGCACTCGTCGGTGGAACATATCTGCGAGTAATTCACGTTGTCCCACTTCACGCTGTAGGTCTTGCCGCTCACCAGGCCGGTGACGGTCTCGTCGGCAAAGTCAACCCAGCCGGTGCGACCGTTCTTGTGGTTGATGACCAAGTCCATCAAGAAACCCGTGCCCTTGGCGCGATAAGTGTCGATCATGGTGCGCAACTGCGCCTCGCTGCCGAAGCAGGTGTTGTGGTTCAGCCAGTAGCAGGGCGCGTAACCCATCTGCTGCGATGTGCCGCTGGCATCCACACGACCCGAGTTGGGTACCCATATCAGGTCGAACAAACCACCCAGCTCGTCGGCCTGTGCTGTGAGGGTGCTCCATTGTGTGTCGGTGTAACTGTCCCAATAAAATCCTTGCAGCATCACGCCGCCATAATTTGCAGGCCATCCTTGTGCACACATCAGCATCGGCACGATGGCTGCGAACAGTGATAATATGTACTTTCTTGTCATTTTGTAGGTATAGTTTTTAACACCCAAATTTATATATAAACTCTCTCACAGCGAGGACACAAGCCATTTTTTCACCTAATTAAAAGCGCAATCGTTTGCAAAACTTTTTTACGCGGCCAAATTTCCTGCCGTGGCTCACATATCACCCGGGCGGGGGAGGCGGTAATTATTTTCACGGAACCGAGCGGCTCGGAACTACGGAGCGTGAGCGTTTTTTATTTTTCTTTGCTCCGCCCTTAACTTTTCGATGATTTACAGGCTTTTAACCCTACAAGACTCAAAATTCTGCCCACAAAACCTTGAATTTTGCGCCGTTTTTTACGCCCTTTCAGCGCATTCTTGCCGGTGGAATGACGATTTACCGCCACTTTTTTGGCGTTTACCGTCGATTTCCGCACCCAAATACATCATTTTTTTGATTTATTTTATTGAAAAATATTTGCCGAAATATTTGCATAAAAGTAGAAAAATTACTACCTTTGTAGTGTCAAACAATAGAGCTATAATTAATGAAGGTTTATAAAGTTATTGAGGTGCTGCGATTGCTGAAGCTCGACGGCTGGGTGAAAGTGGCACAACGTGGCAGCCATCGGCAATTTAAGCACCCCACCAAGCCAGGCAAGGTGACGGTCAACGGCAAGGAGAGTGATGAGATAGACCAGTTCACGCTGAACAGCATCTGGAAGCAGGCAGGCTGGAAGAAATAGAAATATATCAAATAATAATAATGACTATGGAAAAGATTACCGTAAACGTGTCGTGGTGTAACAAGAACTTTGCCGCCAGCATGGGCGACAATGTGCCGGGGGCTGTGGTGTTTACAGCGGCCACCTTCGAGGATCTGCAGCGCGAGGCGCGCGAAACGCTGGAGTTTCACGTGCAGGGTATGCTTGCCGATGGCGACGACGTGCCGCAATGGCTCGCCGACGGCGACTATGATTTTGTGTTTGTTTACGCCGATACCGCCGCGCTGCTTCGTAGCAGCGAGCGGTTCGCCTCTATGGCAGCAATAAGCCGCGCCACCGGCATAAACCAGCGGCAGCTCAGCCACTACGCCACCGGCTTGAAGCACCCTCGACCCAAGCAGCGGCAGCGCATCGTAGAGGGGCTGCACAAAATTGGGCGTGAACTGATGGCTTTTGTGTAGTTTTATTGATTGACACCTCAGACAACAACTTGTTGCCCCGTGGCGGCGAGACCACGGGGTGTTTTTTATGTTCTAAAAACCATATTTGCGCAACTTGTGCGGCAAAACGTCGCCGCTGGCACCTTGTCTTTGGTTGTGCGCTGAGCCGCTATTAGGCTGCGCTCGGGACTTGCACCAGTTAGACTATGCCCATGTCGGGCGAACAAAAACAGAGTCTCCCCGGCCTTGCGGCCAGGGAGACTCGGGTGGTACCTCCGGGGATCGAACCAGGGACACGCGGATTTTCAGTCCACTGCTCTACCACTGAGCTAAGGTACCATTTTTTGCGATTGCGGCTGCAAAGTTACGTCAACTTTTTCATTCCCGCAAATTTTTTTGAAAAAAGTTTTTACACCCCAATCTAGACATTGCCACACAGCACTGATTGCCAGTAGATTACAAGTGCAACAATATTAACGCCGAATTTTGTGGCACTGCGTTATTTCCTGGGTTCAGACCCCGTTTCGGCGTCACTTATCGCCGCCCGACTTGCCGTCGAGGGCGATATAGACAAAGGCATAGATGCCCAGCACTATGAGCAAGAGCGTCTGCACGCCCCATACAAGCCAGGCAAAGGCCGAGGCTTGGGCATCGTAGGGCACCGACGGCGGGAACGTCCCCACCCCGTAGAGCGTCAGCCCGAAGATGATGGCAAACTGCCAGGGCCCGAGGCCGCCGTTGCTGGGCACCGCCATGCCGATGGAGCTGAGCACAAACAGCACCAGGATGGGCAGCCAACCCAGGTCGGCCGTGAAGGTGAATGCCTTGCTGGCTATGTAAAGCTGCATATAGTAGCACCCCCAGATGAGGATGGTGTAGAGCAGAAACCACCACTTGCCCTGCATGTGTGCAATGGATGCCAGGCCGTCCCACAAGTCGCGCACAATGCCCTGCACCTTTCCTAAAATGCCATTAGCATCCTTCATGCGATAAATCCACACCAGCAGCGCCACACCGGCCACGCCGGCCACAGCCACGCCGGCCATGAGCAGCGTGCTCGTGTGCGAGCCGCCGCCGTCGTTCTGCGCCATGAACTTGAGAAAAGCATCCTGAGCCATGAAAAACGTGGCCACCGTGAGCACCAGCACCGTGACCGTGTCGCTCAGGCGGTCGCCCACCATCGAGCCCAGCACCTGCGAGAACGATGCATTCTCGCGACGCGCGATGTAGCCCGTGCGCCACACCTCGCCCAGGCGGGGGAAAAGCAGGTTCACAAAGTAGGTGCCGAATATCGAGCACACTATAGCGTGGAGCGGAGCATTTACTCCGATGGCACGCAGCTGCAACCGCCAGCGCAGAGCCCTGAAGATGTGGCTCAACGTGCTCACCACTATCACCGGCACAAACCACCAGTAGTTCACGTCCTCGCTCAGGCTCTGCCTGATTGCCGCAAGGTCAACATTCTTATATAGAAACCATGCCAAGCCCACGCTCACGGCGATGGGTATGCCATATTTCACAAGAGCCGAAATAATCTTTTTTGCATCCATCGACTTTATCGCAAAAGTTAAAAAACAACCCAAAATGGTAGCATTTTCAAAAAAAACGCCTCCTCCACTTTAGCATTTGGCACCGATTTACTACCTTTGTAGGTTGCAAGTGCTGTGCAATGTGGCGCAAAGGTAGTGTTTTTTTTCCACATCACACGGCACAAGGCGTGCAACTGACAGTAATTTTTAATCACTTAACATTCCGCCAAGATGCAAGTAAGAGCCAAAAAATCACTCGGACAGCACTTCCTCACCGACCTGGACGTGGCCCGGCGCATTGCCGACACCATGCTCAGCCACTGCCACCAGCCACTGCTCGAGGTGGGGCCGGGAATGGGTGTGCTCACACAGTTTCTGCTTGAGGCCGGACACGACTTGCGGGTGGTGGAGCTCGACCGCGAGAGCGTGGCATACCTTGAGCTTAATTTCCCGCAGCTCGAAGGGCGCATAATTGCCGACGACTTCCTGCGCCTCGACCTGAACAAGGTGTATGGCCGGCAGACGTTCTCAATCATCGGCAACTACCCCTACAACATATCATCACAAATCTTCTTCAAGGTGCTCGACTACAAAGACCAGGTGACCTGCATCAGCGGCATGCTGCAGCGCGAGGTGGCGCAGCGCATAGCGGCCGCCCCGGGCAGCAAGACGCGCGGCATCCTCTCGGTGCTGCTGCAGGCCTGGTACGACGTGCAGTATCTCTTCACCGTCGATGAAAACGTGTTCAACCCGCCGCCCAAGGTCAAGTCGGGCGTCATCAAGCTCGTGCGCAACGACGTCACCGACCTGGGCTGCGACGAGCGCCTGTTCAAGACGGTGGTAAAGACCTCCTTCGGTCAGCGCCGCAAGACACTGCGCAACTCGCTGCGGCCGCTCTTGCCACCGCACGCCCAGGTGCCACAAGACCCCATCATGGGGCTGCGACCCGAGCAACTCTCGGTGCAGCAGTTTGTCGAGCTAACCAACTTAATATCCCAGGCACGCTGCCAGTAACATAATCACCACATTAACACCCTTTTGCCACTATGAAGGAATTTGACGAAATTGCACTCGACCACCTCAATGAGCTGATAAAGAACAAGGACAGCGAGAACGTGCTGGCCGCCATGGCCGACATGCACCCGGCCGACATTGCCGAGCTCATCAGCGACCTTGATGCCGAGGAAGCACTGTTCATCCTCGAGCTGCTCGACGACGAAACGGCAGCCGACGTGCTGGTAGAGCTCGACGAAGACGAACGCGCCGACCTGCTCGAACTCATGCCCAACGAGGAAATCGCACGACAACTCGAGCAGATGGATGCCGACGATGCCGTGGATGTGATCCAGGAACTTGACGAGGAAGACCGTGAAGACGTGATCAAGCACATCGACGACGTGGAGCAGGCTGGCGACATCGTCGATCTGCTGCAATATGACGAAGACACGGCCGGCGGACACATGAGCACCGAGATGATTGTGGTGAACGAGAACCTGTCGATGCCCGACTGCATCAAGGCCATGCGCGAGCAGGCCGAAGACATGGACGAGATCTACAACATCTATGTCGTGGACGACGACAACCGCCTCAAGGGCATCTTCCCGCTCAAGACCACCATCACCAACCCCAGCGCCAGCAAAATCAAGCATGTGATGGAGCCCGACCCCATCAGCGTCAAGACCGACACACCCATCGAGGACGTGGCACTCGACTTCGAGAAATATGACCTGGTGGCAATGCCCGTGATCGACAGCATAGGCCGCCTGGTGGGACGCATCACCGTGGACGACATCATCGACCAGGTGCGCGAGCAGAGCGAACGCGACTACCAGCTGGCTTCGGGTATCTCGGCCGACGTCGAAACCGACGACAGCGTCTGGACACAGTTCCGCGCACGCTTCCCATGGCTGCTCATCGGCATCGTGGGAGGCATTGCCAACGCCCTGATCCTCGACGGCGACGGCGGAGAGAACTCCTGGCAGACCTACCTGCCCGGCATGGCACTGTTCATCCCGCTGATTGGTGGCACCGGCGGTAACGTGGGCACACAATCGAGCGCTATCGTGGTGCAGGGCCTGGCCAACGGCAGCCTGGAGATGAAAAACGCCGGCAAGCACCTGGTAAAGGAGTTTGGCGTGGCACTGCTCAACGCCACCATCATTGCCGGCCTGGTGCTGCTTTACAACTGGATATTCCCCACCGACCCCGACGACATGCGCGTCTCGCATCTCACATCCATGGCAGTGACCATTTCGCTGTTTGCCGTGGTACTCTTCGCATCGGTCTTCGGCACCTTTGTGCCGATCATGCTCGAGAAGCTAAAAATCGACCCGGCCATTGCCACGGGGCCGTTCGTCACCGTGACCAACGACATCGTGGGCATGGTAATATACATGCTCATCAGCAGCACACTCATCGAGCAATTTCTCGGCGTGACACTTTAATTAATTAATAATTAATAATGAATAATTAGTCGCATCGCGCACTTGTAGCTCGCAGCTACCAAGCAATGCTTGGCACTACCTAACGATTAGCAGAAAAAACGGCGCCAGCCTGCTTGTTTACTCGTTTACTTGTTTACT
>DGVT01000133.1:14140-21429 GCA_002395965.1 Porphyromonadaceae bacterium UBA4277
CTTGTTTACTCGTTTACTTGTCTGCTCGTTTACTTGTTTACTAAAACAACTCGTTTACTCTAAAAAAAACAATTATATGAATAAAGTCATTATTATCGGTTGCGGTGGAGTGGGCACCGTGTGCGCACACAAGTGTGCACAAAACCCCGACGTGTTTAACCAGATTGTCATCGCCTCGCGCAACAAGGCCAAGTGCGATGCCGTGGCAGCAGCCATCGGGGCACCCAACATCACTACCGACCAGGTCGATGCCGACGACGTCGAGCAGCTCGTGGCACTGTTCAACCGCCACAAGCCCAACCTGGTCATCAACCTGGCACTGCCCTACCAAGACCTGACCATCATGGAAGCCTGTCTGAAGTGTGGTGTCAACTACCTTGACACGGCCAACTATGAGCCGCGCGACGAGGCACACTTCGAGTACAGCTGGCAATGGGCCTACCGTGAGCGATTTGAGCAGGCCGGCCTCACTGCCATACTGGGATGCGGCTTCGACCCGGGCGTGACAAGCATCTACACCGCACGCGCTGCCAAGCACCATTTCAGCGAAATTCACTACCTCGACATCGTGGACTGCAACGCCGGCAACCACGGCAAGGCATTCGCCACCAACTTCAACCCCGAGATCAACATTCGCGAGATCACCCAGAAAGGGCTCTACTGGCAAGACGGCAAGTGGGTGGAGACCGAGCCCCTCGAAATTCACCAGCCACTCACCTACCCCGGCATAGGCCCCCGCGAGAGCTACCTGATGCACCACGAGGAGATAGAGTCGCTCGTGATCAACTACCCCACCATCAAGCGCGCACGTTTCTGGATGACCTTCGGCGAGCAGTACCTGCGCTACCTCGACGTGATTCAGAACATCGGCATGAGCCGCATCGACGAGGTGGAATATGAGGCACCGCTGGCCGACGGCACCGGCCAGGCCCGCGTGAAGATCGTGCCGCTGCAGTTTCTCAAGGCCGTGCTGCCCAACCCCCAGGACCTGGGCGAGAACTACACCGGCCAGACGAGCATAGGCTGCCGCATCAGCGGCATCGGCCGCGACGGCAAGCCACTCACCTATTATATATATAACAACTGCGACCACCACAAGGCCTATGAGGAAACCGGAATGCAGGCCGTGAGCTACACCACCGGCGTGCCGGCCATGACAGGAGCCATGATGTTTCTCAAGGGGCTGTGGGTGAAACCCGGCGTGCACAACGTCGAAGAGTTTGACCCCGACCCGTTCCTCGACGAGGTGGCAAAGCAGGGACTGCCCTGGAACGAACTGTTTAACATCGACCTGGAGCTATGAGCAACACACAGCAAAGCACCGAGCGCCAGCACCGCGCAGGGTTTGTCAACATCGTGGGAAACCCCAACGTGGGAAAATCGACCCTGAGCAACCGCCTCGTGGGTGAGCGACTGTCGATCATCACCAGCAAGGCACAGACCACACGCCACCGCATCATGGGCATCGTCAACGGACCCGACTACCAAATCGTGTTCAGCGACACGCCCGGCGTGCTCAAGCCCAAGTTCCGCCTGCAAGAGAGCATGCTCGAGTATTCCACCGGCGCGCTGGTGGATGCCGACGTGCTGCTCTATGTTACCGACGTGATAGAGACACCCACCAAAAACCGCGACTTCCTCGACAAGGTGGCTCGCGAAAAAATACCCATCCTGCTGGTCATCAACAAGATTGACCTGCTCAAGGGCAACGACGACCTGCTCAAGCTCATCGACCAATGGAAACAGCTGCTGCCCACGGCCGAGGTGTTTCCCACCAGCGCCACCGAGAATTTCAACGTCGATAACCTCATGGCGCGCATCGTGGAGCTGTTGCCCGTGAGCCCGCCCTACTTCGGCAAGGACGCACTCACCGACCGCAGCGCACGCTTCTTCGTCACCGAAATCATTCGCGAGAAAATACTGCTCACCTACGACAAGGAGGTGCCCTATGCCACACAGGTCATCGTCGAGAAATATGCCGAGAGCGACACGGCCATACACATCATGGCCGTAATCTATGTGGAGCGCGACAGCCAGAAGGGCATCGTCATCGGACACCAGGGACGCAAACTAAAGCACGTGGGCACCGAGGCACGCAAAGACATCGAGAAATTCTTCGACAAGCGCGTCTTCCTCGAGCTTTATGTGAAGGTGGAGCACGACTGGCGCAACCAGGAGAACAAGCTCCGGGCCTTTGGCTACATCGAGTAGCCCATGGCCCGGCGGCAACCGCCGCACCACAAACTTACGGTTTTTATCAGTTTTTATCATAAATATTGAAAAAATAAATTTTTTGACACCAAAATTTTGTTTTTTGAAAAAATAATTATAAATTTGCCCGTTGAAAGCTAAAGTGTATTAACTATTCATTAGTGATTTCAATTTTCACAACCCTTTATTAGTTATACAACGCTACGCAAGAGACTATGTGTTAACTAAATATTTGTTTAATTAATTCTTATTTCTTATGAAAACAAGATTTACTATTTTAGCGTTAGTTGCATCACTGGCATGCTCTGCCAGCGCAATTACTCCGTTCACAAAGGCTACCACCAAGGTAGCCGGCGAACCTCAGTATCGCACTATGACAAACGTGGTTAAGACTCCGGCCATTAAGTCGCTTACCACTGCCCAAGTGCTGAAAGCTCCTGCTAAGGCCGACGTTCCCGAAGGCTATGCCAGTGTAACCCTCACTGCAGGTGATGTGTGGGGCGATGGCTCAGGCTATCAGATGCTCCTCGATGCCGATGCTACGGCCTATGGCACTATCATTCCCGAGACCGGCGGTCTCACTACCAGTGGCGATGCTACTGCTGCAACCTATGCCGAGTTTGAGTACAAGATTCCCGAGAATGCCGACGGCGCAATGACTACTCAAAACATCGTGCTTAGCAACAGCGTGACAATCCTCATTCCTGCCGGAACCTACGACTGGTGTATCACCAACCCCACTCCGGAAGACCGCATCTGGATTGCTTCGGAAAATGGCAACGTTCCCGGCCGTTACGATGACTTCAACTTCGTGAGCGGTGCTACCTACATCTTCACCGTTGCTTTAAGCGGACAGAACGATGCTGTTACCCTCGAAGCGGAAATTCCCGGTGCTGCTACCATCCCCACCGAGCTCACTGCCGAGCCCGCTGCCACCTATGCCAACATGGCTTGGGTGCCCAGCGAGAACAACGCCACCTACGTGCTGCGCTATCGTCCCTACATCGATCCCGCACTGCTGGGTGCCGACTTCAGCATGAACATCGACAACTATCAGGACATTACCGCTGGATTCTACGTTATAGATGCCGACGGCGACGGTAACAACTGGGCTCTCGCTTATGCCGACGATGCTCAATACAACATTTGCTTCTACAGCGCAAGCTATGCCGACGGCGGAGCCCTCAGCCCCGACAACTGGCTGGTCACTCCCGAGGTGGGCCAGGGTACGCTGACGTTCAAGACCTGGAACCGTAGCTCAAGCTGGCTCGACAAGATTGCTGTCTATGTTGCACCTGCCACTTGGGAAAGCACCGAGGATTTCGTACAGATTTCTGACGGTGACATCACTCCGGGCGCCACTCCCGAAGAATACACTATCGACCTTGCCGGTAAGCTGGGCGACTACGAAGGTGCTGTTGTCGTAGCATTCCGCCACTACGAATGCACCGACATGTGGAGCATCTATGTTAGCGACATCAAGGTTACACTGCCCGACGCTCCCGAAATTCCCGACTGGGTTGTGGTTGACGGCATCACCGAGCCTGCCTACAAGATCGAGGGTCTGACTCCCGAGACCGAGTATGAGGCACAAGTAATGGCCTACAACGACATCAACGAGACCGACTGGACCGAGACCACTCGCTTCACCACACTGGCCGAGGATCCCGAAGAGGGCATCGACGAGTTCTACCTGGTGGGTTCGTTCAACGAATGGAACTGGCAGGACGCTGATGGCCGCCTGCCCATGGATGAGGTTGAAGGTGGCTACACCATCACTCTCGACCTCGATGCCGATGGCGAGTTCAAGATCATCACTCCCAACGAGCAAGATCCCACAGGCTTCACTTGGTTTGGCGGTGTTGACGAGAACGAGGTAGGTTACTTCCTGTTTACCGAAGACCTCTTCGAGAGCGACATCACTGTTGTTTCTCCGGGCGCTAACTTCAAAGTTCAGGATCCGGGCAACTACACCATCACCATCATGGAGTCTCCCGAGACCTTCAGTGGCATCAAGGCTCCGTTCGTGATCCAAGTTAAGCAGAATACCGAACTTGTGGCCATCAGCGACATCAACGCTGCTAAGGCTCAGGACAACACTTGGTACAACATCCAGGGCATGAAGATCCAGGGTGTTCCCACCGCAGCCGGCATCTACATCAACGGCGGCAAGAAGGTCGTGATCAAGTGAGAGCAATAGGAAACCATAGGATAACCTAGGAAATCCTAGGAAGCCCTAGGAAACCCTAGAAAATCCTAAAGAAATCCTAAAAGCAGTGCGCCTCCCGCTGGCGGGAAGCGCACTGTTTCTGTCGAAAAAAAGGAAAAGATTTGGCTATTACGATTTTTACGAGTAAATTTGCAAAAACATTGCTCAGCAAGCCGCTCATTGCGGCTTTTTTATAATCACCTAAGACTTCTACAACACAGACATGGGACGACTGATAGCCATCGTGGGGCGCCCAAACGTGGGCAAATCCACACTCTTTAACCGACTTACACAGACACGCGCCGCCATCGTGAACGACACCAGCGGCACCACACGCGACCGCCAGTACGGCATCATGGAGTGGAACGGCATGGAAATGAGCGTGGTAGATACCGGCGGATGGGTGGTAAACTCCGAAGACATCTTTGAAGGCGAAATCAACAAGCAGGTGCACCTCGCCATCGACGAAGCCGACGTCATCCTCTTTGTAGTAGATATTAAAAACGGCATCACCGACCTCGACGACCATGTGGCCGCCATCTTGCGCAAGGCCAAAAAGCCGGTGATCGTGGTCACCAATAAGGACGACAACAACGAGAGCATCTATGCCGAGGCCGAGTTCTACGCCTTAGGTCTGGGCAAGCCCTTCTCAATCTCGGCTGTGAACGGCACCGGCACCGGCGACCTGCTCGACGAGGTGGTGCGCCTCATGCCCAAAGGCAGCGACGAGCAAGTGCACGACGACCTGCCACGCTTCGCCATCGTGGGACGCCCCAATGCCGGAAAGTCGTCGCTCATCAACGCCCTGATGGACGAAGAGCGTAACATCGTCACCGACATTGCCGGTACCACACGCGACAGCATCTACTCGCGATACAACAAGTTTGGCTTCGACTTCTACCTGGTGGATACTGCCGGCATTCGCAAGAAAGCCAAGGTGAACGAAGACATCGAATACTACTCGGTGCTGCGCTCCATCCGCGCCATCGAAAACAGCGACGTGTGCATCCTGCTCATCGACGCCACACGAGGCATCGAGGCGCAAGACGTCAACATCTTCTCCATCATCCAGAAAAACCGCAAGGGACTGGTGGTGCTGGTCAACAAGTGGGACATTGCCGCCGAAAAAAGCCAGCAAGGCATCAAGACGATGGAAAGCGCCATACGCGAGCGACTGGCACCGTTCACCGACTTCCCCATCATCTTCGGGTCGGCACTGACCAAGCAACGCATCTTCAAGGTGCTGGAAACGGCCATCAACGTGTATAAGCACCGACAGACGGTGATCCCCACCTCACAACTCAACAACTACATGCAGGAAGTGATCACCGCCTTCCCGCCACCGGCCGTGAAGGGAAAGTATGTGAAAATCAAGTATGTGACCATGCTCAAAGGCTCCTATGTGCCGTCGTTCATCTTCTTCTGCAACCTGCCACAGTGGGTGCGCGACCCCTACAAGCGCTACCTCGAGAACAAGATACGCGAGAAGTGGGACTTGAGTGGAACGCCCATCAACCTGTTCTTCCGCGAAAAATAATCCCAAGCCCCACACATGGCCACCACCGGCCAAAAAAACAGCCAAAAACTGCAGCCTGTGTGGCTAAAAAATTGTAACTTCGCGAAATCATTAATTTGCCTGCCAAATGTGATTAACGCACCACGGTCATGAGTAACAATGTGAAAATATCGCCCGAACAAGATGAGGCCATGATAATGGAGGCCTACTACAAGCTGCTTGACGGCTACATGAACAGCAATCACCGCAAGAAAAAGGAAGTGATTGAAAAAGCCTTCAAGTTTGCCCGCGCCGCTCACGACGGAGTGCGCCGCCGCTCGGGCGAGCCCTACATCATGCACCCGCTGGCCGTGGCCACCATCGTCAACCAGGAGATAGGCCTGGGCTCCACATCCATTTGCGCCGCCCTGCTCCACGACGTGGTTGAAGACACCGACTACAGCGTCGAAGACATCGAGACGCACTTCGGCCCCAAGGTGGCACAAATCGTTGAAGGACTGACAAAAATTTCGGGCGGCATCTTCGGCGACATGGCATCGGCCCAGGCCGAGAACTTCCGCAAGCTGCTGCTCACCATGGGCGACGACATACGCGTGGTGCTCGTGAAAATGGCCGACCGCCTGCACAACATGCGCACCCTGGCCTCCATGCCCCCGCAGAAGCAATACAAGATTGCCGGCGAAACGCTCTACATCTACGCCCCGCTGGCTCACCGCCTGGGGCTGTTTGCCATCAAAACCGAGCTCGAAGACCTCAGCTTCAAGTATGAGCACCCCGAGCTCTACCAGCAGATTGAGCAGCAAATCAGCGACAGCGACCAGCACCGCACCGAGGTCTTCGACCGCTTTGCAGCCCCCATACGCGAGCGACTCGACAACATGGGCCTGGACTATGAGTTCACGGCACGCGTCAAGTCGTGCTACTCGATATGGAAAAAGATGACGCGCAAGCAAGTGCCATTTGAGGAAGTATATGACCTGTATGCAGCACGCATCGTGTTTGAGTGCGACCGCGAGGCCGACGAGAAACGCATCTGCTGGAACATCTATAGCGAAATCACCGACCTGTACCGCCTGCACCCCGACCGAGTGCGCGACTGGATCTCCACGCCCAAGGTGAACGGCTACCGCGCACTGCACATCACCGTCATGGGGCCCGACGGCAACTGGGTGGAGGTGCAAATACGCAGCCGACGCATGGACGACATCGACGAGCGGGGACTGGCTGCACACTGGAAATACAAGATTGGCGAGGGCGTTGAAGACAGCGAGCTCACCGTGTGGCTGCAGACCGTGCAAGACATCCTCAAGCACCCCGAGCCCAACGCACTCGACTTCCTCGACACCATCAAGC
>DGVT01000050.1 GCA_002395965.1 Porphyromonadaceae bacterium UBA4277
TCGAGCGGAAACCGACGCCCTGCCGAAGGAAAATGCGCGGGTGGAACCGGCCCTGCTCAAGACGCTTGTAGTACAACACGTAGCCGCCGTGCTCCCAGTGGAGGATCTTCATCACCTTGCGGCTCGCGCCGACGAATATATACACCTTGCCGTCGGCTGGGTCAAGACCCAGAGCACGCACCTGGCCACACAGCGTGTTCACACCCTTGCGCATGTCAGTCGGGTGCTGCGCCATCACGATGCGGTTATTCTCATTCAGATTGAACATAGGTTTTTTGACCGCAAAGGTACAGCGAGAAAAATGCCAGACCAAGCCGGCATTTTTCGGATGGTTACCATCAAATAATTGAATTTATATTACATGCCATCAATCTCCACCAATTCAAAAGATAAAAAAACGATGGGGATGTGTCATAATTCTATTTCATAAGGCTTTGATTGAATTTTGAGATTACGTCACTGATATAGTGCATCTTCGAAGCACCTTTTAAGTCGCTGTCTCTCACCAAGCTGCGCACATCTTCGATGTTGCTTGCATGGTGTTAAAGAAATGGTCGCATCTTCGATGCGCCTGCGTTTTCAACGCTTTTTCTGAATTATGACACACCCACATCGGGAGGGCAATCAGGTTTTGTCTGATTTATCTTTCATTATTTGAGGCAGAGTTTTTCCACTGCCTCCCAACTTAGCAATTAATCTATTTCTTATTGATGCTGTGGAATACTCGGCATAATCAAGAATAATAGCAGAAACTGCATTCGGTACTTGTAAACAATCGAGAGAAATCAATCTTTTTTCTTTTTCCGATAGAATTATTCCTTCTTCTTCTATGTTCCTGATTGCATTGGGGAATAATAATTCTAAATACTTATTCAGTTCTTCCCAAAAATATTCTGGTAACTTAATATTAACTAATAATTTATTTTTAATTTTTTGAATATCAAATATGTATTTAAAAATTGAAGCTCCTTTAACTCCTGAATATATCGTACTCTTAAATATAATTTTCACACAAGATGATTGTATATTAAAAAGTTCTTTATATTTATCATCATTGATAGTTGAATGAGATAAGTCATGGTGTAGCTCTTCCAGTTTCCCACTTAAATATTTTATTTCATTATTTGCTTTAGAGAGCTTTCCTTTATCAATGATTGTCTGATCGTTAAACTTATCAAACTCAACGTTTATAAAACAAGTGAATACAAATAAAACTAACACCAGCAACACCCATAGCCATTTCAAATGATAAGAAAGCTCTTTATTACTTTCGCTTAATAATTGGAATTCAAACTCATTTTCAATATTTGTATAATTAATTTTTGATTGAGTGATAACAGCATTACCTGAAACATCACCAGCTTTCTCGGAATTTGCAGCACTTTCTTTATATTTTCCTTCTTGATATTGCAGTTCCGATAATGTGCGGTAGTATAGCACACTATCACGCGCTGCATTGGGCGATGGAGCCATGTTAAATACAGCCCATGCAGAATCTTTTAATCCTAAATGAATGTAACTCTGCGCTGCAAAATAGTAGCATGCCTCGTTTTCATTTGCCCAATCAGAGTTAACAACAAGCATAGAATACTTTAAGGCCATCCGCCAATTATTTAGTTCTAAATAATATCCTGCACGTGATTCATAATTCTTATATAATTGTGTCGTATCATTAATTTGTCTTGCGAGATTTATAGCCAAATTAGAATAGTAAATAGCACTATCAGCTTTAGTTAAACGATAAATCATTCCTAATTCTGTTAAACAAACTAACTGATAATGCTTATTTTCACATCTCAGAAATTTGTCATACGCCTCTTTGTGCATAGCGATTGCTTTATTCGGTGAAATATACTGGAATTGATACAAATACGCCATGTATAATAGTGCTGTGCCATGGTAAAATAGGTCTTTATCTTTGGCTTCGAGCTCGGTGCGCTTGTACCAGCGCATGGCTTCCTCGGGGTGGCCCAGCTCTTCGGCCGTGGTGCCCATATACAGCATGGCACGGATGCGGCGGTCGTAGGCACCGTTGTGCTCATAGTACTGCCAGGCGCAGCGAATCACAGAGTCGGTAGTGGCGGGGATGTAGGCCTTCCACATGGCTTGCGCAGTGAGCAGAGCGTGGTAGGCACGCTCGGCCTTGGTCATAGGCACTGGGGAGGCGACCTTGCCCTTCGATATATTCCCCGGGGAGGTACCCTTGCTTGCTGACACACTCCCTGCGGAGGCTTCATCAGTCGCTGACACACTCACTGGGGAGGCTTCATCAGTCGCTGACACACTCCCCCTTGCCCCCTCTAACTTAGAGGGGGAGCTCTCCACTGAGTTCCCAGAAGTCCCAGAGTTCCCAGAAGTCCCAGAGGTCCCAGAGGTCCCAGAGGACTCAGAGGACTCGGAGGTGTCGGCGGGCTGAGAGTTGGGCGATGTGCTGAGAGCGGCCAGCAGCTTGAGGGCACTGTCGGCCGGCGAGCAGCCACGGCCATAGCTCACCGAGCTCTCGGTGGAGCTGATGAGCGAGTCGATGTCGATGAGCTGCCGCTCGACATCGCTCGGTGTGCGGTGGCACCCCACGGTGCCAGCCACCACCATCAAGAGCAATATGTAAACCAACTTCCGCATTCGTCCACTATACCAAACGGTTACTTGGCAAGGCTTAAGTTCAGTGATAGCCCGAAGTTGCTGTTAGTGGTTGGATAGGACGTGGCCGACACGAGAGGCGTGTTCACCTGATGGTCGAAGTAGGCTCCCACGGTTACGCGCTTGCTCATTTGGTAGTTTGCAGTGAAGTTTACGCTGAAAGTGCGTGTTCCGCTGGTTGCCTGCGTGGTGTTAACGTCCATCTTGCGAATGAGTGCTGTGTTATTGTTCATCTGCACATTCAGGTTCATCGTGAGGTCGTTACTAACTCCCTTTTGCTTACCTTTCAGCTTAAGCACCGAATTGAAGTTGGCGATTTTATAGCCAGCCCCGAGCACAAACGAGCGTGTCATGGCCTCGACGAGCTGACCGGCAGCCGAGTTGAGTGTGAGCGTGCGCTGGTCGCGATACTCGCAGTTGAAGGTCATGTCGTTTTTGAGTGTAATATTCACTCCAATAAGAGGAGCAAATTTCTCGGTCAGCGTTACCGACGAGATGTTGTAGGGCGACGAAGGAATTGCATTGCCGGTTACAGCATCTTGTGTAAAGCCCAAGCCATTGCCAATGTCAATCCAGTCGGTAAATGAGTTGAACGAGCCCACCTGATATGTGCACTGATAAGCATGTGTGATGCTGAAGCTCTTGAACCATTTCTTGAATGCTTCGATCTTCGAGAGCCCATCGTAGGTAACTCGCCAGTTAGGCAGTATTTCTTTGAGCGATGGGAACGGATTGAGCGTTACTGTTTTAGCACTTTTGCCAGAATATGCTGCCATGAATGCGGGAATAAGCACGTCGCTGCTTGCCATGTTCACGGGACTGTCGTCTGGGTTGAAATCATGTCCGGCCATGGCAGTTCCCCTCAGGAAGCCTCGATCAGGATAAGTGACGCCATTGTACTGTGCTTGCAGTCGCTCGGCAACGATGGGTATGTTATCCAGGAAATCGTTAAATGCCTTGCTGTTATAGCCATCGTCGGCACTCACACCGCGCAATGCCGTCTTGATGGCCACATGCGTCTTGGTGTAGGTTCCCGAGTAAAGCGTAGCCATATCGTCGTACATGAATTGCACCTGGTTAGTGCGATTGTCGGTACGGTTGCCGGTGAGTGTGATCTTGAGTCCCCTTATGGGCTCGAGCTGTACTTCAGCATTAAACTCATCGGTCTTAGAGTAGATGGCAGGCGAGGTCTGTGTGGCATCTCCCATGAGCCAGCCACGCGACTTGGCCTGGTCAATGTAACTTTCATCCACAAAGCCGAATGCGAAGCCTAAGCCGGGAGCCATCACATCGTAGTGTGAATTCTGGCCGAAAATGTCGCCCACGTCGGGGATGAACTGCGGTATCGACATCTGGCGTGTGTTGCGCCAGCGCACATTCACGCTGCGCACGCTCATTGCCAGGCGCGCAGTGTATTGCCCTAAGTTCCACCAGAATCCGCCATGTTCTTTTTGCACCTCGGTAACGGTGAACTTGATGTTCTCATCGCCATGAGTAAGAATCTCTACCGTATTATTGTCCACGGTCTTGAACTCGACCGGGAATGGCTTGTTCTTAGTCGTAGTAGCTGTCACCTTCACGTTCTTCACATTCATATTATGTTTTATAACGAGCGAAGAATCGGGATTTAGCTTGTAGGTGCGGTTAAACTTCTTAGCTTTCTTTTTTGTGGCTTTTGCGTTAGAATTGTTGGATCCAGAGAATCGTTTGTTCACCTCTTGCAGATATGGAATCTTGTTGTAGAACTGCTCGAGTGCAAGACGCGTATCGACTGTGAACGACGACTGGTTGGCAATCGTGTTGCCCGACGACACCTCGTCAACCACAGTGCCGCGATTCCAGTTGTAGGTGGCATTGTAGTTGGCCGAAGCATTGATAAAGCTCAGTATGGGAATAGCGTTGAAGGGAGCTTTATAGCTTGCCGTGAACGACTGGTTATAGCTCCACGGAGTGCCCAGGTCCTTAATGCTGCGCCACACCGAGTCTTTCCAGTCGCGATAGGCATCGGGGAAGAGTTTCTTGTTAACTTGTCCCACGGGTTCAAGGATGTGTGCCTGAGTGTTGCTATTGAACGATGCTGATAGTGATTTGGTCAAGTTCCACGAGATGGCAAACTGGCGATCCCACAAGAAGTTCTTACTCACGGCCACCGGGAGCTCGACATCGATGCCTGTTTCGTTTCTTGTCTGCTGCTCATAGTAGTAGCGAGAGATGTTGGTGCTGAAAGCAATGTTCGAGGGTAGCCAGTGCAGTTCCCATTCGCGGAAGAACTTCATATTCTTGTTCTTGGCATCAATAAACTTCTTGAATGGTGTGAATGGCTTAGCATACGGTGTCCAGCTATACTGGAAGCTGCCACGCGTGTCGCTGGTGTTCTCATACACGTTTTCTGGGTCGTTGAGGTGCTGTTTGTTGAACGAATAGCTAAACGTGAAGTTTGCCGGATCCCACGGCATTGGGTTCTTGCTCTTCACATCAAACTTCAGGCCCGAAATGCTGAAGCTCTTGGCAGTGCGCAGAGTCACGGCAAAATCATTGATTGAGTCGCGCTGATGCTCATCGACACATGCATCCAGTGCATCCTTGAGTGTGATGTCCTGGTCGAGCGGGTTATACTTGGGAGTAGTCTTCTCGTTGCTATATGAGTAATAAATGGGAGCTTTGAGCTTAACCTTCTCGGGCAGGAAGCGTCCGAGGTCGGTCTGAACGGCCACATTATACTGGTCGTAATTGTCGAGACGGCGCTGACTGAGCGACTGATCTACCGATCCAAAGCCGTAGGTCTCCTTGTGGAAGCCCACATTCACTGTGGCAATGTCGCTCATGTTGAGGGTCATATTGGCCTTAGCCGCCCAGCCGCCTTCGTTGTCAAAGTCGGTTACCCTCAACTCGTCGGCCCACACCACGCAACTGCGCGGCGAGTTGGCATTATTACGCACACCTATCATCATCACTCGCACGTCGCCTAACGAGGGATTACCCTGCACGGTGACCCTGTGGTTGGGTGATTCGGGGTCTTGCATGGTGTAGCGTTGTGTGTAGGACACGCCGCTTTCACCGGCCAGCTTGGCTGCATTACGTGCTTTCTTGACATTGGTGAATACATCCATGTCAACGTTGAGCATATTCTGGTCGGGCCACACCTTTAGACGGTCAGAACTGCTATTGGTGTTATAATGGCCATGCTCGGTAAGGTCGAGAGGAATTTCATATTCATAGTAGTTATTCTTAATATCAGAACCGAGACGGACAAATGCCGACACATCGCCATTATGAAGGATGTTGTCGCCCACAGGAGCCTCGGCATGCAGGAACATCTGCAACCGTTTGTAGATGCGCAGGTCGAGCGTGGTGTTTCTATACACGCCGCGTGCATCACCCTGCTGCAGGTCGTTGATGGTCATCTGCATCGACTGCTCGTTGAGCTGTGTGATTTGCGATTGTCCTGAATCGATGATACGCGTCACACCGGGAGGAAGCACATAGTTCACCGGCTCGCGCGAAGCGTTTTCCTCGATGTTGACGGTGTTAACGTTTACTGTTCCGGTAGCAGGCGCATCGCCGCGCATATTCAGGTTGTAGTTATAGTTACGCCACTCGCCACGCATGAGCTCGAGCGTTGCAAAGCGCAAGTGTGTGGTCTCGTTAAATCCGGTCATGAACATGCGGATGAAGCGGATTGTTGAGAAATCGTTGATACTTCCCACTTTTCGCTCATAGCTGCGCAGAGGAATGCTGAATTGATACCACGTTACTTCCTGGCGCTGTCCGTTGCGGGTAGTGACCACGGCATCACGCTTGTCGATGATATAATTCTGCCCCACATTGAGTGAGTCGGGATGGATGGCTACGCGATACTGGAAATAGCGCTCATATTCGTTGAGCGTGTTATCTTGGTTAATGTCTTCCACATCGGGCACGCTGCGAGCACTCTGATAAAGGCCGTCGGAAGCATCTTCCTGACCGAGGGAGTTGCCCTCAACGCCATTATAGTGCTTGTAACGGTCGAGGATGCCAAGGCGCTGCTCATCGTAGTCGTAGCCACGATAGAAGTGGTAGTTATCGCTTGCCGGGTCGTTGAGCGGTGAGAACTGATCCTGTTCCATGCGAGACACGGCTTCGGGCGAGAGCTTAGTGCGCAGTTGGCTGACGAAATTGCGATAAGTTGGGAAAATCTTCTCATCGTCATTTACCAGTCCGTCGAGACCGACGTCCTGCGACAGTCGCGGTCCGTTGGAGGTGTCGAAGGCATAGGTGAGCGACGTCTGGGTGGAGACCTTGCCCCAAGCCGTTTCTTTAAGGAAATTGATATCAACGTTCGACCCTACTCCATTTTCATACGACTTGAGACCATCTTTCAGAATGTCTTCACTCATTTCGCCGAGGTTGAAATAAAGGTAGCCTCCATCTCGATTAGGATTATTCTCATCGAGGAAGGGATCGAGCATCCAGAACTGTATGTACTCGATGTTAGACTGCTCGAAATCGGTATTGTCGAGTTTACGCATGATACCGCCCCATCGTTTCTCGGGATAAAGCAGGTTGCCGTCGCTATCTACATCGGTGGCATCCAGGTTGTAGGGTCCACGCTCCTTAGGGTAGAACGAGAGGTTGAGCGTCTGCACACTCGACGATTCGCCGTAGTTAAGCTCACGTCCTGGGAAGACCTCGCTATAGGGAATCTCACGCACATAGGGGCTCGACAGTTGCTCCAGGTCATTCTTGATGTATCCGGGCACATAGGTCGAGTTTCTCTGCGTGAACAGGCGGTCGATATAATACCACGACAGTAATGAGCGGTTTTTGCCATAGGTCACATCGTTGTTCAACGAGGCCTCAGGGAAGAGTGCATCGCTGGCATTGTCGTAGGGTGTCGAAGCCAAGAACCATGCATAGGGAGAACGCAGGTCGATGCCCGACTGTGTCGATTCAAAGTCGTCAATATACGAGCTGCCTCGGTTTGAGCCGGTGGCTGCCCTGTGCGGCAACAATTGTGCAAATTCGCCCTTGAAGGTTAACGACGATGGCGCAGTGGCATTAACGGTGGGGATTTTGTTCATCAGGTTGGTGAGCCACATAAACTTGGTGTTATAGGCCACATTCACACCCCAGATAGTGTTATTCACGAGCTCTTGCCCGATGCCCACTTTTTCGGTGAGTGCCTTCTCACCATAGTGCATTATAGTACCACCCAAGTGGAAGTTTTTGTTAAATGCGTAGTCAAGATCAAGTCCCAGCAGCGTCTTTCGCTGCATGCTGAAAGTTGACTGGTTTTCCATCGACACGCTGATGTTGGTACCGGCGTCAATAATGCTCTGATTGGTAATGGTGACCGTACCCATGGTGTAGTCAACAGTATAGTCACTGTTTTCAGTCAGCTGGACTCCTCCGGCAGTAACCACCACCGATCCACGCGGCACATTCATCGCATTGAGTCTGATCACACTCCCGCCATCAGAGCCTTGATACTCACCGGCAAGCACAAACTTATTTTTGTCCTGCGCCTGGCGTGCTATAGTAAGCGTTGAGTCATAAAGCTCTTCATATACATACTTGTCGGCGATGGCATCGTTGCCGAAGGCCTTGCGCAAGTGCGAGCCGAAGGGCTCTACCACGGGGAAGATGACCTTACCCTGCGAGCTGCTCACAGTGTAACCCTCCACATAGTCGAAACGACCGTCGATATTAGTCTCATTATTGGCATCCAAGCGGTCGAGGTTCATCACCTGCAGCAGAGGCTTGCCATTGATAGCACCTGCCGGTATGTAGGTAAGCTCGGTGCCGGTAGTGTCGCTCAGGTATTTTATATTCAACTTGAAATTCTGTTTCGACATCTGGTAGGCACCCAGCGAGTAAATGTTTTTCATCATCAGTTTCCACGACGGGTAATAGGGCGATGAGGTTGTGCCTTTCAGCATTTTCACATACACCGACTGCTCGGTGCTGGTGATATCGCCTGCAAACTCACCCACCTGGTAGGTCTTGCCGCGGTAGGTATATTGATAGGCCACGGCTATAACCTCATCGGCATTGAGCGCGGTTTTCAACTGAATGTAGCCAAGGCTTGCATTAAGCGTATATTCCGATGAATTCAGCATGCGGGCACTTTCTATCTTTTCGTAGTCACGACCGCCTTCAAAGCCATAGGCTTGAAGGGGAGAAAGCACGGTTGCCGCCTGACTGATAAATCTCGCATCGGGATAGGTGTTTTTTATTTCATCCAGCAAATTGTTAGATGCGTTGCTTGGGTTGTCTTCGGCTGCATTAGGAATCCAGTGGTCGTTGAGCAAATGCTTGTTCTCACCGATGTCCATAAAGGCCATGATGTTTCGCGACTCGTTGTAGGTGCCACGCTTGTTAGTGATCCACACCTCAACTCGGGTGACATTCACGCCCGACGACACGAGTGGCAATTTACTGCACCAGCTGTCGTAGTTATCACGGAAGAAATGCGACAGGAAGAAGTTGCGGTTCTGGTCATATTTATCGGCGGTGATGTAGAATGGTGTTGTCTGCTTGCCACCGCGGGTGTTCACAGTTTGCGACTCGCTATTTTGTTGCGACACGAGAGCTGTGGCCGTGAGTTTTCCGAACTGCAACTTGGTCTTGACACCAAACAAGGCTGCACTACCGCGAATGAGTGAGCTACCGGTGGTCATGCTCACGTTACCGGCCTCGAT
>DGVT01000033.1 GCA_002395965.1 Porphyromonadaceae bacterium UBA4277
AACTCTTCGTTGTTAATATCTTGTTTCTCTTTCTTTCAAAAGATTGTAAAGAAACAACACACACTCAGAGCAGCTCCGTGAATCAGGCGTCGCAAATTTACTGTGTTATACCTATAAAGAATTTTAGTGACGAGAGCCTCAGAATTCCTATTCCTTGTCTCTTATTACTACATTCCATCATTGCAAACATTTCAAAGAACTCTCGCCAAAACTGGCGTCAAAAAAATCGCTCACTCATTTTTCAAGTCGTGAGGCGAAATCGTTGCAAAATTACAACCGATTTTTGACATGGCCAAATTTTTGACCGATTTTTTTTCAAAAATTTTTCAGGATGCGGTTGCAACCCTGTAGTTTTCGTTTTGCGGGTGCAAAATTACTGCCTCTGCACGATATGGCCAAATGTTTTTGCAAGTTTTTTCAAGGAAAATTTCGCTCTTAACGACAAACCTCTGAAAAACAAGACTATACATAATGTTAAATTTTGTAATCAAAACGACGCAGGACGGACGCTGCGTCGTTCGCATTCAGATCACACATAGTTTTTTAGACTATAAGGAACATAAGGGTCATAAGGGCTGACGCACGCAGCGAGGCTCCTTATTAGTGCTCGCCTACAGCGAGGATCTGATGATGACTTGATGCCGGGGGTGTCGCTCCGGCGACACCCCCGGTTACTCAAATGCTCGACTTCCAGTCGAGGATACCCCCCGCGATGCCGCCTATGGAACATAGCGGATGCCTTATGTGCCCTTATGTTGCTTATAGTCTAAAAAATGCTGTGAAACCTCGTTCGGCTGGATTTGCAATCCGGCCGCCAGGTAACCTGCGGATTTGCAATCCGCCACCCCGTGAGGGCTACCGATGTGCCGGGACGGAACGGGGATTGAAAATCCCCAGTTAAGCCCTGGCGGATTATAAATCCACCAGAACTGGTAAGGGCTGACGCACGCAGTGAGGCTCCTTATTAGTGCTCGCCCACAGCGAGGATCTGATGATGACTTGATGCCGGGAGGGCTATTGCTACTGTCTTTTTTCGGCTATGGGGCACTTGGGGGATGGTTCACATCGGCATCGCATTCCGGCTGCTGCATTTGCCCGGCTAAAGAGCTCAACTTTCATAAAAAATCAGTGGCGCACCCATTGTGCGTCACTGATTTTGAATTATTGCCAGGTAGTGGCTTTGAATGATGGCTGTTGCCGCGTGCAATGCCGGCAACTATACCCACTTGACAAATGCGAAGTCCTGGCGATGCGGCAGCTTATCGTTCCATGGGAAAACGCGGAATGCGTAACGGAACATACCTGAATACTTCACGTCGTGGCGCATGCGATAGGTGAATATGTCGCCGTCGCGGGCCACCACTTCGAATGGGATTGCGGCATGGAAGTGTGTGTCGCCATCTTCCTCTTTATAAACCACCATCTCAACGCCGATACTGTCGCCCAGTCCGGCCGTGTCGAGGCACAGCGAGGCTTCAAGTCCCTCGCCATTGCTCATGGCATTGTGCATTGTGTCGCTCAACTTGATGTCGCCACACAGCTTGACGGCATCCCAGTGAGCAGCCACATTCTCTTTCCACTGCACAATTTCGCGCGCCATGGCATAGTTGTCGGCCACGAGCTTTGCCGAGCGCTCGGCCTCGGGGCGATAGAAGCGGTCGAAATAGTCACGCATCATGCGCGACATTGTGTAGTTGGGCGCAATATGCCCTATCGAGTTCTTGATAAACTGTATCCACTCGGGAGAGTAGCCCTTGCTATTCTTTGCAAAGTATAGAGGAATTATCTCGTTCTCGAGCATGGAGTAGATGGTAGCCGAGTCGAGCTTGTCCTGCTGAGCCTGGTCGGTATAGGTGCGCTTAGCGGTGAGTGCCCATCCGGCTCCCTCGCGGTAGCCTTCATACCACCATCCATCGAGCACCGAGAAGTTGAGCAGTCCGTTCATTTCGGCTTTTTCACCCGACGTGCCCGAAGCCTCCAACGGTCGTGTGGGCGTATTCAGCCAGATGTCAACTCCGGTTATGAGTCGTTTAGAGACTGTCATGTCGTAGTTTTCCAGGAAGATAATCTTTCCGAGGAACTCCGGCATCTTCGATATCTCGATAATTCGCTTGATCAGGTCCTGACCGGCACCGTCGGCGGGGTGAGCCTTGCCGGCATAGATGAACTGCACGGGGAATTTCTCGTTATTGACAATCTTAGAGAGGCGGTTAAGGTCGTTAAAGAGCAGATAGGCTCGCTTGTAGGTGGCAAAGCGGCGTGCAAAGCCTATGAGCAGCGCATGGGGGTTGATCTTATCGACAATCGACATGATGCGCGTGGGGTCGCCCTGGTTTTTCAGCCAGTTGGCTGTGAAGTCACGGCGCACAAAGTTGATGAACTTATTCTTCAGCTGCATGCGCAGATCCCATATTTCTTCGTCGGGCACGCTGAAGATGGGCGCCCAGGTCTTCTCGTCTTCCTGGCTCTCAAGATAGTTTTTGCCAAACTTGCGTGCATAGAACGCCTTCCACTCGCTTGCGGCCCATGTGGGCATGTGCACACCATTAGTTACATAGCCCACGTGCGACTCCTCGGGTGCATAGCCCTTCCATACACCTTGGAACATCTTGCGCGACACCTGGCCATGAAGCCAGCTCACGCCGTTAGACTCTTGCGTGGTGTTGAGTGCAAACACGCTCATCGAGAAGCGCTCGTTGCTGTCGGGGGTTTCGCGGCCCATGTTCATCAGGTCTTGCCATGAGATACCCAACTTAGAGGGGAACTCACCCATGTATTTACCGAAAAGGCCTTCGTCAAAGTAGTCGTGTCCTGCCGGCACCGGGGTGTGAACAGTGTAGAGCGATGATGCGCGCACCACCTCGAGGGCTTCGTTGAAGCTCAAGCCATCGTCTTGCACATAGTCCACCAGGCGCTGCAGGTTGAGCAGGGCAGCGTGGCCTTCGTTGCAGTGATAGATGTCGTGCTTGATTCCCAGACGCTTGAGCATTAGCACGCCACCGATGCCGAGCAGATATTCCTGCTTGATGCGGTTTTCCCAGTCGCCACCATAGAGCTTATGGGTGATTGGGCGGTCGTACTCGCTATTCTGGTCAATATCAGTGTCGAGCAGATAGAGTTTCATGCGTCCCACATTCACCCGCCAAATGTTGGCAAAGATAATGCGGCCGGGATATGGCACTTCGAGCACCATCTGATGGCCATGCTCGTCAAGCACGGGCTCTATGGGCAGCTGATTGAAGTTCTGCGGCTCATAGTTGGCTATTTGCTGGCCATCCATCGAGAGGGTCTGTGTGAAATACCCATATCGGTACAAGAATCCCACGGCAGTCATGTCCACACAGCGGTCGCTGGCTTCTTTAATATAGTCACCGGCCAAGATGCCCAGTCCACCAGAGTAGATTTTCAAGGCATTGCACAGGCCATATTCCATGCTGAAGTAAGATATCGACGGAATATCGGTGCGCATGGGCACTTTCATGTATTCCTTGAAGTGCTCATAGACAGTGTCGATGCGGCGCATCATTGCCTCATCGGCTATGATTTCGTCGAAACGCGACGATTTCATCTTTTGCAGTAGCATGACCGGGTTTTCGCCGGTTGCCCGCCACAGGTCGCGGTCCAGATCATGGAACAGTGATTTTCCCTCACTATTCCACACCCACCACAGGTTTTTCGACAGCTCCTCGAGTTTCTGCAATTTTCCCGGGAGTTTTGATTGCACAGTCAAGTTTCTCCATTGCGGAGTGCTTGTGTTGCTAATGTTTAATTTCATAGAGTATTATTATAGTGTTATCTTCGTTTTATTAGTTCATTCGGCCAGCCACGGCGTTGAGAGCCACCTCATAGGCCACGTCATAGTAGTGCATGAAGTGTTGCCAGTCGGCTTGTGCAGCCGTTGCGCGTGCTCGTCGCACCAGTGCTGCCACACGATTGGCATCATGGCCGTAGAAGGCCGCCATGCTTTGTGCCAGGGCGTGCACCGTTTCGTGATAATTCGAGTCGTCACGATGCAGCACATGCACTCCACTTGATGCCCGCTCGGTGCCAAATGTGTCGAGCACCCATTGTCCGAAGCCGGCCAGGTCGGTAGTGATGGTGGGAACACCGAATGCTATGCTCTCGAGCGGTGTGTAGCCCCAGGGCTCATAATAGCTTGGGAACACCGTGAGGTCAAGGCCGCACAGCACGTCGTAGTATGTCATGTCGATAATGCCGTCGGCACCATTCAGGTAGCACGGCACATAGAACACATGCAGCAAGTCGCCTGCCACGTTGCCAAAGTTTAGGTCGCGCATTTTTCTGATCACGGCATCTTCAAACCCCTCGTGCATCACGTGGGTTGCCTGCGGACAGGGCACTCCAACCGATGAGTCGTTTGCCATGTTGGCCGCCACATCGGCACGCGGTCCTACCGTCCACGACGGCACAAGCACAAATGCCACGACACGCCGCGAAGCATGGCCTTCTTTCAGAGCTGTGCGCAGCACATTAAGTGCATCAAGATAGGCATCAATGCCTTTATTGCGAAACTCACACCTCCCCGAAGTGGCCACAAGCATTGTGTCGTCATCGTAGGTGACACCTGTCATCGCCTTAGCCAGTGCCAAGAGGCGGCTGCGAGCTTTATCACGAGCCAGTGCATAAGCCTTTCCCTTGGGCACAAACCCACGTTCAAAGGCATTGGGCGTCACCACCGGACGGCGGCCGAGCAACTGCTCACATTCACGCGCCGTCACCTCGCTCACCGTTGTAAACACGTCGGCGGCATGCGCCGCAGCCTTTTCAAGAGAATGCTTTGACTGCATATTTAGCTCCATGGCCATTTGGTCGCCATCGTAGCCAGCCATGTAGTCATAAAGGGGTTTACCATTACCGCAGATGCTGCGCCCTATGCTTGTAGCATGAGTGGTAAACACTGTGGCCACATGCGGCAAGTGGTTCTTCACATGCAGAAGCCCCATGCCGGTGGTCCACTCATCGAAGTGAGCTACCACTCTGCCGGCATTGCCGCCCATGTAGCCCACTATGCTTTCTATCACTAAAGCAGCACCACAGGCAAACATGCACGACTCGTCGTAGTCGCCATAACCATGAAGTGAATCCACGCCATAATGCTCCCACATCTGCGCATACAACGCATCCTTGACAGCATAAACCGAGCGGTAATCAACCAAGATGGCTATTGGCTTGCCAGGGACATTCCACCTTCCCAGCCGCACCTTGACACCTAAGGGCAGCCCTTCATTCTGCTGCCAGGCATCAAGCGGGGTCTTGGCCGCAACAAAAAACGGCGACTCATCACCACCGGTCCACAGGTCGGGGCCGATGAAGATTACACGATCTTTATATTGACGTTGAAGTGTCTTGGCTTTGGTCGATAATACGGCATAGATGCCGCCAACCCGATTACAGACTTCCCAACTGGTTTCAAACAAATAATCAAGCATAAAACGACGCTTTTTTAATGGTTCTGGTCTCGAAAAAAGTCCAAACTATCCCATTTAAGGCCACAAAGTTACAAAAAAAAATCCACACTCACTGCTCATTGCCACCAGCCCGCAAACCTCGGCACACGCAATCCGGCTACACCCCAGCACGCCACAAGCTGATTATCAAGCCTTTAACACCATGCAAACGATTGAGCTTGCAATTATTGCTTTTAATTGTTAATATTCATGCACTTTCATGATTACTAAAATTTTACTAACTTTGCCAGCACTCTACATTAATTCTCACTTAGCATCATGATAAAGACACCTTATTATATAATATATGAGAGCAAACTTAGGGCAAATCTCGACCTCATCACACATGTGAGCAAGCTCAGCGGCGCAAAAATCATCATGGCATTCAAAGCCAATGCACTGTGGAAGACATTTCCCATCTTCAGAGAATACGGTATCAGCTCAACTGCAAGCTCACTCAATGAAATGCAACTTGCCAACGAAGAGCTCGCCTGCCGTGCACACACCTACTGCCCGGCCTATACCGACGACACCATACGGCCATTCATCGAGGGTAGCTCGCACATAACCTTCAACTCGGTAGCACAATTCGAGCGCTTCAAGCATCTTGTAGAAAAGCATAACAGCACACACCCCGACAAGCATGTGAGCTGCGGATTGCGCATTAACCCCATGTGTTCGGTGATAGAGACCGACATATATAACCCATGCTGCCCGGGGTCACGATTTGGCGTCACTGCCGACGCACTCACACATGTGCCCGATGGCATCGACGGCTTTCACTTTCACGCATTGTGCGAATCCACGTCACACGATCTGGAACAAGTCCTGAATGCTGTAGAAAATCAGTTTGGACATTTTCTGCCACAGCTCAAATGGATTAATATGGGCGGTGGCCACTTAATGACCAGGAAGGATTACGACACTAATCACCTCATAGCCCTGCTCAAGAAATTCGGTAGAAATCACCCAAATCTCGAAATCATCCTTGAGCCCGGCAGTGCATTCTGCTGGCAAACGGGCGACCTTGAGGCCCAAGTGGTAGATGTCGTAGAAAACTCCGGCATCAAAACGGCTATCGTCGATGTGTCGTTTGCCTGCCACATGCCCGACTGCCTGGAGATGCCCTACAAGCCACGCATCACACAAGCACTCGACGAAGTTGACCCCAGCAAACCCACTTACAGAATCGGCGGCAACTCATGTCTGAGTGGTGACTATGTGGGAGACTGGAGCTTTGAGAGGGAACTGGCAGTGGGCGACCACCTCACTTTCGAAGACATGAACCACTACACCACAGTAAAGACCAACATGTTCAACGGCATTCAGCATCCGGCTCTCGTGCTTGAGCACACCGACGGAAGCCGCGAAGTGATGCGAGAATTCACCTACGATGACTACAAATCGCGCATGAGCTAACCACTCTCCCCAGTGCGCTATGCCATGCGGTGGCGGCAGCCCGTCAGGTAGCGGCAGCGGCCCGTCGGGTAGCCCAACGCATCGCGTTGTGCCGTAACCATCCGAAAAGAGCCGTATGGTCGATGAAAATTACAGCCGGGCTTGGTTAGAGCCCGGCTTTGCAGTTGTATGGCAGCAG